>CAYJOF010000061.1:0-8362 GCA_964371765.1 uncultured Rikenellaceae bacterium
CCTGAGGATTTTGTTCTTACACACAAGGATTACAAAAGTACCATCATAAACAACCGACTCACCCTTAATTTTGACGTTCCTATAAGTGAGGTACTTAACCAGATAAAGAACATAGATTTCAGAAACGAAAAAATCGGCAGCTTAGAGACTAATCCTGAGGTTACTGTGGAATTTACGCTAAAACTAGATAGTGCTAATAAATTTATTGCTGATAGTGCAGCCGAGCAGATTGTTGCTTGCCAAACTTCCTTTATTAATAATGTTCCTGAGATAGCTTACGGCACATTCAACTATAATGAGACTATCACTAAGACAAGTGTTGATGTGAGTGAGATTACAGAATTATTTGGAGATCAAGCCTCACTGCGATTCTACAACCCTAGCATAAAATTGGATCTTATACACAACCTAGGTTTCTCAAGCACTATTGATATGAACCTAGCATCTATAAAGAATAGTAGTACGATTCTCTCTAAGAACTTATCCCTTGAGACAGCTAAGGCGGACAAACCTTACGAAACAGCTTATGGGCAGTATGTATTATCTGAGAGACAAGTCGATAATTCTAGCAACGAGCAATGGGTAGAATTTAATGTTAACGACCTATTTGAGAACAATCCTAATGCTATTGCAATAGAGGGAAAGATAGTATCTTCAAACAGCAGGGCCTTTGTGCTTAACCCTCCGCAGATAGAGGCTGCCTACGAACTTAACATACCGCTAGCGGCAGAGGATGGCTTCAGCGTGGAGATGGAGATGTTCATTGAAGATATTTTCACAAAGGATGTGGCTGATTTGCTCTTCTCAACTGGTCAGTTGGAGTTATTTGGAACAGTAAAGAACAATTTCCCTCTGAATTTTGAGATGCGAATTAAAGTAACAGACCAATATGGAAAAACCATTGACGTGGATTTAGGTACCAATCTGGTTGCAGGATCTACTACGGTTGAGCCTGTAAGTAGCTCTATTTTATTCAAAATCTCGAGCGAAGATATGCCAAAGATGGAACAAGCTAAAAACATTGAATTACTGTACACAGCAAAATCGAATGAAATGTTTGAAGGAATTGCTCTGTCAAATAGGCAGAGTCTTGAGGTGGAGCTGAAGGCTAGAAAAACAGGTGGTGTCTCACTAAACAAAAAGGAGTAAGAAATGAAAAAAATAATTATATTAATCATAACATTAGGTCTATTTTGTAGCAGCTCTTTTGCACAACAGATCAAAAGCTCGTATTTCATCGATAGATCTCCAATAGGTATGAGTATGAATGCTTCTCATACTCCAGATCGTGGATATGTGAATATCCCAATTCTAGGAGCAGTGGGTCTTGGATACTCTAGTAACTCTCTATCTCTTGACGACTTTATCTACCCAACAAGTAACGGATCTGTTACTTTTCTGGATCCCTCTGTCAATAGCACGGACTTTCTGAGTGGCTTATCTGAACACAATAGGTTAAACATAGATTTAAACACCTCTTTGATGGGTGTAGGTATGTATCTCAAAAAAGATCAGTTCTGGAGTTTCAATGTAGGCTTCAACAGCTACACTGGAATGAACACCCCAAAGGAGTTATATCGATTTATGAAGGTGGGAACAGGTGCAGATGGGGATGTTTTCGATATTCAGGACACAAGACTCTTCACCGAGTCATATCTAGATATGTCTGTTGGGCACTCTCGCAAGATTAATGATAAACTAAGCCTTGGTGCAAGAGCAAAAGTTCTTCTGGGGATTATGCGTGGAGATATGAATATGCACAATATCAATCTTACTGCAAATGCTGATAGATGGGCAGCTAGCTCACAGGGCACGATGAACCTATATATGAGCGGCGCTAGTAGTGAACTTAAATATAAGTCGGATAATCAATACATAAACTCAGTGGATATTGATGGATTTGGTTTTGCGGGTATAGGCCTGGCAATTGATCTTGGTGCAACATACAAGCTCACAGATAAGATCACGCTCTATGGTGCAATCAACGATCTTGGTTTCATTGCTTGGTCTAAGGGTAGTAATGTTAGTGGTAGTGCCTCGGGGGATTTTATATTCGAGGGCTTTGATATTCCCTACACAGGCGGACAAAGCTCAATTGAGGATCAAATGGATAGCATAGAGGATGATTTTACAGATTTGTATAGTTTTAATGAGGCTGCAAGTCACGGCTCGGTAAAGATGATCTCAACATCATTCAATCTGGGTGGAGAATACACCCTTATTGAGGATCAACTAGGATTTGGATTGCTATATAGCGCAAGAGTAACTCCAATTCAATTCCAACACGAAATCACTGTATCGACAAACTACAGTCCTATATGGTGGTTTGATGCATCTTTGAGCTACTCCTTCCTCAACAGCAGTTTCAATACATTTGGGCTGGCCCTAAATTTCTCTCCTAGCTGGATAAACTTCTTTGTAGGCACAGATTATATCTTCACAAAAGTATCTCCTGAATTTATCCCTATTAGCCAGAATGCTGCTAATTTCTATTTGGGTATAAGTGTTCCTATCGGAAATAAGCACAACTAAATTAGTAGATAAGAGAGCAGATATTGATCAATAGTATTCTATTATTAGTGTCCAAGCAAATTTATGATTGGACAGCTGCACATCATTTTTAACCTCAAAACCGCTCTTAGGAGCTTCACTGCTCAAGTACCGAAGTACTCCACGCAGTGATTTGAGGCTAAAACTAATGCACATCTGTCCAATTTTGCCTGCCGAAAGGTTTTGGCGATTAAAAAATCTTTGAGTCTTGATTTTCAAGCCACCTTATCGACAAAACGCTGTAATATTATACTAAATAATCACTTACAAGCGTCAATAGATTTTTTATTGGACAATAATAGTATTCTATCTATACAACACACAAAAAAAGTTGAACTTATAAAGAACAACTAATTATATAAATAGGGGTGATTCGCTATGAATCACCCCTATTTCATATATATGGACTAAAGATTACTTCTTAGGAGTAACCACTTGACCTATCTTACCAGCATCTTTAGCTGCAGCACGTTTCCATGCCTCGCTATATCCGTCAGTGATAGGAGAGCGAAGAATACCTTTACCTTGACCGTTAGTCTCAAACTTACCGTCTTTCATTCTCTTCACATTTCCGTCGATATACTTAACCATTGTGTACTTATCAAGTTCAACCCAAGTTGTAAACATCTCTTGTGCTCTGTTTACTGAGTAGCTCTCAACAAACTTACGAGCAGCCTCAGGAGATACTTTGTAAAGCTCCTCAGCACCCTTATCGATAGCCTTAACTTGAAGCATAGACTCCTCAAGGAACTTATCAGCAACCTCTCTAGTCTCTTTACCTACTTTGTTGTAACGAAGGTAAGCGAACTGAGCAACACGATTGAAGATCCAGAAAGCAGCAGTCTCTGAGTATTCGCTCATAGAACCATTACCAACTGCGAAAGTCTCAGGAATACGACGAGAGCTAGAGTACATAGGAGTAAGAGTAGATGTACCTGCATCGTCAACACCCCACCATAGAATACCACCAATCTCATCTGGCAACCATTCACGCGCCTCGCCTACCAACCAGAAGCCAGTCTGCTGAGTAGCAATTGCTCTTTCGTTTTGGTATTTAACACCATCAACCTCATAAGTCATAGGTCTCCAACGGTAAGGAGTCTCCTCGCCACCTGCTGCAGCACCTTTTGTCATATCAAGAACAGTACCTTCGTAGTGATCTTTCATAAAATCAGAAACATCCTTCACATCTATCTTCTCTTTTGGGAAAACATATAGAGGAAGACGCTCTTTAGTAGAGTGACCTAGAATATAATCTTCGTATTTGTCCATACCATCAACAACTTGACGGAATACACTCCATACACGTGCATCACAACCTCTCATACCACCAAAATCAAGTGGATTGTAGGTATCAGAGAAGCTAAATTTACCATCACGCTCAGCATATACACCACTCTTCTTAGCAAAATCGATAATGTCTGCCGAATAGCGAACGTTCTCTTTGTCGTTCATATCGAAATCAGTGATACGTGCTTGGTTTGCGTGAGCAGAGATAGAACCCTCAGGAAGACGGATAGCTACATACGAGATACCCTTCTCTTTACCCTTACCGATAAGCTCCATATACCATACCTCCTTAGTGTCTGCAATAGAGAACGACTCACCAGATGAATAATAGCCATACTTGGTAGTCAAGTCAACAATTACGTCGATAGCCTCTTGAGCGGTTTTTGCTCTCTGAAGAGTTGTGTAGATAAGTGAACCATAGTCCATAATACCCTCACGGTTACGCATCTGCGACAAACCACCCCAAGTAGACTCTGTAATGATAAGCTGGTGCTCATTCATATTACCTACTGTTGAGTAAGTTTTAGCAGCCTCTGGAATCTCGCCTAGGAATTTTCCAGTATCCCACTCATAGATTTTTTTCATTGTACCTGCAGGATAGGTCGCACTTGGAGACGAGTACAACTCACCGTAAAGAGTGTGGCTATCTGCTGCATAAGATACCATAGTTGAGCCTGTCTTCGAAGCTCCTCTTGTAACTAGAATACTAGTACAAGCTTCTGCAATCTTGTAGCACGAGAAAAGCGTTGCTACTGCAAATGTTAGAATAACTAATCTGTTCTTCATTGTTTATTTGTATTAAATTAAATTTTCTAAGGGATAAAGATAGTGATAATTTTCTGGACAACAAAACAATTTTACAATTCACATTTTGATTTACCAAAATTATTACTAAATTTGTAAAAAAATAGAGAACTATATTTTATTATGATAAAGAGTAATTTAGCTGAACTACGTACCTCAATCCCTTCACACGTAACTCTAATATCGGTATCAAAAACATACCCAGTAGAGGCAATTATGGAGGCATACGAGGCATCTGAGAGGGATTTCGGAGAGAATCGCCCACAGGAGATGGTCTTAAAACAGGGCCAACTACCCGAAGATATTCGTTGGCACCAGATCGGTACTCTTCAGCGCAATAAAGTTAAGTATATTGCTCCATTTGTGAGTATGATTCACTCGGTGGATAGCGTAAAACTTCTGGACACGATACAAAAGGAGGCGCAAAAAAACAATCGAATTATTGATATACTATTTGAGATACACATTGCACAAGAGCAGAGCAAGGAGGGCTGGCAGATGGATAGCTTCCGTGAGTTTTGCAAGCAAATTGAATTGAGAGACTATCCTAACGTAAATTTTAGAGGCTTGATGGGTATGGCTACCTATACCGATCAAATAGAACAAATTCGCAGCGAATTTTATTCTCTCAAAGAGTGTTTTGAGTCGCTGAAACCTACCTTTGAGAACTTCGATACACTATCTATGGGTATGTCGGGAGATTATCAATTGGCCATCGAGTGCGGTTCGAATATGGTAAGGATTGGAACAACAATTTTCGGAAATAGAAATTATAAATAAAAACAAATATTATGAATAAGAGTGTAAATTATCTAGGGTTGGATCTACGTAATCCAATCATTGTGAGCAGTTGTGGTTTCACCTCTAATATTGATGGAATTAAGAGTTTGGAGGGTGCGGGTGCTGCAGCAGTAGTACTAAAGTCACTATTTGAGGAGCAGATCAATGCTGAGGTTCTAAAAATGTCACAAGAGGATTCTCAATATGGAATGGAAGATTACATTGCAAACTATGTTCGAGAGAATAGTGTCAAGAAGTACTTAGAGCTTATCTCAACGGCAAAAAAAGAGTGCTCTATTCCTATTATAGCAAGTATATGCTGCTCAAGAGACGGTCAATGGGTATCGTTTGCAAAAGAGATTGAGCGTGCTGGAGCTGACGCACTAGAGCTTAATGTATTTTATATGCCACTAGATGCTGACAAAAGTTCGAGTGAGATTGAGCAGGAGTATCTACGCACTGTAGAACACGTTGTAAAAAGTATTTCGATTCCTGTATCTGTAAAGATCCCTGATCATTTCACCTCGCCACTAAATATGGTAAAAGAGCTGTATTTTAGGGGAGTAAAAGGGGTTGTGATGTTTAATAAATTCTATGAACCAGATATTGACACTAAGAGTGTTGCTGTAACTTCATCGCCAGTATATAGTTCTGCTGAGGATATTAAACATCCTCTTCGCTGGATTGCTATCTCATCGTCAATCAATAAGGCTATATGTCATAGCAGCTCAACGGGGGTTCACTCTGGAGATGATGTCGTAAAGATGTTGCTTGCTGGAGCTAAGACCGTTGGAGTGTGCTCTGCTCTATACGAGCAAGGAGTAGGTGTAATCACAAAGATGCTGGAGGAGCTTGAGCAGTGGTGCCAGACAAACACCTACGACAATATCAATGATATGATAGGGGCACTTAACTACTCAAGGGGTGATAGCGAGCTGTTTGAGCGTTCTCAATTTATGAAATACTACTCAAATCATTCAAAGTAAACAATCTTTTCAGAGATAGAAACAAGAGAGGAGGTGACCCACAAAAGTCACCTCCTCCCTAATTTTTGCTGTATCTACTAAAGATTACTCTTTCCAACCCCAAGGAGCAGCAGGAGTATCGATAGGTTTTGTCAAGTCAAATGTAACTGTAAAAACTCTGTCTGTACCAATACGGTGTAGATTGTAAGTGTATGTTGTATCATCGATAGTAATCCACCATACGTTGAAAGTACCATAACCAATCAAATCACTTGTAAATTGATCTGCTGGAAATACTTGCATATTTGGAGTACCGGTGTTGCTTGACCAACCACCATACATTGTTACTTTATCATCGCTACCATCAGGCATACGGTGATCGTGCTTCAACTCTACTCTATTGTTCTTGAATGTAAGCACCCAAGTTCTCGATAGATCTTCTCCTACAAAGAATGGGATACGGATACGGTTCTTCTCAACAGAGCGAACGTGCATAACTAGTTTTTTGCCTGAGAAAGCGTCACCCTCACGTGCGCCAGAGGTAACAACTCCTTCGTAAGCTTTACCCTCGTGTTTCTTTAGGTTCTCGTAGAATTGACGAGTTTTGTCCTCTTGAGAGAATCCCACCAATGGGATAATCATCATTAATAGTAGAATTAATTTCTTCATAGGTTATAGGTTTAAGTTAAAAATTCAAAACTTTTGAGATGTGTGCGCACAACTCTGTAAGATATCTATCATCCACATCGTCAAAGTCGGCAAGTTGATCACTATCAACATCTAACACCCCAACTACTCTACCTTCTTTTATAAGAGGTATAACAATCTCACTACGAGATGCAGACGAGCAAGCAATATGCCCAGGGAAGAGGTCTACGTCGTCGACTATGATACTCTTAGCACTCTCGAAAACCGATCCACACACTCCTTTGCCCTTACGAATACGAGTGCAGGCAATAGGTCCTTGGAAAGGTCCTAGAACTAACTCGTTTTCGCTTACAGTAAGGTAGAATCCTACCCAGAAAAAGCCAAAGGCTTGATGGAGAGCAGCAGATACATTAGCAAGATTTGCAATTGTGTTAGTCTCCCACTCGACCAACGAGTAGATCTGAGGAAGTAGTTCTTGATACACCTCCTCTCTACTCTGACCATTTATTATTAACTCCTCAGCCATACTATGCGTCGATATTAGCGTATTTAGCATGAGTTTCGATAAACTCTCTACGAGGTGGTACATCATCGCCCATGAGCATCGAGAAGATTCTATCTGCCTCGGCAGCTGATTCGATTGTTACCTGACGTAAGAGACGATTTTCTGGGTTCATCGTAGTCTCCCACAACTGCTCAGGGTTCATCTCTCCAAGACCTTTGTAACGCTGAATAGCAATACCCTTACCTCCAAACTCCATTGCAGTTTGCTCACGTTGCTCTTCAGACCAACAGTAGCGTTGCTGCTTACCACGCTTAACGAGGTATAGAGGTGGCGTTGCAATATAAAGGTGACCATTTGTAATCAAATCTTTCATATAGCGGTAGAAGAAAGTCATAATAAGAGTTGCAATGTGGCTACCATCCACATCGGCATCGGTCATGATGATAGTTTTGTCGTAACGTAGTTTTGTGAGGTTGAGTTGTTTAGAGTCTTCCTCGGTGCCAATGGTTACGCCCAGTGCGGTGAATATGTTTTTGATTTCCTCGCTCTCGAAGATTTTATGTTCCATAGCCTTTTCAACGTTAAGGATTTTACCCCTTAGTGGCAGAATTGCTTGGAATGCACGGTCACGCCCTTGTTTGGCAGTTCCGCCTGCCGAGTCCCCTTCGACAAGGAAAAGCTCGGTGATGGCTCTATCTCTGCTGGAGCAGTCCGAAAGTTTGCCGGGGAGTCCTGAGCCGCTGAGCACGGTTTTGCGTTGCACCATTTCGCGTGCTTTTTTCGCAGCGTGGCGCGCTGTTGCCGCCAAGACGACTTTCTG
>CAYJOF010000062.1:0-3802 GCA_964371765.1 uncultured Rikenellaceae bacterium
GTAGTCCCAAATATTATACCTATCTTTGCAAAAATTTTTAAACTTTTCAGTTATGTCTTTCATAGAAAATAAAGTTAGAACCGAGGGTTTGACCTTCGACGATGTATTGTTGGTTCCAGCATATTCGGAGATTCTCCCTAAGGATGTTACTATTGCATCTAAGTTTTCAAAAAATATTGAAGTTAACACTCCAATTGTCTCTGCGGCAATGGATACTGTTACCGAATCGTCAATGGCAATTGCTATTGCTCGTGCAGGAGGTATAGGTGTTATTCATAAAAATATGTCGATCGAAGCGCAAGCTAATCAGGTACGCAAGGTTAAGAGAGCAGAAAATGGAATGATCTACGATCCTATCACTATCTCTAAAGATGCAACAGTGGCAGATGCCCTTGCAATTATGAAAGAGAATAAGATTGGAGGTATTCCAGTGATAGAGAATTCAGTTCTTATAGGCATTGTCACTAATCGTGATTTGCGTTTTGTTAGCAACTGCAATACACTAATCAGCGAGGTAATGACCAGCAAGAACCTAATCACTGTTCACCTTGATGAGGTTAACGATGCAGCTGATATCCTAAAAAACAATAAAATTGAAAAGCTACCAGTTGTAGATGACAAGAATTGTCTAATTGGTCTTATCACTTACAAAGATATATCTAAGGTTCGTAGAAATCCTCAATCTTGTAAAGATGATAAAGGTCGCCTAAGAGTTGCAGCTGGCGTTGGTGTTACTGCAGATACTCTTGAGCGTGTTAAGGCTCTTTACGAGGCAAACGTAGATGCTATTGTAATCGATACGGCTCACGGACACTCTCGCGGTGTTATCGAAATGCTAAAACAAGTTAAAGCACAATTCCCAAGAATCGATGTAGTGGTTGGTAATATTGCAACAGCTGAGGCTGCAATTATGCTTGCCGAAGCTGGTGCTGATGCTATCAAGGTTGGTATTGGTCCAGGCTCTATCTGTACTACTCGTGTGATTGCAGGTGTGGGTGTTCCTCAGCTAAACGCAATCTATGATGTTGCTCAGGCTGTTAAGAGCTATGGCGTTCCTGTTATTGCCGATGGTGGTATTCGTTACACTGGTGATATTGTTAAAGCTGTTGCAGCTGGTGCTGACACAATTATGTGTGGTTCTATGTTTGCAGGTGTAGAGGAAGCTCCAGGTGAGACTATCATCTATAACGGCAGAAAATTCAAAACATATCGTGGTATGGGCTCACTAGAGGCTATGCAAAAAGGCTCTAAAGACAGATACTTCCAAGGTGATGAGGATGATGTAAAAAAACTTGTTCCAGAAGGAATTGCAGCTAGAGTGCCTTACAAAGGTGATCTAAATGAGGTTATTTATCAAATCATTGGTGGTCTGCGTGCAGGTATGGGTTACTGTGGTGCTTCAAATATCGAGCAGCTTAAAGGTGCTAAATTTATTAGAATCACTAACTCTGGTATCCAAGAGAGTCATCCGCACGATGTAGCGATTACTCACGAGGCTCCAAACTATAGCCCTCAGTAATAGACATTGATTTTCGATATTATATAAAAAAATTGGTTGTCCCGAAGGACAACCAATTTTTTTATATAATGAATCTTGCGATTAGTCTGCAAGATGCTTATCCAACCAGTTGAAGAATTCACTGTGCCAGATTAGCGCATTCTGTGGTTTGAACACTTGGTGTCCTTCGTCCTCAAATGCAAGTAATCTTGCGTCTAGTCCTTTACCTTTAGCTGCAGTGAAAGCTTGTAGACTCTCTGCATAAGGAATACGGTAGTCTTTCAAACCTACAATAATTAGGATAGGAGAATCCCATTTGTCAACAAATTTATGTGGAGAGTTTGCATAAGAACGTTGTGCTGTCTTATTGCTCTTGTCCCAGTATGGGCCACCAAGATCCCAGCTAGGGAACCAAAGCTCCTCAGTTGAACCATAGAAGCTCTCTAGGTTGAACATACCACAGTGTGAAATGAACGCCTTGAAGCGATCGTTGTGGTTACCCGCTAGGTAGAACGTAGAGTATCCACCATAACTAGCACCAACACAACCAAGACGATCGTTATCAACATAATCCTCCTTTGCAACATCGTCGATTGCACTTAGGTAGTCACGAATATTCTGTCCACTGTAATCTCCAGAGATTTGATCGTTCCACTCGCTACCAAATGACGGTAGACCACGGCGATTAGGAGCAACGATTACATAACCTTGAGCTGCAAAAGCTTGTAGATTCCAACGGTAGCTCCATCTTTGGCTAACAACGCTCTGAGGTCCACCTTGACAATATAGAAGAGTAGGGTATTTTGCATTCTCGTCGAAGTTTGGAGGAAGAACAACCCAAGTAAGCATCTGCTTGCCATCTGTTGTCTTAACCCAACGCTTCTCAACCTTACCCATCTTGATGTGATCCATAATGTGCTTGTTTGCAGCTGTGAATTGAGATTCTTTGTATGAAGATCTGTCAAGAGATACAATATCAACTGGGCTAGATAGAGTAGCCTTCTCTAGGTAGATTTTGTCTTGAGCGATGTTGATGTGAGAGTAGTCTTGTAGACCATCTGTAAGCACCTGAACCTTTGCGCCTTGGGTAGCCTCAACGCTACATAGTTGGTGAGTTGCCTCAAGAGGAGCAATGAAATAGATAGTGTTACCATCCCATACTACATCACCAGCATCGTTGTCAGTGTATGAGGTAAGGTCGATAGTCTTGCCAGATTTCATATCCATAACCATCAAACGCTCTAGGTCTGCCTCATTACCGTTGCGCTCCATACTAATCCAAGCAAGCTTAGAGTCGTCAGCATTGAATACTGGAGCATTGTCATAACCTTTAAATGCAGGAATAAGATCTTTTGTAGAGCCGCTAGCAATATCATATAGATAGATACTAGAGTTTGTGTTAAGAGAGTACTCAATACCTGTCATCTTCTTAGAAGAGTATGCAATTTGAGTACCTGCATTATTCCAAGTGATATTGCTCATAGGGAAGTAAGGAGCGTAAGGAGTATCCCAAGCCTCACCCTCGTTGATATCCTTATCGCCTGAGAGCTTATCGCCTGCCATATCTGCAACAAAAACGTGAGAGTATGAACCATCTACCCAGTAATCCCAATGACGAACCATCAAATCATCATATATCATTGCAGTGCTCTTTTGATAATCTGGATAGTAATCCTTAGCTGTTTTGTCAATCTGTACAGTCTTTGTGTAAAGAACTCGCTGATCTGTTGGCGCAACGATAAATCCACCGATACCGCCCTCAACGTCAGAGATTTGAACCTTGTTTGAGCCGTCTGCATTCATAGCCCAAATCTGAGAACCATTCTTGAAGTAGATTCTGCTACCATCTTTGTTCCACTGAGGAGATGTGCTGCTTCTTTTTCCGAAAGTAAGTTGCTTGATCTCATTTGTAGCTACATCTTGTGCAAAAATATTTGTGTAACTACCATTATTCTCAACATCTTGTAGGTTGAGTGTATACAACATTGTTTTTCCATCTGGAGATAGTGTTGAGCTAGATAATCTAGTCATCTTTAGCATCACCTCAGGAGTAAGGATTCCTGCATCCTTCTCGCTTTGGCTTAGCTGGTGGAACTCCATTGGAGTCTCAACAGTAGCTGAACTGCTTGAACAGCTTGTGATAATTGCGCCAGCCATCATAGATAGGGCAACGCCTCTTAGTAAACTTTTCATCGATTTAAATTATTTATTTGTTAAGTGTTAATTTTAATATTTCGGTGATAGTAGAGTAGCATCCTTTGGTATATTCCTCTATTTGATCTGGTTTGATCCATCTCACCTCAT
>CAYJOF010000062.1:3874-8227 GCA_964371765.1 uncultured Rikenellaceae bacterium
CTGTACCAGAAGGTTGTTTTGAGTTGCCACGTGCCGTAGATGTTGTAGAAGTGTTGGGTTGATCGAATCAACTCTCTAATCTCAAGATGCTTGACTCCACACTCCTCCTCAACCTCTCTAATAGCACATTGCTCGATAGTTTCATTATCCTCGAGCTTCCCTTTTGGAAGATCCCAGTATCCGTTTCGATATATCATCAATATATCGCCTTTGCTGTTGCGAACAATACCTCCAGCTGCAGTTATTGGATCGAACTTAGCTTCGAAATCTGCAAAACAGCTATTGGTTGAATTACATATTACATAGATAATATCGTTATGCTGGATCATCTCCAAAAGCATCTCGATTCGTACCATAGAGTGCCATTCACAGCAAGCGCTCGCCAGAGTGTTCTGGGGAGCTTTGTCTGTGAAGACTATTTTTTTATCTCTGTAATAAACCTCTATCATCTAGTAGTTTGTATTCATATATTTTATTAACTCATTGTAGCTTTGTTCAAAGTTGTTGAGATCAGACCCTCGTAGAGGAATACTCTTGGCAGGTAGGATAGGTACTACTTTTACCTTACTATTTTGAGTCATATCGAAAACCCTAAAACAGATATCTCGATATGGTTTTGCATCTACTGGTTGGTAGAATGGATCTCGAGAGTTAAGACCTACTCGTCGTGCCTCAGCTCCTTTTAAGAATGCCTCCTTGTGTTGGCCACAATCGTAGAATCCATTCTTCTGTAAAAAGTAGTTGGCCTGTAATCCGACTACAAAGATATACTTTATTGTGGGATTATTCTCCACAATACGTCCAATGTGTTGCAAACCCTCTGCGGCATACTGCTCAGGAATCAAAGTGTGTTTGCCTTTTGGTGGCTTGATTAGTATCTCATTTGTGAATAGTGTTCCCCAAACTCGCTCAGGGCTACACTTCTGTGCAGTAATCTCCCTTATATACTCAAATGTATCTCGTGCCTCACTATATCTACTGCGTTCACCTAGATCGTAAGGAGCTTTCTCGAAAAAATAATCCAGAAACATTGCACACTCAGGCACCTCGTCCTTCCACTGGAGGGTAGAGTGCTCACCAACTAATAGTACCTCTGCATCTAAAACTGATACCCAATCTGCTGTTTTTATCATCCTTGTAGCTCTTTAATTTGCTCCATAATCTCTTTTATGGTGCTATTTTGTTCAAATTCCCCTCTCACACTCCTAAAATCATCAGTCTTGGTTTGATCATCGCCATCTATACCATAACCCGATTGACTACTAATAGAGAACTCCTTGCGAGCGTCGTCAATCAACATCTCATTGAGTATGATTGAGCTGCTGCGCCATTTGTTAAGGTAACTCTGCTTGTCTCCCTCAATTAAGCCAGAAACGAAGTTTGCTAGGTGACTAGGATAACTTTCGTATATCTGTGCAAAACGTTGCTCTATTCCCTCTAGGGTAAACAAAGTTCTGTTTGTTATGTCTTCGATAAGGCTGTCTATTTCGCTCTGTGGAGCAATCAAACCAGATACATCAACCCATTTTTGCCCAATAAAGCTACTGTTGTATGCTATCTGAGGATTCTTGTTTAGTACATCGCCTATGAACTTATCTAAGGCTATTTGATATAGTTCTATTCCCTTTGTGAGAGCTGAACCAGTTACTCTACATCCTCTATATATATACTGACTCTCGCCCTTGTCTAGTGCTTTTAGGTCTTCAAGTCCCTTTATGATATGGCTAATTGTAAAGGGGTTGAACATATCAAAAACGACTTTATCAATTTTATCTCCTTTACGAGTATCTCGCTTTTCCCACTTTGTTGCATCTCTAAATGTGCCTACACTACGTAGATTCACACCTGGTACAAGATACGACACATCGTTTAAACTCAATAGATACGAGAATGGCATCGTTGAGCTGTCGGTATGTGAGTAGTGATTTCCAATCACAGAGGTAAAAGCTCCAATCTTGCAAGGGAAGAGAATATAGGAGTTACTTCCAGTCTTACTACCTCTCTCCAATATTCCTTGATGAAACGCACCCAGCTTATACATATGGTTACTCTGATTAGATCCACTGCCTGCGTTGTAGAATGAACACATTGTTGCGATTAGTAGAGTTGATTTATGGTGAGTCACAGTGTATGGCCCTCCAAATAGAGAGCAGGCCTCGCCGTGCATAGCCACTGAGTTAGCAAAAAATAGTGAATTCTCTGAGGAGAATTGTCTGCCTAGCTGACAACCCTGTCCTACGAAAGTTTTATCGAGGATCACTCCACTATCAACCACGGAACTATCCAAAATGATAAAATGATCGGCTATTACTCCGCTTCCTATGCGTGTAGGTGCTATGAAGCTACTGTTGATAGATCCGTTGTTGAGTCTAATAGCTCCATCGATGATAGCTCCATTACCAATCTTTACATCTACGATCGATCCACAATTGGTGATAGTCACACCATCGGCAATAATACCTCTCGTGCTTCGGATTCTGTTGCAGTAGTCTGTAATCATCTCCTCGAGTCTCTCTATTAGTTGCGTATCGTGGCGATAAAGTGCCATAATATATGCAAGATGTGATGATAGGCGATCGTAAATCATCACTTCTCTACCTCCACCTTCGTTGATTGCCGATATTTTTGTTCCGTTGCCAAAACAGGTCGAAGAGCTGACATACATAGCGCCTAGTCCCTCAATGACGCAATCTTCGCCTATGTCGTAGTTTGCAATTCTCTGCGATACGTTAGCAATGTATGTGTTCTGTCCAATTGTTGTATTGTGAATTGAGGCGTTATAGATACCTCCTCTTGTCTGCTCTCCGCTTGGTAGGCTTAAATCCTTATTATTCGCCCCTAGCCTTACCTCCCCTGAGAATCTTACCGATTGATAAAGTGAACAATCAAAATCCTCTGATACATAAATACTCTGCCAACTCTCCGCCCAGCAGAGGTTTCTTTGCAGCTGTTCAATTTCTTGTTGTGATAGTTGTCTTGTCATAGTAATTTTTTTTAATCGTTAGTTCTTCTAATCTTATAGTTGAATGTAGCCATCAGTATCGACATTATCGGACTTAGATAGCAGAAGAATGCGTATGGGAGATATGTGAATGTAGATATTCCAAGAATAGTAGACTGAGTAGCACCGCAGGTGTTCCACGGGATAAGCACGCTAGTTACCGTTGCGCTATCCTGAAGAGTACGAGCTAGTACCTCACCCTTTAGGTTCATCTTCTCATAGCTGTCGTTGAACATCTTGCCCGGGATAACGATCGAAAGGTATTGATCGCCTGCTGTAAGGTTGAACAGTACACACGAACCTGTTGTTGCGCTAACCAATCCTGATACGCTACTGACTTTGGACATAATCGCCTCGGTGATACGTTTAAGGAATCCACCAGCATCAAGTACTCCACCAAATACCATAGCGCAAAGAATCAACCAGATAGTATTTAACATTCCCGCCATTCCTTTTGTTTTAGTTAGAGTTACGATCATCTCGTTGTCTGATATAATCTCGGTTGGTCCATACATTGCATTTACTATGACCTCATAGCAAGATCTAAGTGAGTAGGTGCCATCGCTTGATAGTTGAGCAATTAGCTGTGGTTGGAAGATTGCAGCGGCAACACCTCCAACGATACTGCCGAATAGTAGTACAGGTAGTGGTGGTAATTTCTTCGCAATTGCAACGATAGTCATAATAGGTACTAAGAACAACCAAGGGGATATGTTGTACACCTCTTTAAGGCCTGCCTGAAATTCTGCTACGTTGGCTCCACCTCCACTAGGAGAGTCAATTACAGAGATAACACTAAAGATGATAAGTGAAATTATTATTGCAGGGATGGATGTTATCATCATATATCGAATAAGTACAAATAGATCTGTCTTTGAGATTGCGGCTGCTAGGTTTGAGGTGTCTGATATTGGAGAACATTTGTCGCCGAAGTATGCCCCTGAGATAATAGCTCCAGCAATAATGCCATCCGAGAAACCAAGTGTTTTGCCTATTCCCAAAAGAGCTACACCCATCGTAGCAATTGTAGACCAAGAGCTACCAAGGGCAATTGAGATAATAATTGAGATTACAACCGTAGCTGGAAGGAACATCTCGGCATTGAGGATATTCAATCCGTAGAACTTCATTGCAGGTATAACCCCCGATAACATCCACGTTCCAGCTAACATACCAATTAACAACAGAATCAGTACAGCTCCCATAGCTGATGATATGGTCTCAATGACCTTTTCCATTATCTGTTCAAATTTCACCCCATTAAAGATCGCAATACCTGCTGCTAGGGTAGAGGCAAATAGCAGAGCTATCTGATTAGAGCCTGCGAGGGTATCGTTTCCAAAAATAATGAC
>CAYJOF010000063.1:0-8138 GCA_964371765.1 uncultured Rikenellaceae bacterium
TAGGATGGCTGCCAAAAGTAAGATTGCTTATTTCTGTAAAGAATGCGGAGCGGAATTCCCAAAATGGGTAGGAAAGTGCAGTGAGTGCGGTCTGTGGGGTACAATCATCGAAGAGAAAGTGACACTTACTAAGGCTGCAAAATCAATTGTAAGCATACCTCAATCCGAACGAGTGCGCCCAGTAGCCATAAAGGATGTTGTTGGCAGTGAGGCATCTCGACGCAAAAGTTGCTTTGAGGAGCTAGACAGAGTTCTCGGAGGTGGGGTTGTGGCGGGATCCTTGGTCTTGCTAGGAGGTGAACCCGGCATTGGAAAGTCTACCCTATCTCTTCAGATGGTTCTACATAGCGAGAACCTAAAAACACTTTATGTATCTGGCGAGGAGTCACCTCAACAGATCAAAATGCGAGCAGATAGAATCGGAGTAAAGGGGGATGGTTGTGTTGTTTTTGCAGAGACTAATCTCGAAAACATTCTCTCGGAGTTGAGCATCAACCAATATGATATGGTCATCATAGACTCCATTCAAACCATTCACACCCAAGAGGTAGATAGCGTCATTGGAGGGGTATCTCAAATTAGAGAGTGCGCAGCAAAACTGCAAAAATATGCTAAGGAGAGCCTAGTTCCTGTATTTATTATTGGACACATAACCAAAGATGGCACAATTGCAGGCCCTAAAATTCTTGAACACATCGTCGATGTGGTTCTCCAGTTTGAAGGCGACAGCAACAACTCTTATCGCGTACTCAGAGGCATTAAGAATCGCTTTGGAGCCGCAGGAGAGTTGGGTGTGTTCGAGATGGTTGAAAGTGGGCTCAAAGAGGTCACCAATCCATCAGAGATTCTTTTAGGTCACCACGAACAGGACGTCAGTGGTATTGCTGTTGGGGTTATGCTAGAGGGAGGTCGATCCTATATGCTTGAAGTGCAGTCGCTTGTGTCGGCTGTAGCTTTCGGAAATCCTCAAAGGGTAACTACTGGCTTCGATCAACGCCGACTTAATATGCTATTAGCAGTAGTAGAGAAACGACTTGGCTATAAGATGATAAGCAAGGATACATTTATCAATATTGCTGGCGGACTAAAGGTGCAGGATCCAGGATTGGATCTATCTGTAATTGCATCAATCATTAGCTCCCTTCTCGACATCGCTATTCCAGACAAGATATGTTTCTGTGGCGAGGTGGGTCTATCGGGCGAGGTGCGCCCTGCGGCTAAGAGTGAGAAAAGAATACAAGAGGCGCTTAGACTAGGTTTTGATACTATTGTTTGCTCTTCATATGCTCAGTCCAAGACGCTAGACAAGATAAAAGGGATAAGAATTGTGTACATCTCTCGTGTGGAGAACCTTGTCAAAGATTTCTTAGCAAAGCTATAATGCAATTGATCTCGTAGTTTAATGGATAGAATTTCAGATTCCGGTTCTGAAGATGCGGGTTCGATTCTCGCCGAGATCACACAAAAAGAGGCTATCTTGAAAATATTTCGAGATAGCCTCTTTTGCAAGTGATATGTATCAAAATTCAGTATTATACTTATCTTAAACTCTTACGACGCTTAAGCTCCGATTGCAAAAGTTCCAACTCACGATTGGTCTGCCCTGCAATAGAAGTATTCTCCTCTGCACGACGCAAAAGATATGGCATAACTCTCTCAACTGGTGCATAAGGGATATACTTTGCAGCATTGTATCCTGCAGCAGCAAGGTTATAAGTTAGATTATCACTCATACCAAATAATTGAACTGAGTAGATTCTCTCATCATCCTTCGCAATTCCGTGTTCTGCCATCAACTCTGTTAGATATTGACAACTGTATGCATTGTGAGTACCGTTAAAAATTTCAATATCATTGATATTCTCAACACAATATTTCAAACCTGCATTGTAGTTGTCGTCCGTAGCTTGCTTATCGACACATATTGGGTCTTGATAACCCTTCGCGCCTGCCAAAGCACGCTCCTCTTCCATATAGGCACCTCGAACAAACTTAATACCCATCTTAAAACCTTCCTGCTGCGAGGTTTGGTGTAGAGATTTTAGGTAGTCCATTCTATCGTGACGATACATCTGAAGGGTATTGAACACAACAGCTCTCTCTTTGTTGTACTTACGCATAAGATTATCGCACACATCGTCGATACACTGCTGGTAGGCATAGTGCTCAGCATCAATCAACAATCTTATTCCCTTTTGGCTTGCACGCTGCGCAAGGCTATCAAGACGCTCAACCCACTTATCATACTCAATCTTCTCGTCAGAGGTGGTCGGTAGGTTGAAATTAAATTTCTCTAATATTTTTGGATAGCCCATCGCCGAAGGCTTAAAAACGGCGTATGACACTCCAGCCGTAATTGCTGAGTAGTCTATCGATTTGATAATTTCGTCGTATGCACTTTTGATAAAACTTTCACCAGTTCCACCCTCAGCAGAGTAGTCAAGTATCGATTTAACGTTGTATCTTTTAAGCTCTGCAACATTCTTTGAACAATCCTCTAGGTTTGATCCTCCAACGAAGTGTTCGTACACCGTTGGTTTGATTGCCCAATTGGTTGGAAAGTGAATCTTGCGAGCAAAAAAGTACATCGACTTTCCCATCCTTACGATGTTGTTATGTTTCATCACCTCAAAAAGCACCAAAGATTTTTTGAGGTAGAGATCACTCTATTAAAATCTACCATCTAAGTCTAAATTTAGGTTATCATCACAGCTCGAAAAACTCCGAAACATAAACAAAGGCAAGCCTATCGAAGGAGAGTTATCTCCTTCGATATGTGGTCTGCCAACTTTAGAATTTATCGAACATTCTTTGTATTAATCTTCCAAGAAATTTGGATACATATAATCTACTGGGGTAACGAAGGTCTCCTTAATAGTTTGTGGAGATACCCAACGTAGTAGGTTGATAGCAGAACCAGCCTTGTCGTTTGTACCAGAGGCACGACCACCACCAAATGGCTGTTGGTTTACGACTGCTCCTGTTGGCTTATCATTGATATAGAAGTTACCTGCTGCGTGACGTAGCTTATCACTCATATATTCGATCATCTCGCGCTTACGAGAGAAGATAGCTCCAGTAAGGGCATAGATTGATGTAGTATCACATAGCTCCAAGGTTTGATCTAGTTCATCTTTAGGGTAAACATAGATTGTGATTACTGGGCCAAACAGTTCCTCCTGCATAGTAGAGTATTTTGGGTTTGTGGTTACAATAACAGTAGGTTCGATAAAGTAACCTACACTCATATCATATCCACCGCCAAACACAATCTCAGCATCCTTTGCCTCACGAGCCTCATCGATATGACGAGCAAGGTTTTTGAACGAAGCCTCATCGATAACAGCGTTTACGAAGTTGGTAAAATCTTCAACTCCACCCATCTTGATCTTAGCAAGATCTTCGCCTACATACTTCTTAACATCTTCCCAGATATTGTCTGGAATATAAGCACGGCTAGCTGCCGAGCATTTCTGACCTTGGTATTCGAAGGCTCCACGAACGATTGCAGTTGCTACTTGCTTAGGGCAAGAGTCCTGCTCAACGAAGATAAAATCCTTACCTCCTGTCTCGCCTACGATACGAGGGTATGTTTTGTACTTATCGATATTGTTTGCAATATTACGCCAAATGGTATTGAATACACCTGTTGAACCTGTGAAGTGAATACCTGCAAAATCTTTGTGAGTAAAGATCACGTCACTTGCATCTGGACCAGAGCAGAATACTAGGTTGATAACTCCATCAGGAAGACCTGCCTCCTTTAGGACTTCCATAATAACAGATGCAGAATATACAGCAGTGTTTGATGGTTTCCACACACACACATTTCCCATCAGTGCTGGTGCACCTGGTAGGTTTCCTGCAATGGCTGTAAAGTTGAATGGTGTAAGAGCAAAGATAAAGCCCTCCATTGGTCTCCACTCTGTACGATTCCAGATACCTGCAGAGCTTGCTGGCTGCATAGAGTATATATCACACATATTCTTAACGTTAAAACGATAGAAATCTGCAATTTCGCAAGCTGAGTCAATCTCTGCTTGGAACGCATTCTTTGACTGACCTAGCATAGTAGCTGCATTCATCTTGTCACGGTAAGGTCCAGCGATAAGATCTGCTGCTTTTAGGAAGATTGCTGCTCTTGCATCCCAAGGCATAGCTTCCCACATAGGTTTAGCTGCCATTGCAGCCTCAATAGCCTCTGTAATATTTTGTTTAGTACCTCTATGGAACTTTCCTAGAAGGTGGTGTCTATCGTGTGGTGGGCGAATATCTGCAAGGTTACCCGTACGAACCTCTTTTCCTCCAATAATCATAGGTATATCTACCTCATAAGAACGCATCTCTGCAAGTTTAGCCTGAAGCGAAGCACGCTCCACAGAGCCCGGAGCATAGCTCTTGATTGGCTCATTTGTAATCTCTGGAACTTTAAAAAATCCTTTTAACATAATATTTTAATTTTGGTTTGAATTATTTTTCTCAAAGATATGAATTTTTTCTGAAATCACAACAATTTCACATAAAAAAATCGAGAAAAAGGGGGTTTTTCTCGACAACAATTATATGATGTAAAACTAGGAAATAATTACACTCTGAGAGGTGTATTCAAACAAAAAAAGCCGTTAAGGCACAGAAATATTTGGCAGAACAGCTGATTGCTCTGCCTAGATTTATAAATAAAGGATTGTAGGGGTTTTTGAGCCTTATTTAATACCCAAACCTCGTTTAAGTTTGTCTATCGAGTCATCCCAAAGCCCCTGCTGTTCATCTGCCTCATCGGGCGAAGTAACAACTGTTATTATCATCGACACAACCAAAGCCACATCACTCTGCTCTACCTTAAATTCAAAATAGTTCTCAGTACCTCTATCCTTCTCCCATTGGTATCTCACTATTTTTGTATTGTCGGTGTAGATAAGGTCTGCCATCTCCGAATATTTGCCCCAAAAGAAATTGAAGCTCTCACCCACCCTATCAACACTATCGGCAAACCAAGTGGTAAAGCCAGACTGGAAAGTAACGTGCGTAAATAGTGTCTTTGGACTACAATCAAGCACATACTCAAACTCAAGTTTCACACTGCTCATAATAAAATTGGTATTAATTTTGGATAAATATACAAAGATATTTTGAATTGTGCAAATTATATGCCAAATTTCGACATAAACAGTTTAATATCATACCTATCTTAGCAGTATTGGCTTGCGTTTGGGCTACTCCTTTATCTCTTGAAAATCGACATATTCTCCAATGCTTTTATCAATATCTCGATCCTTATCACCATCTTTGCTAATTGTCACTCCTCCCTCTTTGGGTTTTTGCTGTGACTGCTGCTCTTGACGTTGACGATTAAAGCTGTCGAAGCCTCGCCCAAATGTGTATGTTGCTCCTTTTGCCTGAAAAGGATTAGGTCTCTTTACGCCAAACAGACGCAAGAAGAAGTTTATAATTGCACTTACTACCAAACCAAATACTACTAGTAGGATTCCTCCAACTGCTATAAAAATTCCGCCTATCAAGGCTAATAATCTTCCCATACTGTTATAAAATATATAAAATTGAACTGCAAAGTTAGTAGTTTCTATCTACAATACAAAGTCATTTGTAAAATATTCGCACTAGCACCCACACAATAAAAAAAACGAAAAAAGATATATAATATTATTCTCTCTATTCAAAAAAAGCGTATCTTTGTCGCTTAATAGAATAACAAGAGATATTATGGAATTAAATAAGCTAACTGCAATATCGCCAATAGATGGCAGATACCGCAACTCTTGCATAGAGTTGGCAGACTACTTCTCGGAGTATGCACTAATTAGATATCGTGTACTTGTTGAGATAGAGTACTTCATTTCACTGTGTGAACTGCCTCTTCCTCAACTTGCATCATTCGACAAGGCTCACTACTCGACTCTTCGAGATATGTACCTTGAGTTCACTCTTGAGGATGCACAGCGCATCAAAGAGATCGAAAGCGTAACCAACCACGATGTTAAGGCTGTTGAATACTTCATAAAAGAGAAGATGGAGCCTCTTAATATCGGCAACCTAAAAGAGTTTGTTCACTTTGGACTAACCTCACAAGACATCAACAATACCGCTGTTCCATATTCACTTAGAGATGCCTCAGAGAAGTGTTATATGCCTCTTCTTGAGGAACTACTTCAAATTCTTGATGGTATGGAGAATCAGTGGGCAGATGTTCCACTATTGGCTCACACTCACGGACAACCTGCATCGCCTACTCGTTTGGGCAAAGAGATTAAGGTCTATTCTGAGAGAATTAGAAAGCAGATCTTCCTTTTGGGCAAAATTCCTTGTCCTGCTAAATTTGGTGGAGCTACTGGAAACTTCAATGCTCATCACGCCGCATACCCAAACATCGACTGGGTTGAGTTTGCAAACACGTTTGTAAACAGCACACTAGGACTTGATCGCTCACAGACAACTACTCAAATTGAGCACTACGATAACATAGCTGCTATCTTTGATGGATATAAGCGTATTAACACAATAATGATTGATATGGCTCGTGATATGTGGACATATATCTCGATGGAGTACTTCAAGCAGAAGATCAAAGCAGGAGAGGTTGGCTCATCGGCAATGCCTCACAAGGTGAATCCAATCGACTTTGAGAATGCAGAAGGAAATTTGGGTATGGCAAATGCAATCTACGATCACCTATCAATGAAACTTCCAATCTCTCGTCTTCAGAGAGATCTAACAGACTCTACAGTTCTTAGAAATGTGGGTGTTCCTATTGGTCACACACTTATCGCTATTCGCTCACTTATGAGAGGATTTGGAAAATTGATCATCAACAGAGATGCAATCGAAAGAGATCTAGAAGATAACTGGGCAGTAGTAGCTGAAGGAATTCAGACAATCCTACGCCGTGAGGATTACCCTAACCCTTACGAGGCACTAAAGCAGCTTACAAGAACTAATAAAGCTATAACAAAAGAGGATATGCTTGTGTTTGTAGATTCGTTAGAAGTGAGTGAGTCGGTTAAGGCAGAACTTAAAGCTCTATCACCTCAAACATACACTGGTATCAAACTATAAAAGATACTAAGATCAAATAAAAACATTCTCAGATGGCTACTGCTATCTGAGAATGTTTTTTGTATCATAAGTTCGCATTTCATCAAAATCCATCATTGCATTTACTAACATAAAGGATCTGAATTTTGGTATATCATCAAGCATAATCTTGCGCTCTTTTACAAGGGAGGTATATATCAATCGTGCAATGGTAGTTCCTCTAAGTAGAGGTTCATTTGGCGTGAACCACTCTAAACCATCCCACAAAAGTATATTACAAATAGAAGTATCGCTTAACTGCCCCTTCCTAACAATAAGAATGTCATCTGCTTGACCTCTTTGGGTAAAGAGTCTATCTAGAGCACTTCTATCGTTCATCTTTCGGCTATACTCTATTTCGTCACATTCAACAACCTTCAACCTCTCAATCTTTCGAGCAGAGTAGCTAGATATGTCAATAGCTCCAAACTCGTCGTGTGAGTAGGAAACTCTAAGCTTATATACTCCTTTTTGCGGCAGAACCACAGATGCTAAGCCATCTTCTAATCTCAGCATAGAGATAGTAGATAGTCGCCTCTGGTGCCACTCCAGATTGCATATTTTGCCATCAAAAACTCTTATCGTCTCAAAGTATGGGTACATATATTTTAGTTATTAACTCATCGTACTCCTGCCTAAGGTCGCTCTGGTAGGTCACTCCACCGCCACTATGATAGTAGCACTTGCCATCGTCGTGTTTAGCAAGGAATCTAATATTAACAGAGCTATCAAACTCCTCTCCATCAAAATAGCCCATCACACCCGTATAAAAACCTCTTTCAACGGGTTCATTCGCCTCAATGATAGATAGAGTTTTTGTCTTTGGTGCTCCTGATATGCTACCAGCAGGCAACATCTTAAAGATAATATCACCTAAATTTTGTTTCCAACCATCGTGCAGCCTACCTTTAATCTCGGAGCTAGTCTGATAGACTCCCCCTCGAGATGTATTTAGACGCTCAAGGTATCTAAATTTGGTAACCTCAACGCTCTGAGAGACCATAGCCAAATCATTACGTATAAGATCTACGATAGTATAGTGTTCAAAT
>CAYJOF010000064.1:0-1851 GCA_964371765.1 uncultured Rikenellaceae bacterium
TCCATCTAAAGGCGTTAATCCTGATGAGGTGGTAGCAGTTGGTGCAGCTATCCAATCGAACAACAACTCTGATGAAGTATTTCAATTCTCCTACCCTACGGTAGATGGAAAACAGAGCATTAGTCCCCAGGACTTTAAAGGCGAGTATCTACTTCTAGATTTTTGGGCTTCTTGGTGTCCTCCATGTCTTGCTGCCACACCGAAACTGATTGAGCTATACAACCAGTACAACCCAAAGGGTTTTGAGATTCTTGGAGTATCGATTGATAGTAATAGCGATGCGTGGAAGAAGATGGTTGCCCAGAAGAAATTACCTTGGACAAACGTGCTTAGTCCTGACAGAGGTAAGGAGGTAAGTAGCAAGTATGGATTCGCAGCAATCCCGCATTTTGTACTTATTGACAAGCAGGGTAATATCATTCAAGAGGGTTTCACTATTGAGCAGCTACCTGATATACTTGCAAAAAACATTAAGTAGATAACGGTAAACTATTAAAACAACAACTATGAAGAAAATTATTGGCGCAATTGCCCTACTTATGATGGCATCTGGGGTTTGGGCACAATCGCCACAAGAGCCACTAACTGTTGGAGATAAGGCTCCAGAGTTTAAACTAGAGAATGCTCTTGGCAAGCAGGTGTCACTAAAAAAAGCATTAAAAAAGGGTCCTGTGGTAGTAACATGGTATCGAGGATCTTGGTGTCCTTATTGTAACATTGCACTTGCTGAGCTTCAGCAATATAGCGAGCAATTCGATGAATTAGGCGCACAAATTATTGCAATAAGCCCACAGCTACCAGACAGCACACTTACACTAAAAGAGAAGAAAGCTTTAGATTTTGCGGTGCTATCAGACCCTAACAACTCTACGGCAGATACCTATGGTGTTGCTTTTAAGCTCGACGAGAAGACTCATCAACGCTACGAAGATCGAATCAAATTGAGTCAATATAATGGAGATAAGAGTGGTAGACTTCCTATTCCAGCTACCTATATCATTGATGAAGATGGTATAATAAGATATAGCTATGTAAATGAAGACTACACCAAAAGAGTAGATCCTGAGATCCTACTCAAGGAACTTAAAATGTTGCAATAGAATTACTTAAATAAATCAAAGAAACCAACATTGGCTACTAACCTACTGAGGTTGATCAAGTTATTTTGATCGACCTCTTATTTTGTTGATAGAAATGAAATTATCGTGATGTTTACATTATCAACAAATAAGTTAAATTTCAAGATATGAAACCTAAGCAACATTAATTGAAATAGATACATACACAATAATATTCTACAATATTAGTTTGCAATATGTGTGAGTGGCCAATAAATTATAAATTTAAGTTTTTAACATTTTGTATAAAACGCAAAAAAGTCATTGAATTAAAAAAAAACAAGCTATCTTTGCGCTGAAAATGGCTACTGGATAGCTTTAATTAAGTGATTTTAACAAAAATCGATAATAAACTAATAGAAAGTTTCTTTGAAACTGTATGGAATGAGAATGAAGGGATTTAATAAAATTTCAAAATTTATCACAATTGCTCTATGCACGACCACATTAGCTCTGTCTTGCAATAAGCATACCGGGGAGATTGAGATAGAGAGTGGTATTGCTTTCGGATATGAGCAAGAGGATGAAGCAACTAAGGGACCTACGATTACGTTGGATAATTTGAGTAATATGTCGGTATTTACTTTTACCACAACTAATGAAACTACTGACAAAAGCACCTTTGTACCAAAGATGTTTGATGCTAAATATGTAAAATACGAGAACACTGATATTTTTGAGTTTCCTGAACCCGTTACTCCCGGAACAGAAGATGATTTTGAGTGGAGCGATG
>CAYJOF010000064.1:1907-7941 GCA_964371765.1 uncultured Rikenellaceae bacterium
CACTTCTTTGCGTATGCACCATATCAATTATCTGGTGTTACAGTCGTAAATGCAGATGACCACTCAGAGGTAGCCTCAAGAGGACAGTTCCCTGCGCTAAAATATTCGCAAAAAAGCGATGATCCAGCTCAGCACGTTGATTTTTTGGTGGCAACTACAACAAACACTCTTAGACCTATAATGGCAAGACCGCTTGTGACATTGGATTTTAAGCACGCACTATCTAAAATCACATTCTCGGCAAAGAACACTGCACCAATACCTGATCCTACTAAGGAACTAAAGATTGAGCAGGTAAGACTTTCTCATATTGCTCAGACTGGAGTTTTAAGTTACGTTAACGAAAATAGCACCAACACCTATAAGTGGGGCTCGTTGACAGATATGCAGAGTTACATTATAAACACCAGTAGCAAGACAATCAACGTTGCAGAGACTCCTCTTTTGGGCGATAGCGACAATACGGCTCTATTCTTGATTCCTCAAACTCTTAAAGCTGAATCATCATACTTAACGGTAACGTTTTCGTATGATGGGCAAACTATCGAAAGAGGTTTACCGATGCCCGGTGAGTGGGAAATGGGGAATGCTTATAACTATGTGATTAGTATCGATCCTACGCAAGATTTGGTTGAAATTGGTGCTCAGCTAGTAGATTGGGGAAATACGTTTAATATTATCTCTGAGGTTAAGTATACATATCTAT
Source organism: uncultured Rikenellaceae bacterium (assembly GCA_964371765.1). Lineage (GTDB taxonomy): Bacteria > Bacteroidota > Bacteroidia > Bacteroidales > Rikenellaceae > JADFUS01. The sequence continues at coordinate 2,614 of CAYJOF010000064.1, forward strand.
ATGTCGAAAAATCAACTTACACAGCAAACTACTCCGATCTAGATCTCACCACTCTTGAGGATAATAAAACTATAATTGATATTCGTTTTTCGACAAATGCTACAGATAACCAGTTGGAGATGTTCTACAATGCTAATAGTGCTGGTGATCCAAATTGGGCTAAACCAACTGAAAACACACTGGTTCTTGATACTGCTGCAAGAAAAATAACGTGTACCCTATACCCTAATGAGAACTATAATAAAGATACAGTGACGATAAAGGCTGGCATTATCTCAACCAATATTTTTATTGAATTTTTAAGAACAGAGACTATTGACTATTCTGATATAGATAAAGTGAATGAGATTCTAGGGCAAAGTAGCTCAGATTTGATAATATCTAATTCTTACTTTGTAAAGTCGAGACCAGATATAATCTCAGAGTATATTATCCCTATATCTGATCAGATTAATAGATTCCATTCTATCGATCTTTCGAATATCGACAACTGGGAAGTTGAAACTGTTGCATACGACAATGCAGCCACTATCAATCGTATAAACTACACAAAAGTTGATAGTCTTCACAATGGAAAGTACTGCTTTAAGGTAACAATTCCGCAAGCCTATAACAATGAAGGTAATATATTAGTGGCCGTTAAAGATAACGCAGGAAATATTCTATGGACTTGGCACCTATGGATGACAGACTACGATCCAAATGAAATTCTACAATCGGGTCAGAGCTCTACAAATGTAATGAGCAACTCAACTGGCTCAATTTATAGGTACCAGACAATGGATTATAGTTGTCATATGGATAGAAATATTGGGGCGTTTGATGTAGGCACAGCAGGTCAAGGTGGTCTTGGTGGTAGAGGTTGGCTATCATACCAATATGGGCGATTAGCACCACTTTTTGGACACCAAGCCCGTAAAGCAGATGGAACTCCATACTACACCACAAATCAAGACACAGGAACAACTGGTGTTTCACTACTATATTCTATTGCCAATCCAATGACAGTATTTTACAGTGAAACACTAACAAATTGGTGTTCTGCGGATCAAGGTACAGCAGGGAAGGTGTGGAACGACGTCAATATAGATGGTAATTCCTCAAGTGTTCAATCTCAAGCAGTATACGAGAAATCTATATTCGATCCTTCACCACTAGGCTGGATGATACCTCCAATTGCTGAATATAGTGTAGGTACAGCTAGTAGTACTATCCCATATGGAGGATGGAAGGTTGAGAATAATGGATTGACTTATGTAGCTAGTTCAGGTAATAGATACTACTCGACAGTAAACATTGACCCCAAAACTGGTGATACCAATATTGCAGTGTCTAGTTATTCTATAATGTGGACTAACACTGATGATAATACAGATGCCGCAGGCCTGAAATTTGGACACTATACAACTGTTCCGCAAGCTAGCCACGATTTTAATGTTGCTCATAGCCTTGGTGCTAGTATACGTCCAATTTATCAATTTAAGATGACTGGAAAATTTGAATAAAGTTAGAAAAGAAAATTATAAAATGAGATATATAGAAAAGATAGTTAAATCACTAATCATATTGTTGCTTTTAGTAGGGTGCTCAAATTACCATACTTCTACTAATTTAGAAAACAGCGACGACAAAGTTACTATTAGTCTTAACTTTGATATTGATTTTGCAAACAAGATGTTGACAAAATCATCTTATAATATTGCAACTCCTAAAGAGACAGAGTTAACAAATCCATCTCTTTACATCTTTACTAATCACAACCCAATTAGCGCTACATCACCCGACCCTAATGGGCAGCTTATGCTCATATCACCTTTAGTGTTTGATGAAGCTAAGGGTGAGCACATTACCAGAGTATACCCAATCGAGGCACCTGTTACTGCATTAGGTATAGCAAACCTACCAGCAGATCTATATGCTAATTTGAAAAGAATATACGAAACTGGAGATCCTCTAACTTATGAGCAATTTGTAAACATGTCTATTCTTCCTCTTCAAACTATAAAAAATGAGTATGATAGTCTTGTGATTAGTCCAAGCAATACGATTCTGGAGAATACAGACAATGGAATACTCCCAGTATCGGTAGACCCAATTATGCTACCAGAACTTACTAAAGAGATAATTGATCTAGCTAATATTCAAAACCCTACTGCCTCTAACTCTAGGTTTGGATACTCAAGATTAGATGTGGTTTTAGAGATGCACGATTCTATAAAAAACCAAATTACTCTTATCGAGGCAATGTTAGTTAATGTACCGACTCTACCAAACTTCACTGGACGAGTAGGTCAAATCCCATACGCAACGTTCACTAATCCCGTTAGTCCTGAGACCAATGTCAACACTCCCGATATGCCTAACGCTCGCATTGAAATACCCGATCCTACTAATCCTACGGAAATGATTTGGGTACCAAATGATGATATAATTCAGGGATTGTATATGTACCCAAATACAGTTCTGTCCGAAAGTGCAACTAATCAAGTTTCTGTGATCATTAAGGCTCGTAATGCCGAATCTATCGAAGATGAGTATTATAAAGTTTTAGTTAGATACCAAGATAATCCTGACGGATCTTACAACGAAAGTGGGCCATGGCTCTATTCTATCAACCGCAATACGCGTTATAAACTCAGAATTTTTGAATTTCGAGGCAATGGTTACGCAACAGTTCAAGAAGCATTAACCAATCCACCATCAAATCTTCAGTTTGATATTGAGGTAGATAGTAGTACTGGTAACGAGTTTATTGTAACAAATGGCAGTAGTTATATGGCATTGAGTAATACTGTTGTAGATCTTTTTGGGAAAAAAGACAAACTAAGTAATGAGGAGTTTGTCGGTTTTACTGTATTCTACAAAAGTAACCCAGCAGCCGAGGATGAAAACAGTGAGAATAAAGCTGAATTTACTACAGAGGTTTCAACTACAAGCCCAGGATTAACTATCGTAAATAAGTTGGATTTTGAGGAGAACTACACAGAGGGCACTACTGATACGGTCTATCTCAAGATAGATAATGACTTTTTAGAGTCCGGAAGTATTACACTTCGTATCGGTAACCTTGTGTCAAACATAACTGTTAATTTTATAGATTTTCAGAGTAATGCAACTACTATTAACAGATACGATTCTGAAGAATTTACTTACGCATATCTTGAATACAATGAGAAAGATATTGCATCTATCGCTACGTGGATAAGATTCAATAATACAGCTCAGCTAGAGTATCCATCTCCAGATGGCGATGGTGTTCCTATTACACTTACGGCTCTTACTACAGGTTATCGTGATAATTTCGAGTCTCCAGCTATCATATATAACGAGAAAGGAGCAAGTATTAGAGCATATATTCAACAAGAGAATCTGCGTGAAATGGATTTTAGTAATGCAGATTCGGTAAGTGCCTATATTGGTGGCTCGTTTGCTACAAAATCTGAACTTGTCCTATCAAATTGCTATATTCTAAACCCTCATACTTCACTTGCTACGAAGTACTACATACCAATTTCTACAAGAATCAAAGAGGTGTGGGAAAACTATGCTAGTGAGGATGAAGCACGTCCATATATGACAAATGGGGTGTTCACTCTCCCTGAAGATTGGGATGTGGAGGTTGTTTGGTATGACTCGCAACTTGTATATGATGCAGGGCTGGAGTTTAAAAAAGAGATTGACCCTATGAGTGAAGAACAGCGAATTTCAGTTATTATCCCAGCCGAGATGGAAAATTTCGGAAATATATTGGTAGCTGTAACTGATGGCGCTGGAAATTATCTTTGGTGTTGGTCGTTCTGGATTACCGATTATGACCCTATGGCAATTGCGCGAAAAGCCGATCCATCTAATGGATTAGGAGCTTATGTTGAGGGTGGAGTGCATGTTACTCCTGCCAATGCAGATCCAAATATCGACGCTATTCATCACTATGGCACAATTGCTGCCTGGGATAAAAGTAAAACTACTGGATATTGTGCAAACCGCTTTATTATGGATCGCAACCATGGGGTGCTAAACAAAACACCTTTAGGATATGGAACAGTCTACAATAGTACTAATAGTGCTATGATTACTGACCCTGTATCTGGATTTTGTGTATTTCAGCACGGCAATCCTCGCCCTATCGTAGGTGTTGGTGCTCTTGATAGCCAAGGGCAACCGTTCGACTACACAATCCAAAGATTTCATGTATCTATCATCAAATCCCTTCAAAATCCTGACTTATTCTACTCCTCTCCAACTGGTTATGGTACTTGGAATAGCTCAACTTCAAACAGTAATACTTGGGTGTGGTTCGACACTTAACTTAATATTAATACAACTGGTAGTGATAGGGTTCCAAATAAACTGAAAAAATCTATCTTCGACCCATCTCCTCTAGGTTGGATGATTGGATATGACACTATCTTTGACGGTTTTTCAACTACTACTAATTTCCCTAGGAATAGTTTTGCATCACCTCTAACTCCGACGGCTAGAATCTATGAGAAATTTGCGTATTTCTTCTACACTCCTTACCGTACATCTGATGGAGGAGTTATCAAAGATATCAAAACTAGTGGTACACAAGATATATGGATACGATCAAATGCATCGTATTCAGAAGGGGACTCAAAATCATTTTCTGCTGATGACGTATCGGGACTGGTTGCTAGTGCTCCGTCAGGTAAAGCATCTGCTTTATCAATACGACCAATTACTCAAGCTACCTATTAGTATCTTAACCTAAAATATAATAATAAACGAGGGCGTCCTGAATAAAATTCAAGACGCCCTCGTTTATTATTATATTCCTAACTATGCTCTTTCTTTTAGGACAACTAGTATTACTGAGAGTAGTATTAGGATCACTCCAAAGACAACTCTTATAGTTATATTCTCATCAAAAACGACTACGCCAATAATAAGGGCAGTCAATGGTTCAAGACAGCCCACAATGGATGTTTTTGTAGATCCTATTCTGTTGGCTGCATAAGCTATAAGTACCATTGTAAGAACTGTTGTTACAAGTGATAGCCCCGTTGCATTTAAAAGAGCAGAAAAACTCTCGAGAGGCTGAAGCTTGGTGAGGAATTCAAGTTTGAGAGTAAAAATAATCATCGCAAACATAACTGCCCAAAATGTAACTTTAATTGGGTTTATCTCTCTTGCTTTCGATTTATTTACTACGATGATATATAGTGCATAGCTTAGTGCTGAGATAAGTGCTAAGGCAACACCCCATACATTCAGGGGTTGATTTCCTCCCTTATAGAGCATTGCGATACCCAAGAGCGAAAGAGCAATACAGAGATAAGTCACTAGCGAAGCTCTCTCTTTATAGAA
>CAYJOF010000065.1:0-5143 GCA_964371765.1 uncultured Rikenellaceae bacterium
CTGCACGTGATAGATATAAATTCTGGACCTCGCGTTAATAATGCTGATAATCAAGAGTCGATAGCTATGGAGGTTAACTCCTATGCAGTTGAGCAGATTGCTCGTCAGTTGCGACTCAGAGATATGGGAGGTATAATCGTTATCGATTTTATTGATGTACATAAAGCAGAGAACCGTCAAGCTCTCTTCCAGCAAATGAAAGAGGCAATGAAGAGAGATAGAGCACGACACACTATCCTTCCTCTCTCGAAATTCTGTCTTATGCAGATAACCCGCCAAAGAGTTCGCCCAGCTACTAATATTGAGAATATTGAGGCCTGCCCAACTTGTCACGGCACAGGAAAGATCGCTTCTTCGGTACTATTCGACGCTGAGGTTGAGGCAACGATTAAACACCTCATAAAACGAGATAAGCTTAGTTCTTTGACCGTGAAATTGCACCCTTTTGTTGCATCATATTTCACCAAAGGCTTCATCTCTCGCCGCCTAAAGTTGATGTGGCAGCTTAAAGCTTTTATTAATATTCAATCCAATGAGTCGATTGGTTATATTGATGCGAAATATTACGACAAGTCTGGGAATTTACTCAAAATTGAAGAGTCAAATACACTAGAAGAAGATTATGATGCAGAGTAGTAATGTTTTATCCCTACTGCAACGAAACACTATCTATAAAAATATATCTTTAGAGCCTAAGAAAAATTTGCTTTTAAAAGGGCTCAACTCATCATCTTTTGCCGCTGCGGTGGCAATATCACAACAAACAAAACCATCCATTAATATAGTAGTTAGCTCTTCAAAAGACGATGCTGCCTACTTCGATAACGATATAACAGACCTTATAGGGGCTCAAAGCGTTGGGTTTTTCCCATCGTCGTTCAAAAAATCTATTATATATGGAGGAGATAGTCCTTCGGGGCAGGTGCAGAGAATATCACTGCTAAACCGCATTAAGCAACTCGATTCAAAGAGTTCGTTTATTATCTCTACATATCCAGAAGCACTATCTGAGAAGGTAGTATCATCGAAAAGGTTCGAAAGAGATATGCTTGTCCTCTCTGTGGAGGATCACATAAGCATAAGTGAGATAGCTGATAAATTATTTCAATTTGAGTTTAGAAAAGTGGATTTTGTCTACGAACCAGGCCAATTCTCTATCAGAGGAGGAATCATAGATATATTTCCGTACTCGGACAGTACGCCATATCGTATAGATACATTTGGCGATAGTATAGACTCTATTCGTGGCTTTGATGTTGGAACTCAGCGATCGATAGATAAGCGACAGAGTGTGACTGTTATTCCTAATCTTAGCTCCAACGTGGTTCAGGATAAGCTCATCTCGTTGATTGAGTTCATACAGCAAGTTTCAAAACTTGAGGTCAATGTGTGGTTCTCAAACGTGGAGGCAGTTGTTAATTGTCTGGACGATCTGCGCTCTAAACTTACTCGTAGAGCAGTTGAAGGAGTGGCGTCAGTTGAATCTATTTTCTCACAGGTGCTATCATCCAATGAGTTAATAGGACAGATAGAGCCTCTGGCAGTAGCTTACTGTGATAAGGTTCTAGCTGATATAGAGCCAAATGAAACATTAAGTTTTAATCTTACCCTACAACCATCATTTAGCAAAAACTTTGAATTGTTGGCAGATAACCTACTTCAACTCTCAGAGGATGGTTACAAGACAGTTATACTTACTCACAATAGTGCTCAAGCAGAGAGAATTGAGAGTATAATCCAATCGCTAAAAGGTAAAGAGAATAAGCTCTTTGAGCACATTACCCAATCGCTGCATCAAGGGTTTGTAGACCACGATGCTAAGGTGGCTATCTACACCGACCACAATATCTTTGAACGCCATCATCGATACAAAATCACCAACGAAATTGCTAAACCAGAGAGTATCACAATTGCCGAGTTGAATGCCTTGGAGATGGGTGATTTTGTGGTTCATCAAGATCACGGAGTTGGTAAGTATGGGGGAGTTGTAAAGAGTGTTGAAGCAGGAAAAACAAAAGAGTCTATCCGATTGATATATAAGGATAATGATACTCTATTTGTGGATATTCACTCCATTCATAAAATATCAAAATACAAGGACAAAGAGAGCGTAGGAGTTGCAGTTCATAAACTCGGATCGGGTGTATGGCAGCGATTGAAGCAAAAGACTAAGGCAAAGGTAAAGGATATAGCTAAGGATTTGATAGCACTATACGCTAAGCGACGAAGTGTAAAAGGCTTCAGTTTTAGTGCCGACACCTATCTTCAAGCAGAATTAGAGGCCTCGTTTATTTATGAGGATACACCAGATCAACATAAGGCAACAGAGGCTGTAAAGCGTGAGATGGAGCGTGATGCGCCTATGGATATGCTTATTTGTGGCGATGTTGGCTTTGGAAAAACGGAGGTTGCTATGCGTGCTGCCTTTAAGGCAGTAACAGACAATAAGCAGGTTGCTCTTTTGGTGCCAACTACAGTGCTTGCTATGCAACACCAACGCACATTTTTAAAACGATTAAAGGAGTTTCCAGTTACCATCGAGATGGTATCTCGAACCAAGACAGCAAAGCAGATTTCTGAAATTGCAAAGCGACTTGAGCAAGGTAAGATAGATATTCTTATCGGTACTCATAAGCTTCTAAGCAAGCAATTTACATTTAAAGATTTAGGTCTTTTGATAGTGGACGAGGAGCAGAAATTTGGTGTGACGACCAAAGAGAAGCTACGCACAATGAAGCAAAATGTAGATACCCTTACCCTCACGGCTACTCCAATCCCTCGAACACTCCAATTTTCTTTGATGGGTGCTCGAGATATGGTGGTTATAAATACCCCTCCACCAAACCGACAGCCAGTTACAACGCAAGTTCATACCTTCGACACAGAACTTCTAAAGGAGGCTATCGATTATGAGATGAGTCGCAATGGTCAGGTCTTTATTATACATAATAGGGTTGATTCCCTCTATCACATTAAAGAGATTGTCACCTCACTATCTCCAGAGGCAAGGGTCGGAATTGGTCACGGCCAAATGAAACCAGCCGAGTTGGAGCAGGTGATGATGGATTTTATATATGGTGATTTAGATATTTTTATCTCTACGACAATCGTGGAGTCGGGTATTGATATTCCTAATGCAAATACAATGATTATCAATGATGCTCAGAATTTTGGATTGTCGGAACTACACCAGCTTCGCGGTAGAGTAGGGCGCACTAATCGCAAAGCGTTCTGCTACTTGTTTACCCCTCCATCTGGACGCATTACCACAGCTGGCGATAGACGGCTTAAGGCTATCGAGGAGTACTCAGATTTGGGTTCTGGACTTAATATTGCAATGCAGGATTTGGATATACGAGGTGCAGGTAATATTTTGGGTATGGAGCAGAGTGGATTTGTTACTGATATGGGCTATGAGACCTTCCAAAAAATCCTGTCAGAGGCTATGAGTGAGCTTAAAGATGAGATAGGAGCAAATGAGGCTTATTCAAATATGGATGCTATGCCGCAGAGCGTTAACTATGTTTCGGATTGTAGGATAGATACCACCCTAGAGGCAATCATTCCAGATAGTTATGTGTCGAACACCAACGAAAAGATGAGGCTATATCGAATGATTGATTTGGCAGACAATCAAGCAACGCTTGAGACAATCAAAGAGTCGATGAGAGATAGGTTTGGGCAACTACCACAAGCGGCAGAGAACCTTATAGGGCTTGTTCAGCTCAGACGAATGGTTAAGGAGTTGGGTATAGAGAAGATAATCCTAAAAAATGGCAGATTTATACTTCATTTTGTCTATAATCACCAATCTAGCTACTATTCAAGCGAGCTGTTTGGCAATATTCTAAAGTATCTATCTCAGTGTGACTCCCGTTATAAGTTTAAGTTAGTGAATGATGTTAACTTATTGACTATTAGTGACATATTTACGGTAAACGATGCAGTGATAACTGTGCAGCAGATACGAAAAAGTGTTGGCTTGGCAGAATAATTCATTTTTTATTGCTGTTTTTTGAAATAAAAAGATTATTTTTGCGGTTTATATATATATAGATGTATGGGAGCACTACTTATCGATATAGGAAATACCGTTTCTAAGATTGCGCTGTATCAACAAGGAGATTATCGTCTTGTATGGCGCTCGCAGAAATTATCGATTAACGATATAAATGTTCTCGAGAATGAGTATAGCATTGAGCGAGTTGCTCTATCTTCGGTTGGAGGAGTTGATTTGGAGGTGTTGGAGTATCTGAGATCCAAATATCAAGCAAGATTCTTGGATTTTAACTGGCAAACACCAATCCCAATTCAAAATAACTATCGAAGCCCACAAACCTTGGGTGCTGATAGGCTACTTGCAGCAGTTGCGGCATCAGCCAAATTTGCACATTGCAATATTCTGGTGATTGATTGTGGTAGCGCAATAACAATCGATCTACTTACTCTAGATAATGGATTTGAGGGCGGTAGCATTTCGGCAGGAGTGCCACTTAGGCTCAAAGCACTAAACCAACTAACACACAACCTTCCTCTAGTTGAGCTCTCACAATTGAGCAACCACATTGGAAGAACAACACAAGAGGCTATCGAAATAGGCGTTCTAAAAGGTATCCTCTATGAAATTGAGGGATATATTAGACACTATGTCGAGTGTTTCCCAGATTTAAAAATAGTATTTACGGGTGGAGATGCCCAACTCTTTACAGAACATCTCACAACAGAGCATTACTACTCTGAATTGTTGGTGTTCGAGGGATTAAAGATCATAATGGATTATAATGCAGATGAGAAAATTTAGTGTAGTAGTTTTAGTGATGTTGTTTATTACGAGCAATTTGTATGCTCAATTCAATAGTGGTAATGTTTCGTCTCCTTATTCACTATTTGGCGTTGGAGATCTAAGAACTCAGGGTACTGCTGCAACACGCTCGATGGGAGGTGTTGGATATGCTTTGATAGACCCTATAAACTCAAATATCCTAAATCCTGCGGCAAATAGTTCAATGCCGCGCCAGTCGTTCTTTTTTGCAGTTGGATTAGAGGGAGTAAACAACTATCTCTCAAGTTCTACACAAAACACTAGTCAGAATGGTGCAAACCTATCATATATATCAATGCGTTTCCCTATTGCAAAGGGACT
>CAYJOF010000065.1:5153-7847 GCA_964371765.1 uncultured Rikenellaceae bacterium
ATTTTCGATGAACTCATACAGTAGCGTAGGATACTCTATGAGACTTGTAGACGATAGACAGTCGGTGGTTGAAAACATTGGTAGTGTTAATTACCTGTATGCAGGAAGTGGTGATATAGCGCAGTATAAGGCAGGTTTAGGTTGGCAGGTGCTTCCGAATTTGTCGATAGGAGCCAATTTTATATATTATCTTGGCGCATTAGACAGAGATGTGGAGGTTCAAACAAATGCATATTTAACTCCAACAGACTACTCTTTGGTAGTTAAGGAGGAGATAGAGAGGTACAATATGCCATCATTTGAGTTGGGTTTTCAATATAGATTTCAACTAAGCCACAACTCAGGTTTGATTTTGGGAGGTGTCTATCAACCAAATATAGCTAGTAGCGTAGATATAAACTATCTTACACAGTCTTACTCTGAGGATGCCTCTTCGCTCGATACGCTCTTTAATAATAAGATAGCAAACGATTTCTCGATGCCGCAAAAAATCGGTATAGGCGTAAATTACAATTACGACTCGAAGATGAATATTGCGTTTGACTATACAAACGAACAATTCTCTAACTCTTTCTCACAGGCACAGTTGGCTGAGGGTGTGAGCTATCGAAATAGAAATACGTTTGCAGCGGGATTTGAATATACGCCAAATCGCTATGATGTGAGATTTTTCTCTAGAAGAATGACCTATCGTGTAGGTTTGAGATATGCTAACTCCTATCTCACTTACAACGACAATCCGATAGATGAGTATTCGATTTCGGCTGGTGTTACTCTGCCGTTCAACTCACTGGTCTTCTCGTCTGTCAATATTGGAGCAGAGTATACACGTCGTGGATCTACCTCTAATGGAATGATTAGCTCAAATATCTTTAATATTTTTATAGATGTGGCGCTATTTACAAACCAGCAGTGGTTCCAGAGATTTAAATTTGATTAATGGTAAATAATTAACAATAAACAAAATAATAGTTATGTCAATGAAAATGAAAAGCATTTTATTGCTGTTTTTAGCAGTACTTACTGCTAACGTATCGCTGGCTCAGATTGATTATTCAACTGACCCTAGATTTTTGAAGTATGGCGCAACAGCTGAAGAGCGTCAAGAGAATTATGCAAACTACTCATTCTTCACAGAATCTATGAAAATGAAGAGCTGGGATGATGCTGAAAGACGCCTAGAGGAGTTGCTAGTTAAAGCACCGGGTGCAACAGAAAATCTTTATATCAACGGTAGAAGACTTTACATCACACAGATGAGATCTGCAGCTACTCCTGAGGCTAAGGACGCTTACGTAGAGAAGTTAGTACGCCTACAAGAGATCAGAAATGAGCATTTCGCTGCTGTTGCAAGTCGTGGTACCAAAGAGATTTGGAAAACTAGATTCCTAGATTTCCTTCAATATAAGCCAAACGATGTGGATAGAATTGTTGAGTATGGTTCTGCAGCTATCGCAGCAGCAGGTAATGATGTTGACCCAGATATGGCAACAGCATACTTCAACGCTCTTTCTAACTTCTTTATGATGGATCAACTTGCTCCAGATGTATACCTTAACGAGTATGACGTTATTGCTAACTCTCTGTCTAATGGTTCAAATCCAGAGTCACAAGGTCGCCTTGAGGACTGTGAGACAATCTTTGTACAGAGTGGTGCTGCAAACTGCGAGAACCTAGAGAAGATTTACAAGCCTAAATATGATGAGGATCCATCTGATGTAGCACTTATCCGCAAGGTTATGAGCTATATGGTAACTAGTGACTGTGAGGGTGACTTCCGTGTTGAGTTGAGTGAGAAACTATTTGAGATTGAGCCAAATGCTGATGCAGCTTACACTCTAGGTCTTACTTTTGACCGTGCAGGCGATCCTGAAAAGGCTCGTGAGTATATCCTAAAAGCTATTGAGCTTGAAGAGGATCCAATGAATAAGGCTAACTTCCAAGTTAGAATGGCAGCAACTTCTCTAGCAGAGGGAAATGCAATGGAGTCTATCGAGTTTGCTCGTGCAGCTTCTCAAAATGACCCTAATAATGGTCTTGCATTCCTACTACTAGCTCAAGCTTATGGTGCAGTTAGTGATAACACAGGATGTTCTGGACTTCAGAAGAAAGCATCTTACTGGATTATCGTAGACGTACTTAACAAAGCTAAGTCACTACTAGCTGACGACCAAGAGCAGGTATCTCGTATCAACACTCTAGTGTCTAACTATTCTCAGCACTTCCCAACAACTGAGGAACTATTCTTCGACGAGAGTATGAAGGCTGGTTCAAGATACACAGTTAACTGTGGTGTTATCTCAGGTGTTACTACTTTAAGAGCTGCAAAATAAATATAAAATGATTGCTAAATCATTTATAATTTCTCGTATAGCACTTCTCATTTTGGGGAGTGCTATATTTGCATTTAGTTGCAAGGGTAGCTCAGAGTCTCAAACTAGTGCCGATATGTCTAAATTGCCTAGTATGGAGATAGATTCTCTGACGCTAAAATACTCCGAAGATGGAGATCTCTCCTATCGTTTTACAACACCAAAAATGCAACGTTTTGAGCAACCTGACACATCCTATATGCTCTTCCCCTTAGGTCTTAAGATAGAGACTTATAACGATTCTACTTATGTTGTCGAGTCGACTTTGGTTGCTAATTATGGATATTTTAATGAAAATACACAAATATGGCGTGTTCAAGGG
>CAYJOF010000066.1:0-420 GCA_964371765.1 uncultured Rikenellaceae bacterium
ACTTTACTTACACTACCATCGCTATTACGATGTGAATAATCGACAGCCTGAATACATCTTCCACTAGGGATATAGTACTTAGCTATAGTGATCTTTACCATTGAGCCGTAGCCAACATCCTGTGGACGTTGTGCAAGTCCTTTACCTACCGAACGACGACCAACAATAACACCTCTATCAAGATCTTGAATAGCTCCTGAGACAATTTCACTTGCAGAAGCAGAACCTGAGTTTATCATAACAGCAATCGGGATAAGTGTATCGATTGGCTCCTTACGAGTATAGTATTCGAGGTGGTTCTCTCCTCCTCTGCCTTTTAGTTGGGTGACTAAGGTATTTCGTGGAACGAAAGTAGACACAAGATCGATAGATTCGTCAATTATGCCTCCTCCGTTTGAACGTAGATCAATAATTACCCCC
>CAYJOF010000066.1:445-7797 GCA_964371765.1 uncultured Rikenellaceae bacterium
TAGCTGCGAGAACACCTTGCGAAACAGATCACCACTACCCTCGCTAAAGGTAGTAAATCCGATATACGCAATTGAGTCGTTAAGCATACCTGAGTAGCTTATAGGAGAGGTGTAGATATTCTCTCGCTTAAGTTTGTAGTCTTTAATAGATCCATCCTTAACAGATTTAACACTCAGCACAACCTCACTATCAGGCACACCTTTCATAGCACCACTTACCGTTGCGGCATCTGCACCCTTCATATCTACTCCGTCAACTGCAATAATAGAGTCGCCCGGAAGAATTCCTGATTTATAGATTGGGAAGCCTTCTGTGATCTCGTCAAAGACAATATATTTTCCGTTGTATGGCAAACGAATAGCCGAGCCAACACCTCCATACTTACCAGTGGTCATTGTGTTGAAGTTCTCCATCTCCTCCTTAGAGATGTATTCGGTATAGGGATCAAGTCCAGAGAACATAGCATTTAGTCCTCTTTCGATCATCTTATCGTTGTCAATCGAGTCTACATAGTATATATTTACACTTTTGATTGCATTGAACAGAATCTCTAGGTTTTTGCTTATAGCAAAGTCCCCCTTATTTGCTGACATCGAAACAAAAAAGACAATAATCAGAAGAGGGATAGCAATTAATTTCTTGGAAAATTTCATTTTAAGCCTATTTTTTAATAGAGTAATCAATCTGAGTCCACACCCTTGCAATCATCACTCGATTGCCATCAACAATTGTGTTATCTTCGTTGAATTCAACGGTAAAGGTATCATCAAACTTAACCATAAATCTACGGTATTTTGATTTATAGCGATAGTATGAGACGTTTCCTACGGATTTAACTTTAACAATATCGATTCTCAGTAGTTCTTGTTCAAACTTGTCTACATCTAGCTTAGATGGTATCAATTTATTGATATATCCCATCTTAGGATAGAGCAAGGATATTGCAATAACTGCACAAGCTAAAACTAAGAAGTTTGTTGTTGAGAATATATCGGTATAGCTACCGAAGGAGGTCGAGGCACTCCCTGTAGAGAATAGTAGAGCAATAACCACTGCCCAAACAAGAATTAGGAAAATTAAATACCTCGCAGATCTTTTTAAATATGTTTTCATTGCAAATAAACTTTTAATACAAACCACAAATATAGACAAAAATTGCCTTGCAGCAAAAAAATAAAGCAACTCTTTACTCTAAAGACATTTTTTTCAAACAAATCCGATATATTCTTAGAAATATCTACATATTTAGCAAACTATTCTCGCTTGCGACTATAACATTTGCTTGTGCTTGTGTGTAGATAATACAACTTATGGAATTAAATACACAATTATATCAACACGTTTATATAACTGAAGATCAAAATATAAAATTATTGTGTACTATATTTTTTATTGTAAATAAGTTTTTTTTTATTACTTTTGTTGTGTAGTATGAGTAATTGTATCGTGTTGTAAAACAAAAACAAAAGAGACCTCAAATATCAAACTTTTATTTAGGTATTCCAAAAGTAAGTTTTTGGATAATTTTTAATAAGTGAATTTAAATAATACAGGATTTGCTTCAGCAGAAATCATTACTGCACTAGGAAAGTTTTCCTAAAAGAAGCATTAAATATAGTTATAAAGAAGAAAAAAATGGTCAAGTTTATAGAATTTAAAATTCTTTTAATTGCAGTAATAGCAGCACAAATAAGTTCGTGTAGTGAGTCGCCAATAGAGCCTATCACTCCTGAGAACAGCAGATTGATGACCTTTAACGTCTCGAAAGAGATTCAAACTAAATCTACAAGAGTAGCATACGATGATGGAGTAGCTATACCCGAGAATTGGTATGGGCTTACTTCAACTGGAGAAGCCTCTAAGGCTTATAACGAAGCATCCACGCCAACAACACGCGCCGATGTTACTGGGTTTGTTGAGGGCAATAGCATAGGAGTGTTGGCTTACAAATTAGAGGATGCTACTTTCAATAGCACAATTGCAGAGCCTGCTAGTGGCGAAGTGCCAGATGTTATGTACAAACAGCAAGTAACTCTCAATAGCGAGAAGAAGTGGGAATACAGCCCAATAAAAGAGTGGCCCGAGAACTACAACCATAAAGTGAAATTTTTTGGTTACTATCCATATAACCATTCAGATGTTACGGTTGAGACTCACGCAGATGAGGCAGGCTACCCTAAGTTTGGTTTTACATCTCATACGCCAACTGAAGAACAAACTCAAACTGAGTTTTTCGCCTCGCAGATAGATCTGCTCTACTCGGAGACAGCACCACTTAACAATGCAGCCACCAACTACGGGTTTGCTAGTATGAGTTTTAAGCACGCTCTGTCAAAGGTGCGTTTTATGGCAGAACTAAAGGATGGAGTAGATCAATACTCTCGTGAGATGACTATAAAGTCGATAAAGTTCAACTATCCGACAAAAGCCGTGATGCAACCAAACGGATCATCTGTTAGTTGGAATGAACATTCGAACAATTCGGATTATGCTTTTGCACAATACACCACAAACACTGGCGGAGAGACAACAGAGGGAAAATTGTTGACAACCGACCAACAGTGGCTCATTGGCGGAGACGACCCTTCAGAAGCGTTATTGATGGTGCCACCAGCCGATCCAAACGCTAAAATTACGGCTACTATTACCTATGACTTGAAGTATACTTTACGTCCAGGAGACCCTTACTTCGAGACATTAATAAACATTACTGACGAGGTTGAGCTACCAGCTTGGGTAGCAGGAAAATCACAAACATATCAACTCACAGTCGATTTTGATAATTTTAACCCGACAATAAAAGTGGATTTAATTTTTGGAGATTGGCAAGATAGCTTTGATATAAACACTGACGTGATTTATACCTATCTCTATGTTGAAAAACCAGAATTTACGCACTACTACTATGAGTCAAAACCTATCGAGACAAGTATCTATTTCAGAACAAATGCTCCCGATGATGAAATCTCAATAGAGGTTGAGAGAACTCCGGAAGAGAAGGAGGAGGTTGAGAAGAGAAAAGATCCTGCTTACTCCCCTGCGTCTGGATTCCCTCGTTTAGAGAATAGGCTTGAATTAGATGTTGCAAATCAAGTAGTTAATTGTACCTTTATCCCTAATCTTGGCTACAATGAGGAGGTTGTCACTATCCAGGCAGGGATTGTGTCTATTAAAATAAAGGTTGTTTTCATTCCCCAGGAGCCATACTACCTTATGGACGATACATATCTTAATTTGTTGATGAATCTGCCTAGCGACACTCCATTAACCGATAGGCATAGATTTGCCAACAGCTACTTTCTACAACCCGACCCAGACCCTGAAGGGACTGGCAAGTTCTCTAGAAAGTTTTTCATCCCGATTAACTATCAGATAGAGCATCTATGGGGAGATGAGGGTAGGGCTACACTAAACGCAGATTCGTGGAGCGTACAGCTATATGCCTATGACAATGAGCACGCTGTGAATGATATTGTTATTCAGAAAGAGGCAGATATGGGAGGGGCACCTTGGACAGGTACAGGTGCAGATCCAAGATATAAATTTGACACATTCTCTATCACTATACCTGATGTCTATACCAACTACGGCAATATACTAGTAACAGTTACCGACCAAACCAACAAAATACTGTGGACTTGGCATTTTTGGGTAACAGACTACGACCCTTATGAGATTTTCAATGATAATAATATTACAGCAGGTTATGTTACATCAACAGAAGTGATTGCTGGGAAGTCATACGTTAGATCAAGCACCACCTACGCTGGTAGCGCCTATCGTCACGTTGATTTTGATTATAGCTGGTGGCTTGATCGCAATATTGGTGCTACAAAACCAACTTTCGACGGCCACGGAGGATACGGTAGTAGAGGTTGGTTGATTTATCAGTATGGTAGAGTTGCTCCAATCCTTGGCCACTCTGCTAAGTATGCTGATGGAACATTCTACACAACAAGTATTAAGAACATATACAGCCAAGCTGATCAAGTAACTCTACAACACGCTATCTCCAATCCAAACGAGATGTATTATAGTCCAACTGGATTAGATTGGTGTAGTGAAAACAGATCGGGATACGTATGGAATGACCCAATACTAACACACCCAACACACGATCCCAACAACATTTATAGTGGCCACAACTCATCGGACACTGAGGCCTACTACCAGAAGTCTATCTATGATCCATCGCCACTGGGCTATATGGTACCACCTCTGAAAGAGTATGGACCAACACCAGCGGATGGGTTTAACCCTTGGTCTTTGATTGGATCATCGAAGAACGACTATCAAATGTCAAATGGCAACTCATTCTTTGCATCTAACAACCTGAATCCTCAAACAGGTGAGATTAGCCTATCGGTTCTAAACTACTTCTATGTGTGGACAAACAGTAGTTACTCGGATAACAAAAGAGCAGGCTCAATGGATTTTGAGGCTTATACAACTACTCCAAATGCAAGGTGGAAATTCGATACCTATCGCACCTTAGGTGCACCAATACGATGTATCGACCAATTTGAGGTTAAATAAATAACCTGTATTGAAATAAGAAAAAAAGATGAAACAGATAAGAAAATTATTACCAATACTAGCCATTGTATCTCTAATTTGGTCTTGCGCTAAGAACGACCTACAAATTGAGCCTCAAAAGGAGTATATCACTATAAATTTAGATTTCAACAACGATTTTACTAATCAAAAGGTCCTAGTAAAATCGAGTGAAACATTGCAAATGTATACTAAGAGAGAGGGAACATTGAAGAATGCGCAAGTGTTAGTGTTTGAAGATAGAGATCCTGCTGTTAAGGGTATTCCAAATACCTCAGGAAGATTGTTGGCAATTGAGGATGCAGATCAAGATCCACAAACTGGAGCTTACTCTGTCAACCTTATGAAAGTGAGCGCTCCAGTTACAATAGTCGGCATCGGAAATATGACTCCTGAGATCACTGCTGCCCTTGAGGCTGCATATCAAGCAGGAAATACAGCAGAAGGGTTTGCTAGTGAGGATTATCTCACATACGGAAAATTCATCGAGCTGACACAAATGAAGTTGCAAACAAGAACGGTTAATGACAAAACAACGGTTGTTGAAGACAACAAGATATTCCTTAACTCCGATGAAGGTTTTTTGCCCAACTCTATCGACCCAGTACAGCTACCTAGCCTTGACGAAGCTGCTTTGCAAGATGTGCAGTTTAAATCTTTATTTGGATACACAAGAGTTGATATTATGGTTGATGTTCGTAGTGACTCCGACACCGATGCTACTAAGATAGAGTTAATTGAGGCATACCTATCTGGTGTACCTACAATACCTCTATACTATACTCCCCCTGGCGGTATTGTCTCTGTTGAATTTCTCGACTACACACAACCAGTTACTTCTGCTTCAAATTTAGTAACTCCAGAACAACCACAAGCTACCAGCGATAATAAACAGCTGATTCAAGGTTTGTATTGCTACCCTGTAATGCCAGATGTGTCGCAAGATCTAAGGTCGTATGCAATCGTAAAGGCAGTAACTGCAGTATCAGAGGGGAAGGGTGAGTTCTACAAAATCCTTATTGGATATGAGAAGAGAGATGAAAGTGGCAATACTATCTTGAATCCCGACGGCACCCCAAAGAAATACTACGATCTACTGCGTAATACTCGTTACAGATTGATTATCGAAGATTTTCAAGGTAATGGTTACGCAACACTAGATGAGGCCATAGACGGCGAACCTTCAAACATTAAGCACCGAATAGAGATTGACGGCTCTAAGGGTAATGAGTTTGTTGTTACCAACGGGTCGGTATATATGGCGCTATCAAACACTAAAGTCGATGTACACGCTCCCTCTGAAGATATTGTAGGTAGAGAGTTTACAGCCTTTACTCTCTACTATAAGAGAAATTCTGCATCACAGAACGATCCAAAGAAATATATCACTATCGAAGGAGGCTACAACAATATAGGATTAGAGGTTGTGGACTCTATTGGATTTCAAAGCCTCACTGAAGGCACTGAAGATAGTTTTCCGCACCCAATAAAGATGAGGATTACCGATATGGATAAGTTCAAGGCAGCTGATAGTAAAGGGGTAGTTTCTGTAAGAATTGGCGACTTGGTTCAGAAGATCGAGATATATCATTATGAAATCGATGAACAACAAACCGAAATCCATAACTACCAAATGAGTGAGACGGCTGCAAACTTCACATACGCATACATAGATCCTGATGAAGGAGTTGACGTAAGACCTTGGATACTTTTTAATGGAAATAACGTCTTAGAGTATGAATCGAGGGACGAAAGAGGTATTCCACTGGGTATGTCTGCACTAAACGACGGTTATAGAGATAACTTTAATTGTCCAATATACATATACAACAAAGATGGCAGTTCCACTCGCGTGGTGATTACTCAGGAGGATTATGTAGATATAGATTACACTGATCCTGCTATCGTAAACTCTGTACTTCGACTACCAGAAGGCACTCCACTTGTCACATCAAACTGCTATATACTTCGTCCCCAGACTGAGGTTCGTCGCTATTTTATTCCTGTCTCTCCTCACATCGACAAGTTTATGAATGAGTCAAGATACTTCAGCTCTAACGAAAGCTTCCCTGGTGGCACAGGCGAAAAAACGTGGAGCTTAGCAGACCACAACTGGGATGTTAAGGTAACTTGGTACGACTCCCAACGAATATTTGACGGAAAGCTTAATTTTGAGAAAGCTACTCCAATACAATATGAGGGACAAGAATCTATTGAGAGAATGTCGGTTGTTATCCCCGCCAACTATCAGATGTTGGGGACAATGCTTGTGACAATATATATCCCTGCAGAACACTCTCCTACTGGGAAAGATGATAACCTGTGGCACTATACCATCTGGGTGACAGATTACTATCCATACTCATTCCTCGATAACGTGACTGCAGTTAACATTAAAAAGGCTGGCGTGTTCCACGAGGGAGGGTTTGAAGATTACACGAATTCCACAAAAGATGCAGTAGGACCATTTCCTCAAATAACTAACGCACTGCATAGGTACCAAGGTACGACGTGGGATGGTCATACTTCGAGTGGTTCAAATGTGGGCAGGTTGATTATGGACAGGAATTTGGGGGCATTCGAAGCAACTTATGAGGGGCACGGCGGAGTGATGAAAGCAGACGGGACAACTGCCACCGACCCACTTGTAGGGTTTATTGGTGTTCAGGCTGGAAATATAGTTCCGTTCCCTGGTGAGGGTGCCCTAAAAGCAGATGGAACTCCATTTTCAATTGTCTCTCAGCTAGGAGAGACATCAATTAGCAGTTCAATAGATAATCCACAGAATTTCCATAGG
>CAYJOF010000067.1:0-2601 GCA_964371765.1 uncultured Rikenellaceae bacterium
GTTACCGTAAGGCAAATAAATGGCATCTTCTCTTTTGGATTGCTTTTTAATACCTCCTCGAGTTTTACACAGTCTACATTACCTTTGAATGGCACCTCTTTTTGAGAATCCTTAGCATCATCGATTGTGCAGTCGATTGCAAAAGCCTTGCGATACTCAATATGACCTTTTGTAGTGTCGAAATGAGAGTTTCCAGGGATAATATCTCCCTCTTTGATTAGAGCTGAGAAAAGTGTGTTCTCTGCTGCACGGCCTTGGTGAGTTGGCAAGAAATTGTCAAATCCGAAAAGTTCCTTTATGATTGCTTTTAGGTTATAGTATGAGCTAGATCCTGCATAGCTTTCGTCTCCTGTCATCATTGCAGCCCACTGTCTGTCGCTCATAGCTCCAGTGCCAGAGTCGGTTAGCATATCCACAAAGACATCCTCTGATTTAAGGTTGAAAAGATTATAGTGTACATTTTTTATAGCTATCTCTCTCTCTTGACGAGTAGTTGTCTTGATAGCTTCTACCATTTTTATTCTAAACGGTTCTGCATAAGGTAGTTTCATAATTTTTATATTTTAGTTTTTATTGATCATCTCATTTAATATTCTAACGCACTCCTGTGAGTTGTTGCAGCTTAAAAGCCTAATCTTATCGTTGCTTATAACCCAGAATAGTTCATTAGAGTTGTTGGCTATTGCCCAGTACTTACCGATTTGACGATTTGTAAAAAGTCCAAAGTATCCCATAAGTCCAGCTCCTCCTGCAAGGCGCATATCTACTCCAAAATCATTGCGATTACGTCTGCCTACCACCACAATACTCTGGATTGGTATTGTTTTCCTCGAAAATAGCCTGTGGATGATAATGTTATCATCTCTTATCTCAATGGCTCTTGGTGTGAGAAGTAGTGGCGCAATTGCTGCTGATAGAAGTACTAATGGAACTGTCGTTTGAATGAAAGGTTTGTTATTTCCGTCAGTTAGAATAATAAGTACAAGAGACCCTAATAAAATAGCGTAGACCGCCACACTTGAGATTATCTCTCTTCTGCCTAGCGAACACTTTTCAAAAAACTTTTGCATAACTAAAAATTTAGGTGTATTTTTGTAAATATTATTTACAAAGGTAGTAAAATTTTTAAAAAGGACAAGTATAATGATAAAAGAGATTGTAGAGCATCGCTCACAGCGCAGTTTTACTGGTGAGCTAATACAAAAGGATGTTTTAGATAGAATTTTAGAGTGCACATCAAGAGCCTCAACAACTGGAAATATGCAACTATATAGTATAGTGATAACCGAGGATCAAGAGCGCAAGATGGAGCTTGGCAAGTGCCATTTTTCGCAACCAATGATCGAGAAATCATCAATGTTGGTTACTTTTTGTGCCGACGTGAATAGATTTAGTAAGTGGTGTGAGCAGCGAGATGCAGATCCAGCATACCACAACTTCCTGTGGTTTATGAATGGCTCAATTGATGCTATTCTCGCAAGTCAAAATTTCTCTTTAGCAGCTCAGCACGAAGGTTTAGGGATATGTTATCTTGGCACAACACTTTATACTGCAAAACGTATCATCGAACTACTTAAACTCCCAAAAGGAGTTATCCCAATCACCACTCTAGCAGTGGGATACCCCGACCAACTGCCTCCGCTAACTGATCGACTTCCAAACAAAGCAATCGTTCATTACGAACAGTACGAAGACTACACCTCTGAGACAATAGACGACCTATGGGCTCAACGCGAGGCAAGCCAAGAGACACAAAAATTATTGGAAGATAACCAACTTGATAACTTAGCAAAGATATTTACTCAGAATCGTTATAAACGAAGCGATAACATCGCTATCTCGGAATCGCTGCTTGAGATAGTAAAGGAGCAGGGTTTCTTTGATTTGTAGTTTTGATTATTTATTAAAAACTAATACGATTCAATCATAAACTTCTTTGGTCAACAATAATTAAAACCACTAACGTATGTACACAAAATCACTAATTATTTCACTGTTTGTTGCTTTTCTTGCACTCACAGTAAATGCTCAAAACAGCAAGGATTACGATAAGGTATTTAATGCTATAGTGGCAAAAGAAAAAAACACAGCAAAAGCGATGATTGAACAGGGCTTAGCCACCAATGCACGAGATGCAGGTGGAGAGCACCTAATAATTAATATCCTCAAAGAGTGTCGTGAAGAATACCGAAAACTATTTGCCTCTTCAAAATTAAAAAATGGAAAATTTGATAACAGCAAGTACAAAGAGATATTTGAGTACTATACTCAAATCACGATACTTCTTATCCAAAATGGTGTATCACCTAATATTACCGACATAAACGAGGAGCCTCTTATTGTCCTAGCCTACGATAATGGGATTATGGAACTCGTCGATCATCTCCTAGAGATGGGTGCTTCACCAAACACCCAAAACAGTAATGGTGAGCCGCTTATCATCATGGCTTACGAGGGTGGAAGTGTAATGCTTGTGGATAAACTCCTAGAGATGGGTGCTTCGCCAAACACCCAAAATAGTAATGGTGAGCCGCTTATCATCATGGCTTACGAGGGTGGAAGTGTAATGCTTGTGGATAAACTCCTAGAGATGGGTGCTTC
>CAYJOF010000067.1:2701-7545 GCA_964371765.1 uncultured Rikenellaceae bacterium
ATGGGTGCTTCGCCAAACACCCAAAATAGTAATGGTGAGCCGCTTATCATCATGGTTTACGAGGGCGGAAGTGTAGCACTTGTGGATGAGCTACTAGAGATGGGTGCATCAGCAAATACAATAGACAATAGCTCAAACTCAATACTCTACCTAGCTATAAAACAAAGATCTTTTGAGCTAGCAGAAAAACTGATAGAGATGGGTGCAGATGTCAATTACAAGAATCGCAACAATACCTCTATATTAGATATTGCAACTGACGTTAAGAATGAAATTGACAAGAATATTAACAGCAAGGAGTATCAAAACAGTAAAAATTTAAAGCAGCATCTTGATCATCAAAGAAAGGATATAAACAAGATAATCGAACTAATTAAGTAGGTATTCAATATTTAAACTAAGAAAAAAAGGATATGAGAAGTTTTGGAAGTGACAATCATTCGGGTATACACCCTCAAGTCTTAGAGGCAATTACAAAAATAAATTGTGATCATCAAAAAGCATACGGTACAGACGACATCACTGCAATTGCAAGAGATAAATTCCGCGAGTTGTTTGGTGATGTTGAGGTATTTATGGTGTTTAATGGTACGGGTGCAAACGTAACAGCTATTTCGGCTGCTTGTCGCCCATATCATTCTGTTATATGTGCCAAGTCGGCACATATAAATGTTGATGAGTGCGGTGCGCCAGTCAAATTCTCAGGCTCAACACTCGTTGCAATTCCAACCCCAGATGGGAAGCTAACGGTAGATCTAGTTTTGCCTGAACTAATAGGTTTTGGTGATTGTCATCGCTCTCAACCAAGAGTCATCTCAATATCTCAAACAACTGAAATGGGAACTCTATATTCACTTGAGGAGATAAAAGCACTTGCAGATTTGGCACACACTTACAATATGGTTCTACACGTAGATGGAGCAAGATTTGCCAATGGAATTGCTGCTCTTGGCTGTACGATAGAGGAGTTTGTGGCTACTGGTGTAGATATGTTATCATTCGGAGGAACAAAGAATGGCTTGATGATTGGCGAGGCAGTTGTATTCTTCGATAAGAGTCTATGTAGCGATTTTGAGTTTATCCGAAAGCAATCTATGCAGCTTTACTCTAAGATGAGATTTATCGCAGCTCAATTTATTGCCTATCTTGAGAATGATCTATGGCTAAAGAATGCCCAACACGCAAACCAAATGGCGCAACTGCTATACAAAAAATTGCTAGATATTCCTGCCGTAGAGCTTACCCAAACGCCAGCTGCAAATGCTTTGTTCTTGATTCTGCCAGAGGATAAGCGAGAGATGATTAGAGAGAAGTATTTCTTCTATGATTGGGATGAGTCACGAGGCGAGATACGTCTGATGTGTTCGTTTGATACAACGCCAGAGGATATTGAGAATCTTACCCACTATATCGAAGAGTGCTGTATGGCTCGATAGTTCTTTCGGCATATAAAACAGGGGCTTAGTTCATAGACTAAGCCCCTGTTTTATATAATAGAAGAACCTACATTATCTTGCGGAATCTTTCAGGAATTTCAATAATAATACTCATACCTAACATCGAAGGTTTGTTCCATGCAAAGAGCTGACGGCAGTAAGTTTGCATTGCTCTTGCCCACTTGATGGTGCTGTCACCTTCTCGAGCCTTTTTATTAGTGACCCAAGTAATGGTCTTTGCTCGGCGCATAATATGATTTTTTCTGCCCGTAGCTATTCTATCCTTATCCTCAAAACGAGCCTCGATCATTTTCATGTCGAAACTGCCATAGTGAAAAAGGTATAGGTTAGGATCAATCTTGAAGTTCTCCCCCTTTATTCAATGAAACCCAGAACCCCAAGTGACAGGCTTAGAGATTAGAACTGGTTTTGTGTATCTTTCAGACAATAGAGCATAGTGACGCTGTTCTAGATATGGACGATCAGGATCAATAACACTCTCCTTGTCGAGGTGTTGCCCTACGTCGATACCCAAACCCGATAGCGATGAGGATATGTTAAGTGAGCTGATATATTCTCCAAGTGATACTCCAAGCGCAGGATCTACTGCCAAGAACTCATCCACATCACATCCAATCACTAGGTCGTATGTTTGGAACAATTCAGCTGCTCGGTCCGAAAGGAATTGTAGCCTTTTCTTCTCTGATTCAACTACCTGACCCTGAATTCTATCACACGAAAAGATATTAACCTTTGGATACTGGCTAGGGATAGGTTGATCCTTGCCATCTAAATATACATATAGGTTTTCTTCGCCAAAAAGAGGGCCATAGTATGCCACCCATTTTCTTAAGAAGAATTCGTCGTTTCGTATTCTTGTTATTACACAGATTCTTTTCATTGTTTATACATATATTGAAAAAAGGGTGGATAATTAACAATATCCACTCCTTTGTTCGATTCTACGACAATTATGACTTGAAACTTTTGCTTAATTGCTCAAACAATTCATCGCAGCCAGTGTATACTTTGTTGATAACTGTGCGGTAGTGAGCCTTAAGTGCTTTCTTGTCGCTCTTATCTGCTGGATTGTTGATCATATCAAAAAGATCGTTTCTTAGATCAACACCCTTAATCATAATATCAAGGATATCTTCTTGATTTACAGTTGTGTTGAACATAAGTGTCAATCTACAATCATCTAACAGTTCATTTGTTTGGTAGATTACAAATTTTTTTAGGTTGCGAATGCTTGCCATTTTACTATATTTTTTATTTATTAAAAACTCGTTTCTGTTACTGTGAAGTTTTGGTTCTTTATCTCCATCAAAATTGAAAACGCTTTGTGGATATTAGAATCCTCAACGATAATTGTAAACTCGCTAGTTGTGCTGATAACATCAACAACGTTGATATTGTCCCAAGCTAATTTCTTGAAGATGTAGTAGTAAACTCCCGGATAGTTGCTGTTCTCTTTAGGCAGTTTTACAGTGATGGATGAAAGGTTAGTGTATTTCTCAACTAGCTCTTCTTTGTCAAAAATCTGCTCAACCATAGGCGCAATAACATTACTAACTACTAATGTAGTCTCTCCAATACCTTGCGAGAAGGTGCAGAATACATCGCTTTTTGATTTGATACGGTCAAGTAGATCTGCTTGACAGTGGTGTAGGGTTTTTGAGTTTACATAAGAGTAGTCGATAAGGTTAGAGCGAACGATAATATCGCCCACGTTGTCCATAATACTCTTAAATTTAAGAATTGAGATCATCTCTAATTTTGGAACTAATCGGTTTAATGCCATAATGATAGCTCCGTCGTTAACCTCCTTACCCAACATCTCCTCTAGTTTAGGTTTAATCTGCCTTGAAAGAGCAGACAGATTCACAATACCGTCAATTAGCGCACTCTCCAAGAAAGGCTTCTTCTTGATGATAGTCTCTACTGCGTTTGGAATGGTCATCATAATTTTGTGTTTATATTTGTTAAAAAATAGTTCTTACTCACTTTGGATCTCTATATGTTCCAATTAATACACAAAAATACTACTTATTTCTATAAGAAACAAATATTTCCTATTTTTTCTGCATATTTGTATAAAAAAAAACAGTGTCCTGTGAAAATATTATAAATCGTATAATGATTATCGTGTTGATTATTAATTTTTTATGGCTTTTATTTTGGTAAGTGTGTGATATAATCTATGCTTTGGGTTTTTCTCTCGCAATTAGTGATTCTTTTTTACTACCTTTGTCCAGAAATTATATAAGCAAATAAATACAATGTCAATAAGTAAACGAGATATACTTTTTGAGGATAATCACCTCATAGCAGTCAATAAACCAATAGGAGTATCTGTTCAGGAGGATGTTTCAGGCTCACCGTCACTTGATAATATGGTAAAGGAGTATATCAAAATTAGAGATGATAAGCAGGGAAATGTTTTTCTTGGAGTTGCTCACAGACTAGACAAACCAGTTAGTGGAGTAGTGCTCTTTGCCAAAACCTCAAAAGCTCTTACTCGACTAAACGATATGATAAAGCGTCGTGAGATTAAAAAAATATATTGGGCTATTGTATCCAATAAACCTCAACACGATAGCCAAACTCTTGTTCACCACATATCTCGAGACAGTAAATCGAATCGTTCTTATGCTCATCTCAAACCTAGAGGCGACTCCAAAGAGGCAATTCTAAACTATGAGATGATATGTGTTAGTATGAACTTCTACCTTCTTGAGGTGGAGCTTATCACAGGTCGCCATCATCAAATTCGTTGTCAACTCTCAAAAATGGGTTGCCCAATTAAAGGAGATTTGAAATATGGAGCGCAGCGTTCAAATAAGGGAACAGGGGGAATATCTCTACACTCTCGAAGAGTAGAATTGACGCACCCAGTTACCAAATCCTCGCTTTCAATCACGGCACCATCACCTAAAGAAGATAACCTATGGGTGTTCTTTGAGAGTTGTCTGAAATAGTATAATACTATATTATATGAGAGAGGTTTTATTTCTATTTTGGGTATTCTTTCGAATAGGAGCAATCACATTTGGCAGTGGCTATGTGATGGTTACTGTTGTGGAGAGGGAGTTTGTCGACAAACGTAAATGGATAAGCAAAGAGAACTTTATGAGCTATATGACTCTAGCTACCTCTTTCCCAGGCCCAATTGTAATTAATCTAGCATCGCTTATCGGACATCAAAAATTTGGCGTTAAGGGGCTAGTCGCAGGAATGCTAGGAGCATCTCTTCCGTCCTTTATAATTTTGTTGATAGTGGCAATGACTTTCTCTAACATTATCCACGAACCAGTTATTGAGGCAATATTTAAGGCACTTAGGCCTGCTGTTGTTGGTGTGATGATATATCCTGTGATCTCTTTTGCTAAGAGTATTAATCGTTGG
>CAYJOF010000068.1:0-7392 GCA_964371765.1 uncultured Rikenellaceae bacterium
CTCGGCTATTTCGTCGTAGCTCATCTCGTCGTAGTATCTCATATTAAATACCAGTTGTTGACGTCGAGGAAGCCTAAGTATTGCCTCCTTGAATTTTGCTACTATTTCGTCTTCCGATACGTCTATCTCGCTTTGAACCCTATCCAACAAATCTGAACTATCTTCGGATATAGTATCTCCAGAGAGTTTATTGTTGCGAAAATGACGCAAGCATTCGTTTGTTGCTATGCGGTAGAGCCACGTATATATTGCACTCTTCCCGTCAAACTTGTCGGCAAAGCGATAGACGTTTATAAAGGTTTCTTGTAGCACGTCCTCTGCATCACAGTGCGAAACAACCATACGTCTTATATGCCAATAGACTCTCTGCTTATATTTGTTCATCAGCAACGAAAACCCCTCATCTCGCTCGCGCCTATTGGCAAGTTTTGCTAATATTATCTTATCGTCACTATGTTTCATTATCTTTGTTTCTTGTCTGTTTGATACAAATTAATCCCAAAGGTTAAATTGTATCAGATATTTTTTTCAAAATTACAAATTTTTCCCATACCAACACTATTACATACTATTTTTTTTATACTATCTACACCATATATATACAGCATAATTATTTTCAAGAAAATTATTCTTTTTTTTATGATTTGGATTTAACTTTTGCCTTTTTCTCGACTCTTACAATCAACGAATATTAATAACTTAATCAACAGAAATATGAAAAGGATAGTTTTGGTAGTTTTTTCGATTATTGCAATCACAGCAACAACTTATGCTCAACAACGAGGTGGTGACAGAGGCTCAGCCCAAGGAGGTGGACGAGCGCAAGGTTTTGATCCACAGGAGTTAATCGATAATCAAATAAATAAAGCGGTAAAGAAACTTAAGCTTGATGAGACACAGGAACCAAATTTCAAGATGCTTTATAATGAATATCTAGCTCAAAAGCTACAATTACTTCAAAAGGAACGTCAATCCTCTATGCTAGAGCAGCAGGGCGAGACAACAGTAGCAAACGTAGAGCAGAAGATTGATCTAAGAACAGCAAGTGTTCAGTTGGATAAAACTTTCTTTGCAGATTTTAAGAAGTTCCTTACCGACAAGCAACTAATCGTTCTATATGAACAATATATGATAGCAGGATTAAAAATGCCATCGGCGCCCCAAGGAGGTCGATCACAAGGAGGAAGAGGTGGTAGATAATATTAACTTTAAATAAAGGATTATGAAAAAGATGATTTTAGTAGCAACGATGCTAGTTGTGTCGACTACACTTTTTGCCCAAAGAGAATTAAATGCAAATCAAAAAAATAGAGAGCTTGATCCGCAAGAACGAATCGAGAACAGAGTTCAGAGGGTAAGCAGTCAGTTGATGCTGGAGGATAAAAATGAGGTGGAATTTAAAGAAATCTATACAGAATATCTTACAGCAAAACAGAATGTGATGAGCCAAACAAAAGCTCAAAAACCAGAAGCACCTATGAGTGATGATCAAATCACCCAGATGATTGAAGCTCGTTTTGATAATCGCCAAGCGATTTTGGATATTGACAAAAAATACTTTGAGAAATTTGAGAAGATATTAAATGCTAAACAGCTCCAAGAGCTATATAGCAAGAGAGGAGGTAAGAAAAAAATGGTCAAAGCCAAAGGTAAGCAAAATAAAAAAGAAGGAAAGCGAGATATGAGATCTCGAGGTGGGAAACAATAGTTATTTTAGCAGAGAGGTGCAAACCTCAGAACCAAGATTAGATATAATGATGTTTTGTTAGTTTGTTTTAGGGTAGGAGGGATTTATCCTTCCGCTATGGGGAGCTGCCGTGAGGCATCTCCCCTTTGTTTTTTCCAGACCTGTTGTTTTTCTTAATCTTAGTATACCGTACAATAGGTATTTTACTCTCTTTTACTGCTGGATTTTACCTATTATAAGGGATTGCTAGCAGTGTCTCTAAACTCTATCTTTGCACCTGAATTTAAATATGAAGACGAGAGTGAGATTTTTATTGATTATTGCGTTTGTAATGTGTGGCTCGCTAGTGGCCGCACACACAAACCAAGAGAGTGCCCCAAATGGCTTAGAGACAAGTAATCTGAATTATACAGATACGAATAATGAAACAGACAAATTTCATAAAGAAAAACATTCAAATGCCTATATTAGCGGTGTAGTATATTCTGGACAAGATAAGAGTGTAGTGCCTTTTGCGATGGTATATATCGAGGGCACAGGATACAATGTTCTTACCGACAGTAAGGGTGAGTTTAAGCTAAAAGTTCCTGCAGGGGAGCATAAATTTGGAGTATCACACGTTAGTTTCACTCCATTCAGCACAGATGTAGAGTTAAAGAAGCGTCAAATCGTCGATATGACAATCACACTTGACGTAGCAGTGATTGCGCTAGAAGAGGTTGTTGTGACTGGTCGTACTCACACCAGAGAACTTCAAGAAAGAGGTTTTTCGGTGAGTAGCATATCCCCTATTACAACTCTTCGTTCGTCTTTTACTACCGATGAGCTACTAAATCGTACCGCAGGCATAAAAATACGTCAAGGAGGTGGTATCGGTTCGGCAGTTGAGTACAACATTAACGGATTGTCTGGCAAGTCGGTGAAAGTTTATATTGATGGAGTGCCTATCGATGCGTACGGTCGCTCGTTCTCGGTGTCTAATATTCCACCTGCTCTTATCGAGAGAGTTGAGGTTTATAAGGGAGTTGTGCCAGCTCACCTAGCAGATGATGCACTTGGAGGAGCTGTAAATGTAATCCTAAAGAACAAAGGCGCTAAGTCTCTTAATGCCTCATACTCATACGGTTCACTCAATACGCACAACGTAAATCTAAATGGTCTGTACCGTGATGATAAATCGGGTTTCTATATCGGAGGCTCGGCATACTACAACTCTAGCGATAATAACTATAAGGTGTGGGGAGATGCTGTCTACGTAACTGACCCTATTACAGGAAGGGTAGAGAATATCACTGCTGAGCGTTTCCACGACGACTACCTAACTTATGGTGTGAATGCTAACACTGGATTTACAGGACTGAGCTGGGCAGACAATCTGCAACTAAATCTTGTATACTCAAATATCGATAAGGATATTCAAACGGGAGCAACAATGGAGACTGTCTATGGCAATCGTCACAGTAAGCAGGATTCTTATGTAGCAAACCTAAGATATGACAAAGAGAATGTTCTACCTAGACTAGACATTAAAACTAATTTTGCCTACTCCTATGCAGATAGAATGACAATCGATACCACTAACGTAAAGTATGATTGGTCGGGTAATCCTGTCGTTGATAGATATGGAGACATAGTACATTGGGCAACAACGGGTGAGGCAGGTCGTGCAACTCTTGCAGCAAACCTAGAGAATAATTTCAATAATCGTACTACGGTGCAGTATGCAATCGACGATGAGGATAATCATCTTATATCTGCAAATGGTTCATTCTCTTATTTTACTAGAGACATTGATGACCCAATGCTGCCAGTTTACGAACAGAATCTAATGGACACTCGTAAGATTAATAAATATATTCTTGCTGGTGCTTACGATGCTAAGTTTTTTGACAAAAAATTAGGTCTGTCGTTATTCTACAAATATTATAATCAAACACTATCGCTTACTGACCCAATTCAAGATGATACAGGTAACTTTGTTCCGCTTACAGTAGAGGCTCCAATGGATGGAAGTGGATATGGTATGGCTCTATCTTACAAAGTTGTTCCTGATGTTATGCTTACTCTTTCTGCTGAGAATGCTCTTCGTCTGCCGGGAATTACAGAGATGATTGGTAATACAGCCGAGAACGTTGAGCCAAACTATAATCTAAAGCCAGAGGAGAGTTTGAATTTCAATATCGGAGCAATGGTTGAGCCTATCGAGATGGGAAGAAGTCACTTAGGTGGTAGTATTAACTCCTTCTACCGTGATGTTACAAATATGATTGATCGTGCAGAGATAAATACGGGTGACGAGACATATAATTTCGAGAATATTGGTCAAATTTTAAGTAAGGGAGTTGACTTCGAACTAAAATATATGCTAGGTAATCGTTTTCATATGAATATGGCTTTGTCGTATATTGACGCTCGCTTCAATCTTCAATATGATCAAAACGGAGGAGAATATAGATGGTATGGTGATCGTCTACGCAATATGCCATACTTCTTGACCAACGGTGGCGCTTCATACAGATTCCCAAATGTGTTTACTAGTGGTGATAAACTTATGATTAGCTATCACGTAAACTATACTCACGAATTCTATAAGAACTGGGAAAGCCTTGGCGCAGCAGGAAAGGCAACTATCCCTTCGCAACTCACTCACGATATAGGACTTGTCTATAACTTCAAAGGTGATAGATTGTCTCTGAGTACCGATGCAAAGAACATTTTCAATGAGCAACTGTTCGACAACTATGCTCTTCAAAAACCAGGAAGAATGGTGTTCTTTAAAATAAGTTACAAAATATTGTAGAACCATAAATTAATAAATAACAACAAAACTTTTTTAGAAAAAATGAAAACACGTAATTTTCTAGTAGGAGCATTTGCACTTTTTGCACTTGTTTCTTGCGACAACTCATCAACAGATGGTCCTGAGGATCCACAAGCAGAGACATTATACAACGTAGTATGGTGTGCAAGTGACGAAGGAAGTACTCCTAGTTATGCACAGGCTCTAACAGATCTTATGACTGGTGAGATCGATGGTGGTAGAGGTTTCGAGACCCCATCTACTAGATCTGCATTTACATTTACATCTACTGATGGTAAGTTCCTTTACAATTATAGCTACGGTGGAGGTACGTTCGATAAGTTTGCTGTAAGTGGTGGCGTAAACTACACCTCTGTCGGTAGCCAACTTTCAACAACTGACGCAGTAGGTTCTGCTTATGGTCGTTGTTCTAAGCTAAGTGATCAGTTCGCTTCTGTTCACAACATCGTTACAACGCCAATGTACAACGCTGATGGTACTGTTTATGAGTATACAAAATCCGAGATGAAGATTGCAATTCTTGATCTAGAGAATATGCTTATCTCAACAACTAAATCCATTGAACTTCCTCGTAATGCTTACGATATTGCGGAGAATACTTATGTGTGGAGAACTCATATGCCACTCATACAAGGGGATAAGATTTACTACGGTATCGCTAGAGGCAGAGCACTTGCGTCTGATCCTACAAAGAGAGATGGTACAAAAGGCCGTGCAGGTGTGTTGATTTTTGATTACCCTTCATTCGAGAACCCACGAATCGTTGAGACAGGTCTTTCTGTTGACTCAGATACTTACGGTTACCGTTCTCTTCCAATCTATGCTTATGGTGGTTCAGGAGCAAGCAGAAACGATGTTTACCAACTAACAATGACTAATACTCATATCCTTAAAATCTCTAATGGTGTGTATGATGATTCATATGTATTCAGTCTAAAGCAAGCTCTTAATTCTGCTTATGACATCACAGCTACAGGATGGCATTATGCTGGTAATGGTATTGGTTATGTTCCATTCAACGAAAATAAGGATGATGAGGGTAACTACTGGGGCGTTGCTCGCGTTGACCTTAACACAAAGACTGCAATTAGAATGAATATGCCTACAAACTTAGATTTGTGGTACTACCAGAGCGCTCGCCTAGTTGGTAACAATCTTTATATGGCTATTTGCCCAGTTGATGGCGATGGTAATATCTATAAGTTTGATGTTACTCAGGCCTCTGCGGACGGATTTACTGTGGGTGCAGCTATCAAAGGTGGCGCAGATTCATACTACGCAGGTGTATTTTAATTAGACAACTGTACTACAAAGAGCATCCCCACGGATGCTCTTTTTTTGTTTTAGTGGAAACTGAATATTGATACATTATATAGTAAGGAGGCTGTCACGAAATATTTCGTGACAGCCTCCTTACTGTAATGTATCTGCGGAAAATTATTTGATCAACTCACCAAACTCTTTAACCGTTACTGTTTTGTTCTCAACCTTGATCTTACTCTCAATGAACTCAACACACATACGCTCATAGATAGCGTCGTATAGCTTGCGAGCCTCATCTTTGTTGCTGATGATTTGGTTTGCATAGTTTACTAGTAATGAGTCCTCGATTGTAGGCATTCCGTATTGAATAAACTGCATTTTTGCCATCTGTTTTGCCTCCTCGATTAGATCGTCACGCTCAACTTTCATATCGTTTGCAACAACATAGTGACGCTTGATAATATCCCAAGACATCATCTCAGTGAATTGAGCATACTCGTTCTCGATCTCTTCGTTAGAGTACTTACCCTCGTTCATTGCATAGATCCACTTCTTTAGGAAAGTGTCTGGAAGTTGGAAACCAGCCAACTCTATCAACTTACGACGGATAGTTACTGCTAGTAGGTGCTTACTTTCGTTATCAAGCTGCTTTTGAACCTCCTCGTTTGCAAAAGTGTCGAACTGCTCAGGAGTCTTAATATCGCTATTTGGGAATGCTTCAGCAAGTAGCTCCTCAGTTACCTCTGGAAGCTCAAATTGACGAATTTGAGTGATTGTAAGAGTGTAATTTGGGTTTATATCTGCAAGCTCAGCGACATCCTTCTTAAGGATAGTTGCTCTTTGCTGCTCGCTGGTGTAAAGCTCGTTTACATTAACCTCCATCACATCGCCAACCTTCTTTCCGATATATGGTGCTCTCTGCTCATCGCTCATAGAGATAAGACCTACATACGCCTCCTCGATAGTCTCCTCGCCTTGAGTAAGAGTTCCTGTGATAGCCTCAGTTTCAGTAACCTCAGCAACATCAACTAGCTTTCCAAATCTCTGAAGATAGTTCTTCTTGTAGCCATCAACCATATCTGCCTCTAGGCCAATCTGATTGTTTGTTACCTCTACCGACGACAAATCGATATTGATCTCTGGTGATACACCAATCTCAAAATGGAACTCTAGGTTGCCCTGCTGCTCAAAATCAAGCTCAGGTTGTGTCTCCGATGGAAGAGGATCGCCTAGAATCTCAATTTTGTTATCTGTAAGGTATTTGTAGCACTCTTGCGATGCCATTTTATAGGTTTCGTCAGCTGTAACTCCCTTTAGGTACATCTTCTTGATGATACCCATTGGAACCATACCTGGTCTAAAACCTGGTACGTTAGCCTTTTTCTTATAGTCTTTTAGAGCTTTCTCTACATTCTGTGTGTAGTCTGCAGCTTCTACTGTAATTTTGATAATCTCGTTCAGATTGCCGATATTCTCTCTTACTACTTGCATATTTGTTGTGTAATAAATTAAAAATTCTCTTTAATGCTAAAAACCGCTACCTACATATTTGTAGGCAGCGGTTTCGTGCGGATGAAGGGACTCGAACCCCCACGCCTCTCGGCACTAGATCCTAAGTCTA
>CAYJOF010000069.1:0-7342 GCA_964371765.1 uncultured Rikenellaceae bacterium
TAATTTCTTTCATCTTACTATATTAGGTTAGTCTTTTTTCTATTCGTCTATCTTCTCTGTTAGTTTTTGTACAACTCTTAGGTTGTTGAAGAACTCTTTTGCTACAACTCTAATAATTGTATATACTGGAATTGCCAATAGCATACCCATCGCTCCTCCTACACTGCCTGCTAGGAGAATTATTAAGAAAATCTCTAGCGGGTGAGCCTTGACACTTGTTGAGTACATATATGGTTGTATGATTAGGTTGTCGAAGAGTTGGAATGCTCCAAAAAGGATTACCGAGAATGTTATCAGCGATGCAGGGTCGCCACTAAAATTAAGCAGGGCAAGCATCACCCCAAGTATTGCACCAATCAGAGGACCAATATAGGGGATTACGTTCAGCACTGCCGAGATAAGCCCAACTAGTAGAGCTGTGGAGAACTCTAGTCCGTAGATTACAAATCCTCCTGTGATTATTATTAGCTTGATTGTAGATTCTGCTACTAGAGCTAAAAAGTATTTTGATAATAGAGATATTGACGACATTAAAGCCGTGTTTACTTTGTTCTCAAACCTTACGGGGAATAGCATCAGTAGTCCTGTTCTAAATAGCCTATCTTCCTTTAAGAAGAAGAAAGTTATAAAGAATATTGAGAATATTGCTACAAATAGCGATGTTGCAAAATCGATCAGCGATCCAAAGTTTTTGAGCGTAGCTGTAATAATTTCCTGCACTCGACTAGAAGCCTCGTGGATAAGTTCTGAACTATCAATCTCTAGGTCCTGACCAAGTATATCGTGAACACTATTGTTCAGAGCCGTAAGAGGTTTTTGAATGATTTCACGAAGATCGGAAATTTGGGTAGATGATATAAATGAGAACTTATCAATGATTACAGGTACAAATAACTGCCAAAGAATCACTGCTGCTACAACCAACATTGACATAACTACCGTCGATGCCATCCAACGTGGTAGTGTGTGCCCCTTTAGCTCTATCTTGCAGATTCTATCCATTACAGGTTTGCCGATGAGCGAAAGTACAAAAGAGATTAGAATATATATTACAATAGTGCTGAAGTACCAAATCAGAAAGAATACTGCTGTGGTAACTACTGTAGCTATAATATATTTCTCTAATCTATTCATATTACTGCTTCTTTTTATCTGAAAACTCGGCAATGACTGTTTGTGAGCCTACTACCTTATCGTTAAGTCTTACTTTAATATCTGCATCAAGAGGTAGGAACAAATCTACCCGTGAACCAAATTTTATGAATCCCATACGCTGGTTCTGCTCAACGTGCTTATCATCTTTTGCATAACAGACAATTCGTCTAGCTACCGCACCAGCAATTTGGCGAAGAAGTACCTCTCTGTTACTTTGCTTGATTACAACGGTTGTACGCTCATTCTCTGTCGACGATTTTGGGTGCCAAGCAACCATAAAATCACCGTGGTGGTGCTTGAAAAATGCAACTTCACCCTTGATAGGGTACCAGTTTGCGTGCACATTCCAAACCGACATAAATACCGATATTTGGATACACTCTCGCTTTAGGTACTCCTCTTCGAATACTCTCTCACAAACTACAATCGTGCCATCGGCGGGAGAGTAGATAGAGTCGATCTCGTTAAGGGTCTCTCGTGAGGGTAGACGGAAGAATCTTAGTACAAAAAGTGTTGCAAGAAGAGCAATTGAAGATACAATTATCGCAGCACACATATTTAGCGCAACAAAGGCAACACCGCTTAGTAGTAGTGAGCCTATTGTGGTATTTCTAATAATTATGTACCCCTCTTTATCTATCTTCATATTAATCTTGTTTAATTTAGTAGTTTAAAAATTGCCTCAACTATAAATAATCCATAGGCTGCAAAATAGAGTGCGTCGAATCTGTCTAGTACTCCTCCGTGGCCAGGGATGGTGTTTCCTGAGTCCTTAATTTCGAGTGAACGTTTGAACATCGATTCGAAAAGATCTCCAAAAACTGC
Source organism: uncultured Rikenellaceae bacterium (assembly GCA_964371765.1). Taxonomy (GTDB): domain Bacteria; phylum Bacteroidota; class Bacteroidia; order Bacteroidales; family Rikenellaceae; genus JADFUS01. Next base: position 1,981 of record CAYJOF010000069.1, read on the forward strand.
TGACAGTGATGTTACAGCTGCAACAAGTATCCAATATAGTATATCTTTATCTTGAGTCACTGCCCAAACTATACCAGCCGATATACAGATTATAAAACCACCCCAGAACCCTTCCCAAGATTTCTTAGGAGAGAGCCTAGGAAATAGTCTATGTTTGCCTATTGTGATTCCAACTAAGTATGCTCCAATGTCGTTGAGCCACACAAAAATAAATAGTGCGAAAATAGTGTATTTGTCGCTTTGGTATAAAAGCACCATCGGTAGGATGGTATATATCAATCCCAAGGATTCATACGCTATTGACTCTAGTCCATTTTCGTTTTTTCTGTATAGTTGGTAGATTGCTCTGCTGATAAACAACACTGCAATCACGCTAAAAACACTTATCTCTATCTGTTGGCCAAGTAGGTTTACCAAAAGTATAACTAGGGCACCTATCGTAGCCATTACCTTTGTACTTTGTACACCTTTTGTTTTATACAACGATAGAAACTCCCAGTAGCCAGCCAATCCAATGATTGAAAGAATAGCATAGCGTGATAAATCACACCATAGAACGGTTGACAATACTACCAAAACCAGTAGTGCGCCACTCATTGCTCGTACAATTAAATTCTTCATAATCATCTAAGTCAAAGCTCAGATAGCTTCGATTATCACTATCTCTCTTTATAATTTCTACTCCTTTTGATCCTCTATTGAAGGCTCTTCTGTATTTTGGATTTCCTCTTCAAGAAGCTCCTCCCCTACAGTTTTTCCTCTTCTAGCGCCAAAAATTCTCTCCAAATCCTCAGCAAATACTACCTCTTTCTCTAGTAGTAGCTCCGCAAGTGTTACTAAGCCCTCTCTATTGGTCTCTAAGATAGAGATAGCCTCCTTGTATGCCAAATCAATCAGCTCTTTACTCTCTAGATCGATCTCTTGCGCAGTTTTCTCTGAATATGGTTTTGTAAACGACTCATTTGCCGATGAGTTGTAGTAGCTTGCATTGCCAGTAGTCTTACCCATACCATAGTATGCAACCATTGCGTATGCCTGCTTTGTTACTCTCTCTAGGTCGTTTAGTGCGCCAGTTGAGATCTCTCCAAAGGTTAGCTCCTCAGATGCCCTGCCTCCCAAAATAGCAGCCATCTCGTGCATCAATTGGTTTTTAGTTGTTATCTGACGCTCACCAGGAAGATACCAAGCTGCACCAAGTGCTTTACCACGAGGTACGATAGTAACTTTAATCAGAGGGTTTGCGTGCTCAAGCATCCAGCTTACCGTTGCGTGGCCCGCTTCGTGATATGCTATAACTTTTTTCTCCTCTGAGGTTATTACCTTACTCTTACGTTCAAGACCTCCGATTATTCTGTCGATAGCATCTAGGAAATCCTGTTTCTCTACCTCTTTCTTATCTTTACGAGCTGCAATAAGTGCTGCCTCGTTACATACATTTGCAATATCTGCTCCAGAGAACCCTGGTGTTTGGCGAGCAAAGAACTCCTTGTCAAAGTCCTTACTTAATTTGATTCTCTTGATGTGAACGTTGATGATCTCCTCACGCTCTTTTTGGTTCGGTAATTCAACGTTTATCTGACGGTCGAAACGACCAGCACGAGTTAGTGCTTTATCAAGAATGTCAGCTCGGTTTGTTGCAGCAAGTATAATCACCCCAGAGTTTGTTCCAAAACCATCCATCTCTGTAAGTAGTTGGTTTAGGGTGTTTTCTCTTTCGTCATTCGACGAGTAACCGCCATTCTTGCTACGGGCTCTACCAATTGCATCTATCTCATCGATAAATACAATACAAGGAGATTTTTCCTTTGCTTGCTTGAATAGGTCACGCACACGTGAGGCGCCAACACCTACAAACATCTCAACAAAATCAGAACCACTCATTGACAAAAATGGAACATCTGCCTCACCCGCAACTGCCTTTGCAAGAAGCGTTTTACCTGTGCCTGGAGGGCCTATAAGTAGCGCACCTTTCGGTATTTTACCTCCAAGGTCGCTATATTTCTTAGGATTTTTCAGAAAGTCGACTATCTCCATAATCTCAACCTTAACCTCGCTTAGGCCTGCAACATCCTTAAATGTTACCTTCCCCTCAGATTCCTTGTTGTAGACCTGAGCTTTTGCTTTGCCAACGTTGAAAACATTGCCACCGCCAGCACCGCCCTTGCTACCCATTCCTCTCATAATGAAAATCCAGAATCCGATAATAAGAAGAATTGGCAACAGTCCAGAAAATCCAGTCCAGAAGCTTGTCTCCTCTTTAAACTCTAGAGGTATGGTGTGAGCAGGGTTTTGAGCCTTCTCAAAGTCGTTTTGAAACTTCTCCAACGAGCCGATTCTAAAGTAGAATTGAGGCTCTCTTGTTGAGGTTACAATATCCTTGTATTTTTCTATTTTTGATAGCGAATCGAGTGCCGTAGGGATGATATAAACGTTGGCGGTTTTGTCGTTAACAACCTCTACCTTTTCGATTACACCACCTGCAATGAACTCATTCTTTACTATATCCCAAGACGTTTTGATTGGCGCACCTCCAGCTCCAAAATAGGACCAAACTAGAACGGCAACACCCAATACTGCATATATCCATAGGTAGGATCTACCTATTACTGGTTTTTTTGATGACATCTATATCTCTTGTTAATTCTTAATTTTTAATGTTTATTTGCTTAGTACTGAGATTCATACTGCTTCATTGGGACATCTGCCCACAATTCCTCAAGTCCGTAGTAAGCACGAGTTTCTCTCTCGAACATATGAACAAAAATATCGCCATAATCCATAACAATCCACAAACCACTTGCACGACCCTGTACACGAAGTGCTTTCTCGCCGTGTTCTTGATTCATCTTATCCTCTATTTCGTTTGAAATCGCTTCGGTTTGTGTGGTTGATTGCGCTTCGCAGATTACGAAGTAATCGCAGATAGTGCCATCGACACCCGTTAGGTCGATAACTACGATATTTTCACCTTTCTTCTCCTCGATATAGCTAATGATAGCATCTATTCTTTCGGTCATTATTTTCTTTTTTATTTGTAATTAATTTGCAAAGATACAAAGATTTATACGAGTCACAAAATTAAATATCAAGAAACTCAACCTTGCCACTTGTCATATCATATATTGAGCCGACAATCTTTATATCTCCTCGTTGCTCCATCTGATGAAGCGAAGGGCTTTTCGAGCGAATTTCGTTGATACTATTTTTTACATTTAACCTACACACCAAATCTACAAAATCTGGATTTTGAACTCCATTAATGCCAACAAACTGAGACTTTGCAAGCTCAATCGATGGTTCAATTCTTTTGATTAGTTTGCCAATGTTTCCAGTATGAACTTGTTGTATGGCAGAGACCACTGCTCCGCAGTTGTTGTGCCCCATTACAATAACCACCTTAGCTCCCATCACACAGCAGCCATACTCTAAACTTGCTAGTACGTCGGTGTTGGTGACGTTTCCTGCGATCCTTACTACAAAAATATCCCCAACTCCTCGTTGGAAAATATCCTCAACGGCAATGCGAGAATCGTGACAAGAAAGCACAATGGCTTCGGGAAATTGCTCCTTAGAGGCTGTCTTTATTCTTGATTTGTAGTTGTAATATGCTCCCTGATCTTTTGCAAACTGGCTGTTAGAGTAGCCTAGGTTTTTAATTATCTGGTCTGGGTTAAGTTTATCTCTTTGAGCTTTTGTTAATGGTTTAGCTCTGTTTTTTAACACCAAAAAGTAGATAATAAATAGTACTAAAATACTTGTGAATACACTAATTGTCATTGTTGTTTAGTTTTGTTCCACAGTGTGGGCAATAGTTATTGTCGTGTTTCTGCTCGTGTGAGTTTATGTTGTCGTGATTTTCAGAATGATTGAATTTTGGCTCCAAAATATCCAGTGCTTTTATGGGGATATTGTTGTCTGGATTCTTAAGGCTATTTACACGCTTGATAAATGCAGAGCTGATAATACCTGCGGGAAGAGCCAAGATTCCGATTCCAGCAAATGCAATAATCCCTGCTACAATCCGCCCAAGCTCTGTTATGGGGCGCACATCTCCATAGCCCACAGTTGTAAATGTTATAATAGACCACCAAAGACCATCTCCAGCGTTTGAGAATACTGCTGGTTGAGCGTCTTTCTCAATTTGATACATCATCAAACCTGAGACGATGACAACAGACAGGGCAATTATCGTGGCAAAAATCATCTCTCTTCTTACCGAGTAGAAAACGTCTAAGATGAAGCTGAATGTTGTAGAGTAGCGTAGTAGCTTAAGTGTTACAAATATTTTTGTGAATTCGGTAATGTGTGCATACTCACTTGCCGAGACTCCTGTAAATTGAATAGCATAGGGTAGTATGGTGATAAAATCGACCAAACCCATAAATGAAAAAATATATCTGAGGCGTAATGTTGCAGCCTTTTTTTGTGTTTTATCGCCTGGGGCTGAGAATACACGCAAGATATATTCTACTGTAAAGATAATGGACGAAATGTATGAGATGCTAACAAATAGGGTGTTGTAGTCGTTAAGCTCCTCAAAGGTTGATGCAAGAATCGATACAATATTAACAAAGATTACGATAGTGATAGCCTTCTTAAAGATTTTGTGGGCAACCCTTTGTTCTGAGGTGTCCACAGTGCCATCTAAAACTGCCTTAATCAAATGCTTTATGTTGTTATGAATCTTACGCATTTCTATTTGCTAGAATTTCTCGATGTGTCCAAAATTTGATATCGATTTTATTAACTCTTTTGTGCTACCTTTATGGAAAATATTTCCGCCAGTAGATGCTTTCAGATCAAGAAATAGATTAGCTCTTACGTATGCCTCGCCATTAGTGTTGCTCAATGCTGTGAGAGAGTCACATTCGGTCTGGATGGTGTTGATGTAGCCGCTACTCTTTGCCGATAGATCTATACTGTTTATTTTTCCACTTACCAAAATCTTGCCACTTGTGTTTGCCTCCAGTGTTGCCTTCTGTGTTGTAAGTACTGCAACAACGCTAGATCCTCCGTAAGACTCTATCTTGATGTTGCTAGTGTCGAACATCTCTGCAAAATATATCTCCGCTCCATCTTTTGCAACAAGGTCGATAGGTCTTTGGATATACATATCAAGTACAACAGAATCTATCGTAGTTTTACGAAGTGATAGAGGTAACTTACGCTCTATGCTCAGTACCCCCTCCTTTGTTTTGAATGATAGCTGATCGATAGCCTCATTAGTAGCCTCTCCTTTGATTTCAATTCGCTGATTGCTACTAGAATAAATATTTATAATGACTTTCCCGTCTGCCTCAATTTGCTTAGGGAGGTCAAACGTCATTTCAATTTTGCATTGAGAGTAGCTAAGTGTTGCGAT
>CAYJOF010000070.1:0-7271 GCA_964371765.1 uncultured Rikenellaceae bacterium
TCAAAATTTAGTTTTATGGCTTCGTGGCGAGCATAAAACGGATCTACAAATCAGGGTTCAAAGATTTTTTAATCACCCACACCTATCGGCAGGCAAAATCGGACACTAATAATTGATTGCCACAAAAAAGAGAGCAAAATAAGTATGCGATTATGGCCAACTTTGGAAATGTTGAAAAAAAACCGTACATTTGTGAGTTATTTTGCACTAAGTGCACCGTTCCCTCATTGGGGACAACCATAAATTTAGATAAAAAACAAAAAATGAGTCGTAAAATAGATATAAATCATGAGAGAGGATGTGTTTTTTCGCTTGACGAGACAACTCACGAAGTAACAACAACACTCACTCACGGAGGATTCAAACTCAACACAAACGATTGGATTGAGAAATTACAACCCTCTAAAATCAACAAAATAGTAGAGGTAAGATTTAAAAATACTCGCAAGGGATACTACGATAACGTAAATGAGCTACCTATTAAGGTGGGCGATATAGTTGCCGTAGAGGGTAACCCCGGCCACGATATTGGGGTCGTCTCTATGAGTGAAGATATGGTAAGGAAGCATATGAGATGCAAGAGATTCTCGCCTAGAGACCTAGAGTTTAAGAAGGTGTATCGATTTGCAAAACCATACGACATTGAGAGATGGCAGGAGGCTATCTCGCTAGAGCACGCAACAATGATAAAATCACGCCAGATAGCTGCCCAACTGGAGCTAAATATGAAGATTGGCGACGTGGAGTATCAAGGAGACCGCATAAAAGCCATATTCTACTACATTGCAGACGAGAGAGTTGACTTTAGAGAACTAATAAAAATTCTTGCAGACGAATTTAAGATTAGGATCGAGATGAAACAGATTGGTGCTAGACAAGAGGCTGGTCGTATTGGTGGTATAGGATCTTGTGGTAGAGATTTGTGTTGCTCTTCTTTTATCACAAATTTCGTCTCGGTAACGACCAACTCTGCTCGCTTCCAAGATATTTTGCTAACTCCTCAGAAGTTGGCAGGACAGTGTGGTAAGCTAAAGTGTTGTTTGAATTTCGAGGTAGATTCTTACATTGATGCTCGAAAAGATATTCCTAGAGTAAATACCCCTCTGCAAACTATCAATGGCGAGTACTATCTAGTCAAAACAGATATTTTCAAAGGCAAGATGACATTCAGCACAGACCCTCATCTTTTTGTAAACACAAAAGTACTATCAGCAGACACAGTAAGAGAGATTATCTCTATGAACAAGCGAGGCATTAAGGCAGAGGAGCTGATCAACGAAGAGATTATCTCTGACAATGAGGAGAGTGTAGGATATAAGAATGTGATTGGTGACGATAGTATCACACGATTTGACAAAAAGATTGTCAAAAAGAATAAAAAACGAAATAATCGTCCAGCAAGAAAGCCTAGCGGCGAGGCAGGTGGAAATCCACGCAGAGCAAATAGTGAAGCAGGCACAAACCCTCGCAGAAGCAATGCAGAGGCTGGAGGCAACCCTCGTAGAGCAAACAACGAAAATAGTGGCAACCCTCGCAGAGGCAACGACCAAAGAGCAAAAGGGGATGGGCAACAGCAGGAGAGAAAACCTCAACAAGCACCTAAGGAGAGACAGGCAGCACAACCTAAAGGCGAAGGAGCAGAGGGCACAAACAAGCCTAGACGCTACAACAATAATCGCAGACAGGGACCTAGACGTCCTAACAACAATCCTAACGGAACTAAAAAGAGCGAAGAGTAGGCTATGAGGTGTGCAGTAGTGGGAGTTATGCTTATGTGGTGCACAGTTGCAATCACATCTTGCCAACAGATAAAACACCACTCTTTCGAGATAAAGAGAGTTGAACAGGGGGTGATGAGAACCCTTGACACCCTCACCCACTCTTTTACAGTTGAGGACACTCTTTCGAGATACACTCTACGACTTCACACAAACACCTCAAACACTCCTCCACAAATGGCTTCATTTGTGCTGAGAGTACAAAAGCAGGGGCATAGCGACCTAGTCGACACAATTGATGTAAGACTTGCCGCTGATCGCACCAAAAAACTCTCCTATAAAGGGGAGAAGATAAATATTGAATTGGTAAATAATGTAAAATTTGATGCTAGCGGAGAGTACACCTTAAAACTATCACCAACAGAAGATTTTAAAGCCTCATCCATAGGGCTATTTATATATAAGATGGAAGACGATAATGGGAAAAGATAAGTTAAAAAGATTTGAAGAGTGCAAGAGTTTCGATTGTTTAATACAAGCGGAGTTCGATGAGATATTTGGCAAGGACTACAAACTAAAAGGCAATTGGGGTAGAGATTTCTTTAAGAATGACAATCCAATAGTCCTAGAATTAGGTTGTGGAAGGGGTGAGTATACTGTAAATCTCGCTCAAAGATACCCAAACATAAACTTTATTGGAATAGATATAAAGGGAGCAAGATTGTGGCGTGGAGCAAAAACTGCAACAGAAAACGCTATGAACAATATTGGCTTTATTCGCACTAGAATAGAGTTCATAAACTCTTTCTTCTCTCAAAATGAAGTATCGGAGATTTGGGTAACATTCCCCGATCCCCAACTAAAAAAGAATAGAATAAAGAAACGATTGACTGGAAATCTATTTTTGGAGTATTACTCTCAATTTCTAAAACCTGAGGGCAAGGTGCACCTAAAGACAGATTCACTACATCTTCATCGATACACTAGAGAGCTGTGTGAGCACAACAATATAGATATTGAGTTTGTATCAGAGGATATATACAACGACGAGCGAATTGGCGCAGAGTCAGACCTTACAACTATACGTACAACCTATGAATCTAAATTCCTGAAAGAGGGATATAAGATTACATACATAAAATTCTCCCTAGGAGATAAGCAGAAATTTGAGGCAATCGAGTTTGCAGACGATGAATTGTTATAATATCAATAAAATTTAGCTTATGAAAGAGATTTATTCAAAGATTGGACTTCTACCAAAGATTATCATTGCAATTGCGCTTGGTATTGCTTGTAGCTACTTCTTCCCTACTCCACTAGTTCGGATTTTCACTACATTCAACGCACTGTTCAGTAATTTCCTAGACTTTATCATTCCTCTTATCATCCTTGGATTGGTAGCTCCCGGCATTGCCGAGTTGGGCAAAGGGACTGGCAAACTACTTGGACTTACGGTGCTCATAGCCTATGGATCAACTATCTTAGCTGGATATTTCTCTTATTTTACATGTACTTGGTCGTTTCCCTCATTGATCAACAGCGGGGTTAGCTTAGATCAGATCTCAACGGTAGACGAATCTATCTATGCTGCATTTTTTGAGGTAAAGATGCCTCCTGTTATTACTGTTATGGGTGCGCTTGTAACTGCGTTTGTATTGGGTTTGGGTTTATCTACTGTTAGTGGAAACTACACAAAAAATGTCCTCTCTGAGTTCAGGGAGGTAATTATGAAGGTTATCACCTCTATCATTATACCCTTCTTACCTCTATTCATTTTTGGTATATTCCTAAAAATGGGGGTAGTGGGTCAGGTATCTATGATGATGAGCCTATTCTTGACTGTAATAGCAGTGATTTTTGCAATGCATATACTTCTGCTACTCACTCAATTTGCTATAGCTGGCTTCGTCGCTAAGAGAAATCCATTTACATCTCTGAGAAATATGATGCCTGCATATTTTACCGCTCTTGGAACACAATCCTCAGCCGCAACGATCCCCGTTACGATGCGTCAGGCAATCAAAAATGGGGTTGAACCAGACCTTGCAGGCTTTGTGGTGCCTCTATGTGCTACTATCCACCTCTCTGGCAGTATCCTAAAGATTGTTGCTTGTGCAGTAGCACTTATGATGATGCAAGGGATGGATGTCAATATTGAATTGTTTACTGGATTTATATTTGCCCTAGGTGTGGCGATGGTTGCAGCGCCAGGCGTACCTGGTGGAGCAATTATGGCAGCACTGGGACTACTGACCTCAATACTTGGTTTTGATGAGTCGCTAATTGGTATGATGATTGCACTATATATAACTATGGATAGTTTTGGAACAGCTTGTAATGTAACGGGCGATGGTGCAATAGCTATGATAGTGGATGCTTATAAGAAGAAAAATTCATAATTTCCACTTATTTGTGATATTATAAAAAGTTTTTACTATCTTTGCATCTGAACAGTAACTTTAAATTTTAATATTATGGCTAATTATGTATGTGAAGTATGCGGTTACGTATACGATGTTGAAGCAGGTGATCCAGACAATGGTGTAAATCCAGGTACAGCTTGGGAAGATGTTCCTGCTGATTGGTTATGTCCTCTTTGTGGTGAGGGCAAGGATGTATTCGTTGCAGAATAATCCAAAGCTAACACAACAATTTGTTTATTTGAGCAGGTCGATAAAAAATCGACCTGCTTTTTTGTATTATACAATTATTATTAATATTTTTGTAGTCAGGAAATGGTAGGTTTATCGGGTTGTAACTATTACAGCTCGAATATTTTACGAACTAACATATTTACATTATGATGAAGAAACTTAGGTTAATTCTATCAACAATATTCTTTTTGTTGATAACTCTTCTATTCTTAGACTTCACGGGAACACTCCACCAATGGTTTGGGTTTCTCGCCAAGATTCAATTTGTGCCTGCGATACTAGCACTCAACGTTCTAGTAATTGCTCTATTAGTACTGCTCACATTTGTATGTGGCCGTATATACTGCTCGGTGATATGTCCTTTGGGTGTATACCAAGACCTTGTGGCAAGTATATCAAGAGGCAAGAAAAAGTTCTACAAATACTCAAAACCAAAAACTGTCCTTAGAGTAATAGTTTTTAGTATTTTCTTTGTATCTATTGCTGTTGGAATAAATCAAGTTGTAGCTCTTCTAGATCCTTACTCTATTTATGGAAGATTTGCCAACAACCTACTTCAGCCTATTTGGATATGGGGCAATAACATTCTCGCAGGCTATGCAGAGCGAGCTGACAGCTACGCATTCTATGAGATTGAGACAATTGCAAAGGGCTTGCCTATAATTATTATTGCAGTTGTGTCAATCGTGGCTATATCTATACTAGCAGCAAGAGGAGGCAGAACATACTGCAATACAATATGCCCAGTGGGAACTCTCCTAGGTTTTGTGTCATCTAAAGCTCTTTACAGAATATCTATCGATAGCCAAAGATGTAATAAGTGTGCAAAATGTAGTAAGGCCTGTAAATCTAGCTGCATTGACCTAAAGAATCAAATAATTGACAATAGCAGATGTGTAACTTGCTTCAACTGTATTGAAAAGTGCGAAATGGATGCAATTGGCTATAAATATGCCTATGGCAAACAAGTAGCTCCTTCACCTGAACCGTCAAGCGACAATACCAACTCAAGAAGAGCATTTCTTGCAACTGGAGCAATACTTGCAACTTCGGCAATTAAGGCACAAACTACCGATTCTCTACTAACAAATATCAAGATGGATGGAGGATTGGCAGAAATTTTACCTCGCGCTACTCGACAGAGAGAGACGCCTATCACACCTGCAGGATCACTCAACGATCGCAATATGCGCCGTAAGTGTACAGCCTGCCAGCTTTGTATATCTGTCTGCCCAAATAGAGTTCTTCGCCCTTCACAGTCGCTAGAGAACTTTATGCAACCTGTGATGAGCTTCGAGGAAGGCTACTGTCGTCCAGAGTGTACTAAATGTTCAGAGGTATGTCCTTCTGGGGCTATCAATGCTATCACTAAAGAAGATAAATCGTCTACTCAGATAGGCCAAGCTAAAGTTCGCCACGGCAGATGTATACCAGTGGTAGATAAGCAAGAGTGCGGAAATTGCGCTCGCCACTGCCCTACTGGTGCTATAACTATGAGGGCAAAAAAGGGCACTAACTCGCTACCTAAACCGATAATAAACTCAGAGAAATGTATCGGCTGTGGAGCGTGTGAGTATGTCTGCCCAGCACGCCCAGTGAGTGCAATATGGGTAGAGGGTGTTAAGATGCACAAAACAGTTTAGCATAGGTTGTAACTTAATTTGAATCAAGATGGAAAAAAATAATAAAATAAATAGAAGAGATTTCATTAAGGTAGTGGGTATCAGCTCTCTTGCATCAACTGCCGCAATGTTTGGAGCAAAGAGCGCATCGGCTAATGCCGCATCACAAGATGTACAAGAGGTACCAAAAGACAAAATGACTTACCGAATACATCCCGGCAGTAAAGACAAAACATCGCTTTTGGGCTATGGCTGTATGAGATGGCCCCTTCTACCAACACCAGTAAAGGGAGAGAATGTAATTGATCAGGAGGCTGTAAATGAACTAGTTGATTATGCAATAGAGCACGGAGTAAACTATTTCGACACTGCACCTGTATATATTCAAGGTTGGAGTGAGAAATCGACAGGTATTGCCCTAAAACGCCACCCACGTGAGAAATTCTTTATTACTACAAAAATGTCGAACTTCTCAAATCACACTTATGAGTTTGGCGTTGCAATGTTCAACAACTCACTAAAAAATCTTCAGGTTGAGTATTTCGACTACTACCTTCTACACGTTTTAGGGGGGAACGCTGGATCTCTTAAGGAACGATTCATAGATAATGGACTACTTGATTTCCTACTAGAGCAGCGCAGAATTGGAAAGATTCGCAATTTGGGTTGGTCGTTCCACGGTGTTAAGGAAGGTTTCGATGAGGCTTTGGCTATGCACGACGAGGTAAAATGGGATTTTGTTCAGATTCAATACAACTACTCCGATTGGCATTACGCTACTGGTCCTAATCTAAATGCTGAGTACCTATATAATGAGGTTACTAAATACAATATCCCAATTATTGTAATGGAGCCACTACTAGGGGGACGATTGGCGAACCTTCCTGATAATATCTACAACCGCCTGAAAGAAAGAGCTGAAGATAATAGTGTTGCATCGTGGGCATTCCGCTTTGCAGGATCTCCACCAAACGTGTTTACAGTTTTGAGTGGCATGACCTATATGGAACATCTGCAAGACAACATACGTACTTACTCACCACTTAAGCCTTTGGATGAGGAGGAGTTCCAATTCCTACTAGATACGGCTAAGATGATGAGGGAGTATCCTACTATTCCTTGTAATGAGTGCCAATACTGTATGCCGTGCCCATATGGAATTGATATTCCTGCAATACTTGTCCACTACAATAAGTGTGTAAACGAGAGCAGAACACCAATGAGTAGCGCCGACGAGAACTATAAAGAGGCCCGCCGTGCATTCCTAATTGGATATG
>CAYJOF010000071.1:0-790 GCA_964371765.1 uncultured Rikenellaceae bacterium
ATTTCGCCTCATTTGCAATTGAGGGTAAGAGCGATCTTTCGTTTACCTCTATCGGAGGTACAAAAATGAACTGCAATGACGGAGGTATGGAACAGGCGTATTTTGATACGCTCAAGTGTATCGATGGTTTTATTATAAACGAAGGCGAATTAATGTTACTTGACAGAGGTAATGTGGTTGCCGTTTTAACAAGAGTAGAAAATCAACAATAAAAGAAATAAAGTATGAAAAAGGTAATTGTTTTGTTGGGTACAGTGTCGCTACTGTTCTCGTGTACAGATTACAAAAAGCAGCAAGATGAACTAGTTGCATCACAATGGAAACTAGAGACACTTAATGGTATCTCTGATCTAAAAATGGCCGAAGATGATAGTTTTACGCTAGGATTTGATCCTATTGAGTTGCGCACTCACGGCAAGGGGGATTGCAATAACTATTTCTCATTCTACGAACTTGAAGAGAAGAATGAATTAGAGTTTAAAAACCCAGGAACGACAATGATGTTGTGTCCTAACGATAACGTTGAAAGAGGTTATTTAAAAATGTTGGAAGAGGTCGACCAGTTCAAGATTAAGGATAATAAACTTTATCTGATGGACGACAATAAAGAGTTGGCCGTATTTAGAAAGTATAACAATAATTAGGGTAGTGGTATGAAATTGAATAGAGCTGTCTTTTTTGTGGCTGCTATCTCAACATTGTTGTTTAGTTGTGGAGGCAATGGATTCAACCCAAAACAAGAGATTGTTTTGGAGAATCCTACCGCAGTAGCGTTGGGTGACGATATTTT
>CAYJOF010000071.1:832-5823 GCA_964371765.1 uncultured Rikenellaceae bacterium
ACTCATCTCGAACGTATTGATTTCTAACAATAATATTGTTACGATAGATAGAAAACACCAAAAGAGTGTGAAAATATTCGACCTATCTGGCAAATTACTAGGTAGGTATGCTCCTCGAGGACGAGGCGATAATCGCTATGAAGATCCAAAGAGTATCGATATTTTTACTCAAGATGGCAAAACCATGTTGGGGCTGTTCAACTACCCTACATCTGGATTTGCAACTAAGGAGCTAAACGATACGCTAGATTTTGTAGATGCTATTCAGGTTAATCAAGAAATTCCTGCCCTTGAGAGATTAGTTAGTGGCAATTTTATTTCTACTACTAAATTGGACGATTATACACTTAATCTCTACAACAGTAGAGGTGAGCTTATCGACCAATCGTCACACACACCTCCTATTCCTTCATCTATCCCTGTAAAGGCGTATGTTTATGTTATGATGCCATCAAAAATTGCATCATCAAGCCAAAATAACTACTTTGTAAGGACCGTTAAATTCGATGGAGGTATTGACTGTTTTGAGGTAGTGGACAATAAGATTGTACACCGATGGAGGTTCTCTGAGTTTGATATGCAGGCAGGCTTTACAGTAGGCTCTAATGGCCCTACCATTACTGCAAACGAAAATACGCGTACCGCTTATATCGAACTAGATATGACAGAGGATAAGATTTATGCCTTGGCGGCTAATAAAGAGAAATTCAAGAATGAATATGTTGGAGATGAGATCCACGTGTTTGATATGCAGGGAGAGCATTTACAGCGTCTGATACTTCCAGAGGCAGTAATGTTTTTTGATGTTTCGAATGACGGGAAACAGCTTGTAACCAATCAAATGGGTAAGACTCAGGTGAAGGTATATGATCTTTAATATCTCGTAATAAACCTTTCTTACAAAAATGGCGATTAGATAAAATATCTAATCGCCATTTTTTGTTGTAATTCTATATACTATTTCTTGAAAAAACGGTTATATAGTCCCTCAAATGCTTGACCGTGACGAGCCTCATCCTTACACATTTCGTGAACTGTGTCGTGAATAGCATCTAGGTTGTGTTGCTTTGCTAGAGTGGCGATACGCTTCTTATCCATACAAGCTCCAGCCTCCGCCTCCATACGTAGTTTAAGGTTTTTCTCAGTATTCCAAACACACTCGCCTAGTAGTTCTGCAAATTTCGATGCGTGTTCAGCCTCCTCCCAAGCAATACGCTTGTATGCCTCTGCAATCTCTGGGTAACCTTCTCTATCTGCCTGACGGCTCATAGCTAGGTACATTCCTACCTCAGCGCACTCGCCATTGAAATGTGCGTGAAGACCATCAAGGATTTCTTGTGGAGCATCTTTTGCAACACCAATACGGTGCTCATCTGCCCACTCTAGACCATTATCATTTTCTGCTACTTCTTCAAATTTGTTAGCAGGTACTTTACATTGTGGGCATCTCTCTGGAGCCTCTTCACCCATGTGAATATAACCACATACAGTGCAAATAAACTTCTTTTCCATTCTGTTCATTGTTTTTGTTAATAAATTTCTTCACTACAAAAGTAGGTATTTTATTTGAAAGATACCAAATAAAAACTATTAATAAAAATTATAAGTGTATAGGAAAATCTTTAGTTATTGTTTAAAATATTATTTATTGCCTCTTCAATTGAGTTCTCGTCGTAGCAGCACTCTTTCATTAGTTGACTTACTTTGCCGTGTTGGATAAACCTATCTGGTACTCCAAGTCGTCTAACTTGAACAGAGTAGCCATTGTCGTTGAAAAACTCCAATATTGCGCTACCAACGCCCCCACAAAGAGATCCATCCTCTAGTGTGATGATACTCTTAAAGCGTTTACCAATATCGTGTAGCATCATCTCATCTAATGGTTTTGCAAATCTTAGATCGATATGCTCGATACTCTTGTTGTGCTGTTGCTCCGCCCTTTGGATAGCTATTGCAGCCATATTCCCAACGTTGCCGAGTGATAAAATAGCTAAATCTTCGCCACTTTTTAGCTTTTGAGATTTGCCAATTTCCAAAGCCCTGAACTCTGTTTGCCATCCTTCTCCCATTGAACCTCTCCCTCGTGGATAACGAATCACAAAGAGTCCATTACCTCCCTTTTGAGCAGTGTACATCATATCTCTTAGCTCTTTTTCGTTGAGCGGTGAGGCGATAATTGTATTTGGAATTGCTCTTAGTAGAGGTATATCTAGCACCCCGTGATGAGTTGCTCCATCCTCTCCAACTAATCCAGCTCTATCAAGACACAGAGCTACATCTACCCCTTGTAGAGCTACATCGTGAATGATGTTGTCAATGGCTCTCTGAGAGAATGAGGAGTAAATATTACAAAAAGGAATCATCCCTTTGGTTGCCATACCTCCAGAGAAGGTAACGGCATGCCCTTCGGCAATCCCTACATCAAACACTCGTTGAGGTATCTCTCGTTGCATTATATTCATCGAACAGCCTGTTGGCATTGCTGGTGTTATACCAACCACCTTGTCATTAAGTTTTGCTAGTTCTAGTAGTGTCTCGCCAAAAACATCTTGATACCTCATCGATAGATCCCCACTTTGCGCTACACGCTCTCCTGTGTTAGGATCAAACTCCCCGGGTGCGTGCCAAGTGGTTTTACTCCTCTCGGCAGGTGCGTAACCCTTACCCTTTGTTGTCACTATATGCAGAATCTTAGGGCGATCCATATCTTTTATCTGTTCAAGTCGTCTAACAAGTCCAACAACATCGTGACCATCAACAATTCCAAAATATCGGAATTTAAGAGCCTCAAATAGGTTGCCTCGAGTCATTATCGATGACTTTAAGCCACACCACAATTTTCTTATCCCTCTGTCTAGGGTTGGGAATGGTTTAAATATTCCTTTTAGGAAAGATTTTGTGTTGTTGTAACCTGCTGAGGTGGTAATCCCCACCAAATAGTCTTTCAGAGCACCCACGTTAGGGTCTATCGACATATCGTTATCGTTGAGAACAACTAGAATATTTTTTCCTGACACACCCGCATTATTCAGTCCCTCGAATGCGAGGCCGCCTGTCAATGCTCCATCACCAATCACTGCAATAGTTCTATTTTTACTGTTGCTCAGTTGGTTGGCTATATCCATACCTAAAGCAGCAGAGATCGATACTGAGGCGTGTCCACCGCCAAAGGAGTCATACTTGCTCTCACTTCGTTTAGGGAATCCGCTAATGCCGCCGAGAGTACGATTAGTATAAAACCTTTCTCGTCTTCCTGTAAGGATTTTGTGTGTGTATGCTTGGTGCCCAACGTCCCACACCAAATCGTCGTTTGGAGTGTCGTACACGTAGTGAAGGGCAACGGTCAATTCAACAACCCCCAAACTAGAACCAAGATGGCCAGGGTTGGAGGATAGCGTATCGATAATGAACTCTCTCAACTCAGTACAGAGTTGTGGAAGTTGCTCTATTGATAACTTTTTTATATCTTTGGGGTCGTTAATATTCTCTAATAAACTCATATCTTGCCAATAATTGGGTAAAGGTAGTAATTTTTTAATAATGAATCAAACACTACACAAATATTGCAGCTCACTTTCTTGCTACAAACGCAGGGAGAGTAGTACTGTCGAGGTGGGAAATATTACAATTGGAGGAGATGCGCCAATTGTAATTCAATCGATGGCTACAATAGACACAAACAAGATTGAGGAGGCTACAGAGCAGGCAAAGAGAATTTTTAAGGTAGGAGCTAAACTTGTTCGCTTTACTGCTCAAGGAGTGCAGGAGGCTAAGAATCTTCGGCTGATTCGCGAAAACCTTACCATTCAAGGTATCGACTTACAGCTCGTAGCAGATATTCATCTTAATCCAGCTGCAGCCTTTGAGGCAGTTTGTCACGTAGAGAAGGTGAGGATCAATCCTGGTAATTTTGTCGACAGAAGAGCCAATTTCCAGCAAATAGAATACACTGCCGAGCAGTATCAAGAGGAACTTGATCGACTTGAATATCGATTTGAAGAGTTTTTGGAAAAATGCAAAACTTTCAAGAGAGCCATTAGAATTGGAGTTAATCACGGATCCCTATCCGATAGAATAATGTCGAGATATGGAAATACGGTTGAGGGAATGGTGGAGTCGGCAATGGAGTTGCTAAGAGTTTGCAAAAGGCTTAATTTTAGTGATGTAGTTGTGTCGATGAAATCAAGCAATACAGTGACAATGGTGCGTGCATACAGAACTCTTTGTGCAGCAATGCTACACGAACAGATGAACTATCCGCTGCACTTAGGGGTCACCGAAGCTGGTGAGGGAGCAGATGGAAGAGTGCGCTCTAGTGTAGGAATTGGGACACTTCTAAACGATGGAATTGGCGATACGATTAGAGTATCGCTTACAGAGGAGCCCGAGGCTGAGATCCCTTCAGCACAACTTCTAGTGGAGCATTATGATCAACGTAGCGTTAATATCGATGCAGAGTTTGTTGATTTTTCAAGCTATAATCCTATAAATCCTATACGTAGAGGTAGTGATAGTCCTTGTGTGATTTTCGATATATCAAGAGTAGAAACTCCAGTAGATAAACTCATAGAGAAATACCCAAATGACTACATTTACATAGGACAAAGATCATCATCTTTGAACGATTCGAGAGTTATCCGATTAGGTGATAGTCGCCTGTTTCATATCTCATCACTATCCCAACTAGATAACTTGAAGGAGATTTCTGACGATAGAATCATAATTGTTGAGGGTGGTTCTGTTCAGCTAAATCGTGCTATTGCTATTCATTTGCATAACCATTCAATCAAAAACCCGATAATCCTAAAACAGAGCTACGAGGTAAGCAATATAGAGAAATTACAGATAGTTGCATCTGCCGATTTGGGTGGTGTGTTGATAGATGGATTCTTCGATGGAGTGTGGCTTGATTGCAGCTTGGAGCAGTGTGTAGAGTATCTCCCACTTGCAATTCTTCAGCCAAACCTACTTCACATAAAAGTTTAATGGTT
>CAYJOF010000071.1:5833-7261 GCA_964371765.1 uncultured Rikenellaceae bacterium
TGCAATTCTTCAGGCTAGCCGTCGTCGCTTCTCTCGTCCAGAGTATATCTCTTGTCCTGCTTGTGGACGAACACAATATGATATTCAATCGGTAGTCAAGGAGATAAAAAAACGAACAGATCATCTTAAAAACATTAAGATAGCAGTGATGGGCTGTATTGTCAATGGACCTGGTGAAATGGCTGATGCAGATTATGGTTATATTGGAGCTGCACGAGGAAAAGTTACAATATTTAAAAAACAAGAAGCAATCTATAAGGGTGTTGATCAAAGTGAGGCAATCGATAAATTGATAGAATTAATTAATGAGAATGGAGATTGGGTATGTTAACAGTACTGTCGTCAAACTACTTTGGGAATATTCAATATTTCTCAAAAATTATTGCCTCGCAAGAGTGTGTTGTAGATATATATGAACACTACACCAAACAAACCTACCGAAACAGGTGTGATATAATGGGTGCAAATGGTAGACTCTCTTTGAGTGTGCCTATCCACAAGATTCACAACTCTAAAACCCCATTGAAAGATTGCAAAATTGATTATTCGACCGACTGGCAGCGACAACACCTTCGCTCCATAGTTAGTGCCTATAAGAACTCGCCATATTTCGACTACTTTTTCGATAGGATAGAGCCGATAATTAGCTCTTCACATAAATATCTGCTGGATATAAATAATCATAGTATGAATACTATGTTAGATATTTTGAGCCTTAGCCCTAATATAACATTTAGTAAGACTTATGTAGAGCTTGCAGATGATCAGTCACGAGATTATCGTTCACTTATCTCTCCAAAGTGTAAGAGTATGGACGACCAATTTAACTCGATTGAGTATTATCAAGTATTCTCGGAGAATCACCCTTTTGAGAGCAATCTTTCAATACTTGACCTGCTCTTTTGTGAGGGTAGGGGTACAGTTGAGATTCTTAAACAATCATTTAACAAAAACCTATAGACCTTAGATGCCATACACATTAACAAGAATAGTAAAAGTATTTGTGGGTCGCTACCGTAGCCGTCCCCGAGAAGAGGTAATCCACACTGAACGATTCGTAAGAGCTGGACGCGATTACCTTACCATCTTTATAGCCATAGCAGTGATTATTGCCCTTACAACAATATTACAGTACTTATCATCGGGAAACTACCTTGCGTGGGGGCTCTTTTGGTTGATGAGCTCTCTGCTCTTCTTTGCTGCAATGTCGGCACCTCGTAGGCTTGTTATTACTAACAAAAATATAGTAACCCACGGAGTGTTAGGAATGAACATTATCCCTATAAGGGATATTCAGTCCATCGAGCGTTTCTCTCGAAAGAGAGTACTCATACCGCTTGTGTGTTCCTTCGGTGTATTGGGAGATTTTGGTTTTTATATGCTTCCAAAATCAAGAAAGATAATTAAACTTGTTACAGCCACTAGGCG
>CAYJOF010000072.1:0-2968 GCA_964371765.1 uncultured Rikenellaceae bacterium
ATTACCTCCCCTCAGATGGTCTTGCTGGGGCTTTTCTTTGCTTTGCTGTTTGGGAAAGGACTATTTTCATTGATGAGCTCTCCTATGGAGAAACTTATAATCTTATCTACCGTAGTGCTCCTAAATGTAATAGCTCCTACAATTATCCATCGAAAAGTGACAAATAGTCGTGTTCTTTACACAATCTCGATGACTTTCTTTTTTGTGTTGAGCTCATATATCATCTCATCCTACATCTTCTACACAATTGTGGCTGCAATATATACAACCGCACTTTGGGTGATGGCGCTCAACTTGATTCTAAAAATTGATTCTCGAGTGATGTCCTTGGGGGCATTACTGTCAATTGTCTATATAATGATATACAATAAGGCTTACGCATTCTCAGAGCTGTTTATCGCGCTGATACTCTTTACAGGAATCTACATATCTGTTAGTCTAGCAGCCGACAAACTGCGTTTTAGCACTGCCTTAATCGCTCTGCTTCTGGGAATTGCAAGTACCCTTGTCTCCTTTTACCTATTTTGATTAAAACAGTATGGTTTATGCGTATAAAAAGTAATTTTAAGTTAAGAAATATAGCAGGTGAAAATCTTGTTGTTCAGGTTAATAACAGCGAATTAGATATGACTAAAGTTATATCACTAAATTCTAGTTCGGTGTGGTTATGGACTAAGCTTGTTGATAGAGATTTTTGCTCTGAGGATCTAGTTCAGATGCTTGTTGATCACTACGATATTGACGAACAAACAGCCCAAAGGGATGTAAATAAGTGGATTGAAATTTTAGCTCAGAATGGAGTTATAGAGTAATCGATATGGAGAGAACAGACAAGATACTTTTTGAACTTATTGCTGCATCATTGTGGCAAAAAGAGATAGATTTATCACTTTTTGAGGGAATTGACTCTTCACAATGGGTTACTCTGCTCTCAAAGGCTAAAATTCAGGGTGTGAAAGCCCTTATCTTCGATGTGGTAAAGACTATGCCCAAAGAGTATATGCCTAGTCGAGAGGTGTGGTTGCCTTGGCTTGTAAATACCGATAGAGTTGAAAAGCGTTATCAACACCACATCAATACCTATAATGAACTGATTCCAAAATTTTCTGCAGGAGGAGTCAAGATACTCTTACTTAAAGGGCTTGCTCTTTCGATGTACTACCCTTCCCCTAATCACAGAGAAGGGGGAGATATAGATATTTGGACGTTTGACAAGTATAAAGAGAGTATTGATATTGTAGTTAGTAGTGGTGGAGAGTTTGATTATGAGGACTTTAAGCACGCTAACTGCTATTTTAAAGGTATTCCTATTGAGATTCATAGCAATATTCTAAATTCGGAAATCTACTCAGTGGATCGAATACTCAACAATCGATTACTAGAGCTAATGGATAGAGAAGGCCTTGAAGAGTTTTCGCTCAATTCAGAGTCAATATCCTACACTCTATCGCCTACCGCAAATGCTATATATTTGTCACGTCATATGATGGGACATTTTACGTATGGATTGGCACTTCGCCATCTGTGCGATTGGGCTCTGTTCCTCTCTGTAAACCACAAAAGGATAGATGTCGACTATCTTGCAGAGGCATACAAAGAAGTTGGATTATGGGAGATGTTGGGTAGTATGACTGCTCTTTGTAAGGAGTATCTTTCTATGCCAGATGAGTTTGATATAATTAATACTCCGCCAAACACTAAGCTCGAACAACGAATAATGGATATGATTATGTTCCCTCATCTTAGAACTAACCTAAAGGGCAATATGTTTGTTAGATCTTTTACGAGACTAAAACAATTCTATATCTTGTGTCGCAATGGTAGTGTTGTCTACAACACATGTTCGCTATCTATGTTCTTTGCTCTGCTTCGAATAAGAATAAAGCGTTTTACAACTTCTTCAAAACACTAATATGCTAGATTTTAAGAGTATATATAGAAGTATTTCTAACGGCAAAGGAACTTATCTTACAATCCTTGGAATATTTGCAAAAGCGATATTCAATTTCCTTGGCTTGGCAGTCCTTTTAGCTCTTCTACTGTCTCTAATCTCTGAACAGAAATACGATGATCACCTTCCACTTATCGCACTGGCTGGAGTTACGTTTCTTATCCTTAAAAATTTTATAGTTTTATCGATAGACAGAGCAATAAGCAAATTTTTGCTGAGTGTCTATCGAATCTTCTCCAAACAGATGTTAGTTCACTACTACCGTAAAGGTTTACAGGGAATCAAACAGCACGGAACTACTGGATGTACCAGAGATGTCAATCATATATGTTTTTCGTTTGTCATAGGAGTGCTCAATCCGCTTTTAAGAATCGCAGGAGAGGGAATTCTGCTCGTATTGATGTTTGTAGCTCTAACGATTTACTCCTACAAAATATCTTTACTCTTACTGCTTCTGCTACTACCTCTACTACTGCTTTATCTTTTTGTGATAAATAAGCGTGTTGCAAAGTATGGCAAATTATCAAATGAAGCTAAATATCGCCAATGGAAAACTGTCGATGAGATATTCAAAGGATATATAGAGATTAGAATTAATCAATCATATGGATTTTTTTATAGACGTTTCGACAGCGAACTCCAAACTATAAGCCGCAATCACGTAAATACCGACACCTTTAGTAAGATACCTAACTCCTTAATAGAGATAGGGATGGCAACATTGTTATTTTTTGTTGTTTTGGTGTTCGACAATAAACAAGAGTTGAGTGTTTTCTTAGGTATATTTGCCGTTACAGCATTCAAGGTTCTCCCTAGTGTTACCTCAATCATATCCTCGTGGCTTCAACTCAAAAACAATATATATACTCTCCCTATTATACAGAGTATTGACGATGCAGAGTTTCCTGCATCTGTACAGCAAGAGATTGTGTTTAGCTCCACTATTGAGGTAGATAATTTGTCTTATACTTACTCCGATAGTAATAAACCAACCATTGAGGGACTGTCATTTAATAT
>CAYJOF010000072.1:2978-6446 GCA_964371765.1 uncultured Rikenellaceae bacterium
AGGTGTCTCGGGAGGAGGTAAAACCACCCTGATGAATATTCTGCAAGGATTCCTAAGACCAACGGGAGGGCGTGTTCTTGTTGATTCGCAAGTCTTGTCGGAGAATGTTCTTGATTCGTGGCATAAGCAGATAGCCTATGTTCCACAAGATGTGTTTATTATGGAGGGAACAGTGGCAGAGAATATTGCACTAAACGATAGTGATCTGGATATAGCAAGAATGAGTCACATTATAGGTGAATTAGGTCTTGATAGATGGCTTCTAAGACTGCCTCAAGGATTTGATACTCCAATATCTCACGCTATAATGTCGGGAGGCGAACGCCAAAGAATAGGTTTAGCTAGAGCCTTGTACAAACAAGCAAATTTGATTTTTTTAGATGAGGTGACCTCGGCTGTTGATATTGAGACCGAAAGAGAGATTCTTGATCTTATCGTTGCTCTTACCCAGCGCGATAAGTCACTTACAATAATAATGATTTCGCATAGGGAAGGTCCTATGAGTATATGTACTAGAGTTATAGAGATATGATAAATTATTACAAAATAGCTGGTGTTACCTTTGCAATAGAGGGAGATAAGGCGGCTGATGTAGATAAGCTGCCGGGATTTAAACTGTTTAAATGTGATGCTTCCACAGCCCACTTTACTATCAATATTGTTGATAAGCAGTCAGACTTCAGAAAAGATAATCCTGTATATACTCTTTCGGCGCAAGGAGTAGATTACCAGATGTTTAAACTCGATGGGGTGGGCTATGCTACAATGGTGAACGATAGTGTCAATTCAGCAAATCTAACTCTAGTGTTTTTCTCACAAGATAGGCGAGTAACAATTTGCGGTGATACAGATAAATACACTTTGCTATATATGTTGTGGATAGCTTATGGATTGGCAAATGTTCATAGTGGGATGGTAGCTGTTCACGCCTCTACAATAGTCTATAATAATAGAGCTGTACTATTCTTAGGGGAATCTGGTACAGGTAAAAGTACTCATACAAGATTATGGAGAGAGAATATCGATGGTGCAAAGTTGCTTAATGATGACTCCCCAATTGTTTATTATCGCCAAGGTCGAGTGTTTGCGAGCGGATCACCTTGGAGTGGCAAAACACCTTGTTTTAAGCAGGAGGAGTATGAGCTAGCGGCTATTGTAAGACTAAGTCAGGCGCCTTGTAATCGTATCAAGCGTCTTAATGTATTGGAAAGCTTTGCCTCTTTAATGCCATCTTGTCCGCCTGCATTTGCCAATGATGACGAGCTCTCAGAGGCAATGTGCGAGATTATATCAAATATATTGAGTGTTGTTCCTGTATATGGATTGGAGTGTTTGCCAGATGCAGATGCCGCTGAATTGAGTTGCTCAACAATTTTCAAACAATCCAAATCTTAGGCGCTATGATAATATCCAACAGCATATTTTTTGAGGAGGTACATCGAGCCATATCCCAGGGAAATAGTGTAAAGATACCTATGAGAGGGAATAGTATGTCACCAATGTTAAGAGATAAGCTAGATGTGTTAGTACTCTCTTCTGTTTGTTTTTTAAACGTAAAAATTGGAGATGTTTTGCTGTTTGAAAACAATGGGTCATACGTTTTACATCGCTTAATTGCTATAGATGGAGATCAATGTCATTTTAGAGGGGATGGCAACCTCGACAGAGGAGAGTTTGTTGATAGGACATCTGTAATTGCTAGATTAGATAAAATCCAACGCCCCTCGGGCAAAGTAGTGCAGCTAGACTCTACGGGGTTTAGAGTTTATTGGTTTTTATGGAGAAATCTCTTTCCTATACGCAGACTTATTTTGGCTATATGGCGTAGATTGAGATAGTAGCCCTAATAGTTTATATTGCTTTAAATTGTAGTCATTCCCTTTATACTACTCTCTGTCAATGGTAGTTAGATTTTTATGTTATATTTTTCACCAATACTAAGATCGCCTACTCAATACCTTTTCAATCTACAGGTTCTACCTTTTCAATATTTGCAGCTTATAAATATGGAAATTGTAGACTTGTTCACAATTTCCTTGCAATTTAGGATGTTCAGTATCCTACTGACAATTCTGCGACTTCCTTCATTTCTCTTTTTTTTGTGAAATTTCCTTGTTTTTTCGCCTTTAGGGTTTTTTAAACAGAAAAATATTAAATTATTGCTATTCCGTTTTAATTGGGGTGATATTATACGAATATATATGCAATAATATATTATTGATTGCAGTATCTTTGTTTTGTGTCAAATTTATATTTGTTAATATAATATTTTATTCCTCAATTTGTTCTCAATCATCAAATCATTCACTAAATGTTTGGTGGTGTGTGTTATTCTTAGTAATATTGTAATGTCAAAGTGACAATTGCTTTGAGATTATCTCAAATGATTTGAACAATGATAGAATTATCAAAATAGTATAGTGCGATTTTCTAATCTACTAACTCGATACTTTTTGACTCAATTCGCAAACAATGGCAAAATTCGTTTATGTGTTGCTTGCTATTATAAACAACTAGGTACGGGGGGAGTAACTATCCCCTATACACAGGTGGCTAGTATTCCTTACTAAGCCACCTTCTTTTTGGGTTAAGTATTTTTAGTGTAAGCTTTGGTTTTATTCTGTATATTATCAAAGCAAAGAAGGCGCCCTAAAAGGGGCGCCTTCTCTTATTGACACATAGTATTATATTAATAGTTCAGTATAAAGTCACGCTCTGTAGCCTTAACTCCATCTTTCATCCACTTAGGCATTGGCTCGCCTTTTAGATAGTGATCAAAGAAGCCACACATACGAATCTGGAAATCCTTTTTGTTAGGCAATAGAGTAGGCCAGTGAGGCTCTCCTGTGTAGTTCAGTAACCAAGTTGGTTTGCCAAGTCGCTTTAGTGCAACAAAATACTCAATACCTTGCCACCATGGAACGTGTCCATCTTCGTCGTTAGCCATTATCAGAATTGGAGTGTTTACCTTATCCATAAAGAAGATAGGAGAGTTTTCAATGAACTCTAAAGGCTTTTCCCAGATTGTGCCACCGATACGGCTTTGCTGATGCTCATACTGGAACGAACGATTTAGTCCAGTTTGCCAACGGATACCACCGTAAGCTGATAACATATTCACAACTGGTGCACCCGACTCAATAGCAGCAAACATATCTGTACGTGTAGCTAAGTATGCAACTTGATAACCACCCCAGCTATGACCCTGAGCACCGATTCTCTTCTCATCTATAAAACCTCTGTTGATAAGTGTGGTAATACCTGGCATAATGCAGTTGTATGCACTCTGACCTGGGAATCCATCCTTATAGAAGATGTCTGGATTGAATACTATATATCCGTTACTTGTGTAGTAATGATAGTCGATAGTCGAGCGATGAAGTTCAGGTGTGCGGTGAGAGTATAGGTTGTTTGAATTTCTGTCGTAGAAGCTCACAATCATTGGATATTTCTTTGCAGGATCAAAAT
>CAYJOF010000072.1:6457-7165 GCA_964371765.1 uncultured Rikenellaceae bacterium
CCTTCGATTCTGTTACCATCGTAGCTTACCCAGTTAACAAGTTCAGTTGTACCCCAGTTAAATTCTTTTTGCTGCGGGTTAGCGTCAGTTAGCTGCTCTTTGTTCTTAAAACTAGCATTGGCTAACCAAACATTGCCAAACTCCTCGAAGCTCTCACGAGTGTAAAGGAACTGCTTACCGTCCTCACTTTTTAGTAGTCCAGAAACTTTAAACTCGCCAGCAATTAGTGCTTGTGGAGCTTTGCCACTTCCGAAGGCTACCTTATAGTAACCATTGCCTTTTGTTTTAGTATTAAAACCAGAAACAATCTGCTCGTTGCGTGGAGAATCCTTGTCAAAATCAACTAAGCGATAGATAATACCTTTCTCCTTACCGTTGATAGTCATAGATTTTGGCTCTCTTGATGCAGTTGGTGAGAAGCTCCATATGTCATACTTATCGTAGATATAGAACTCTTCATCATCCTTACTCCAACCTCCGCTTCCTTGAGATGAGGCGTAATCTGGAACATCATTAGTGTCATTGTGCGCTAGGAACTTATCGGCAGTAGTAAGGGTGTACTCTTTTTTGTTTTCAACCGAGTACGAGAACCAAGCTTTATGCTCATAGCTATACCAAGTAATATATTTTCCATTAGGAGATAGAGCTAGTCTGTCGATTACTCCCTCCTTAATCAACTCTTTTGAGCCATCTTTAATGTTTACCAAG
>CAYJOF010000073.1:0-7149 GCA_964371765.1 uncultured Rikenellaceae bacterium
CCAAAATCCTTTCACCTTTATCCACTTAACACCATCATACTCCATATCCTCCATCATAGGAACAAAAGCTTGAGAGGTTTGCATATGTGTACCCTCTAGTTGTCCAGGGATACGTTTAACAAACTCATTTCTCATTTTGATGATGTAGTCCATATCAATAGTTTGACCTGTATATGGATAGGTGTAGATCACGACGCCTTGACTTGAGATTGGCATTTCGTATGAGAACCAAATAAAATCAGGTTTGATAGCATTGTTGAGCTCATAGTTATTTGGAAGGTCAATACCAACATCGACTGTCTGTATTGCTAACTGGTTATTTTCTCCATTTGAAAATCTCTCAAATTTAACTCTAAATCTCTCTTGCTCGTTCTCCTCTAGGATAGCCAATATCTCCTCAGCCTTATCCTCAAATGCCTTAGCTAGTACCTCATTAGAACCTGCTGTGATAGAGATTACCACCTGAGGAGTCGCCCAAACATTAAATTGCACATCAAAATTGTATTTAGTTGTGTCTGTCATTGTTTGATCAACGTTCATTATCAAGATATTGCGATGAATCTTAAAAATTCCCTTAAAGCCTGCCTGACGTTTATGCATTAGAGTAAATCTTGGTTCTGGCATATTTAGCATAACTACTGGCTCTTGGAAGAAATTAATGAGGGTATCTCCCGCAGGGCTCTCCCATATTGGATTATCACAAACTACCACCAATTCGTAAGGTGCTCCAGTTACTTCAATCAAATTTGAGTGGTTTGTATTAGATGAATTGCCACACGCAAACAAGAACATTGTTGAAATAACTAACAGAAAAAGATTTTTTTTCATAATAAAATGGTTTTGAAGTAATACAATATTTGTAGTGAATGCAAAGATAGTGAAAAAATGCAGAAAATTCAAGAAGATTGATAAATTTTGGCAATATTTGGATATCTAGTATAACTTAGCTACCTTTGCCATCTATAATTAAATGTGTTCTAAATGGATTATCCTATCATAAAGTTTATACATTCTTGCCTGTTTATGGCTCGATTCAAACTACGTGGCAAACGACACTCTAAGATATTATATCTAACATTTGACGACGGGCCAACGCCACAAGTCACAGAGTGGGTACTTGACACTTTAGATAGGTTCAATGCAAAAGCTACATTTTTCTGTATTGCAAAAAACGTAGAGTTATATCCTGATATTTATCAAGAGATTCTTCGTCGTGGACACGCAGTAGGAAATCATACATATAGTCACGTCAATAGTTGGAATACTCCAAATCGAGAGTATATCAATGATGTGGAGTTAGCTAGTGAGTTTATCGAATCAAACCTATTTCGACCTCCTTATGGCAAGCTACGTCTTGGACAACTAATCGCCCTAAATCGAAAATTTCACGTAATTTTTTGGGGTGTTCTAAGTATGGATTACAAACGAAATGTATCACCTCGACAGTGCTATCGAAATGTGATGTATAATAGCGGTAGTGGCTCAATTGTTGTCTATCACGACTCACATAAGGCTTTTAGGAATGTTCGATTTTCGCTACCTAGAGTATTGAGTGAGTTCCAGAAAAGGGGATTTAAATTTGAAAAATTAGTGTTAAAATAATGAGAATTACAGTAGCCATAACAGCTGCAAGTGGAGCTATATATGCAAAAGAGTTGCTAGATAGACTATCTCACAACAAACAAGTTGAAAGAATCAATCTAATTCTCTCACAGAATGCTCTTTCGGTAGTAGCAGCCGAGGTTGGCTCCCAATGGTTGGAACAACTGCCTCCAAAAGTGCGAACGCTCCAGAACGACAACTTCTACTGTTCTATAGCCTCAGGTTCTAATTGTGATGATGTGATGGTAATTGTACCTTGTAGTGCGGCAACACTTGGAAGAGTAGCCCACGGAGTGTCCGACACGCTAATTACTCGTGCGGCAGACGTGGCTCTCAAAGAGCGCAAGAAATTAATCCTAGTACTAAGGGAAACACCATACTCTCTTATCCATATCGAGAATATGAAATTAGTTACTCTATCGGGGGGAATTATACTACCTGCTACTCCATCATTCTATCAAGGAGAGATAAGTGTAGAGAGTATCATTAAGAGTGTTGTCGAAAGAATCGAACAACACATAGGGCTTTCAGTCGATAAATTTAGATGGCAGGAGGATTAACTAAGGCTACGATATAGGTAAACGCCCAGAAGTAGAGCCGCAATAGATAGCACAACCGAGAGTGTTGCATAGATAGCAGCTTCGGTGTATCCTGCCGACTTTGAGAGCTCTAGCAGCTCCATTGTAAAGGTAGAGAATGTGGTAAACCCTCCACAAAATCCAATCATAAACACAAAATTTGCCCAGTGCTCTTTCGATGCACCATATTTTGCCATCAGAACACCAATCAAGAGTGATCCGACAACATTTACCACAAATGTAGATAGAGGTAAGCCTTGAATACCACCTAGGGCAAGTCGCACAGCATATCTAGCAACACTACCTAAACCTCCACCCAGAAAAACCAAAAGAATCTCTTTCATATCCTCATTAAGTTATTCTTAATTATAGAAATACATCTCAGTAGCTTGCGCCACTGAGATGTTCAAATATTTTACTTCAAAAAAATTACTTCTTTAAAGATGCAACTTCTTGCGGAGTAAGATGTCTCCACTCACCTCGCTGAAGACCTTTCTTAGTTAGCCCAGCGAAGTAAACTCTATCTAGCTTGCGAACTTTGTATCCAACTGCCTCAAAAAGACGGCGAACGATACGGTTCTTGCCAGAGTGAATCTCAACTCCCACCTCACGACGATTGCCATCAACGCAACTAATTTCATCAACAAACGAAATACCATCCTCAAGTTCAACACCTTCGGCTAGTTTTTGCATATCCATCTCAGTTATATCCTTATCGATATAAGCGTGATAAATCTTCTTTTTGTTGTATGATGGGTGAGTAAGTATCTTTGTCAACTCGCCATCATTAGTAAGAATAAGGACTCCCATAGAGTTCTTGTCTAGTCTTCCGACTGGATAAACACGCTCTTGAATCTGCCCCTCTAGTAGGTCTGTCACTATATATTTACAGTTCTTGTCCTCAAGGGTTGTAACGTACTCCTTTGGCTTGTTCATTATGATATACACACTTCTCTCACCACAAATTAATGTTCCATCGAACATCACCTCACACTTGTGATCAACCTTTGTTCCTAGTTCGGTTACAACCTCACCATTAACAGTTACTCTGCCAGCCTGAATCATTGCATCTGCCTCTCTACGAGAGCACACACCAGACATAGCTACATATCTATTAAGACGAATATCACCTTTACGCAACTCCGACATAACGTTTGTGAAGTTTGGTGTTTCTGGCTCCTCTGGTGAGTTTTGTGGGCGTTGTGGTGCTCTTTCAAAACGATCAGGTCTATCAAATTTCTTATCTCTATCAAATCTGTCTCTACGCTCAAATCCACCACGTGAATCTGAACCAAAGTCACGTCTTGGTCTATCGTTACGTCTATTTTCAAACTTAGCCGATGACTCGCCTTCGTGGAATCTAGAACCTCCTTCACGCTTTATGCCTCTACGTCCATTATCCTCATATTGCTCAGAGAATGAACGATTAGAACCATAGCTATCTCTGTTTCCTCCAGCAACTCTATTTTCTCTAGTAAAATTAGGGTTGAACGAACGTCTTGGTCTATCGAACGAATTGCCTGATTCGCTACGCTCACCAAATGGGCGACGTGGGCGATCCGACTGGCGGAATTCTCCTCCACCCTCTCTACGCTCGCCGTAAGGACGATTTGGACGATCCGATTGACGGAACTCTCCACCCTCTCTACGCTCGCCATAAGGACGGCTTGGGCGATCTGATTGGCGGAAACCTCCACCCTCTCTACGCTCGCCATAAGGACGGTTTGGACGATCTGATTGACGGAAACCTCCACCCTCTCTACGCTCGCCGTAAGGACGGCTTGGGCGATCTGATTGGCGGAAACCTCCGCCCTCTTTACGCTCGCCGTAAGGACGACGCGCACCTCTTTCAAAGTTGTTTCTCTCTCCACCTCGTTCCTCGCGGATAGGGGTGTCATTTTGATCTCTGGTCTCTTCTCTTCTTCGGAAGAAAGAACCACTTGGTCTTCTGTTTTCCATTTTTTTGTAAAAGCTTAATGCCTATTAATAATTATTCCGATGAATCACTCATCTACTTTTATTCTATTCCTATATATTTATGAGTTTGTAGCGATAATCTCCATCTCGGATTTCTCAAAACAAACTCCACAGCCATTTTCAACGACTCTTCATTACCCCATTGTGCTTGAATATAGCATCGACACTCTGCCGACACACACTCCATCCATCTGTGAGCTCGTTCAAAATCTTCACTACTACCAACAACAACTTTCAACTCATTTGCGCACATAAAGCTCTCTTTTAGAGGCTCTTTAAAACTTTTAGGAGATAGTGTTACCCAATCAATTTTGGGAGACACATATCCTGTTCCAGATGTTTCGATATTGATTTCGTATCCCAATTCGTGAAGTGCATCAAGTAGTGGTTCAAGATTGTATAGTGTTGGTTCACCTCCGGTGATAACTACACATTTCGTGCAAAAAGCCTTTACTTTATCTACTATCTGCTCAACACTCAAAAACTGCTTTGGCTCTACAATCCAGCTATACTTAGTGTCACACCAAGAGCAAGCCACATCACATCCTTGAAGACGTACAAATACCACAGCACGCCCCGTATGAGCTCCCTCTCCTTGGAGAGTCTCAAAACATTCGCTCAGGGGTAATTTATTTCCACCTTGGCTAAATTCTATTGCCTGACTTATATTCATTTATTCCTCTAGGATATATATATCTTTTAATGCTCTTCCAAGTTCGTTATAATCAAACCCATATCCTACTATAAACTCATTATCGGGGATAGTTATTGCAGCATAGTCAACATTAATTTTTGCCTTTTGGCAATTTGGTTTGTGTACAAGCACGACAATAGTGATAGATTTTGGATTGTTTCTCTCTAGTGATTTAATCACTTTTTCCATAGTGAAACCACTCTCTACTATATCGTCAATAAGGATAACATCCTTTCCCTCTATTGATAATTTAAGTCCAAATAGATCATTACCATCCACCGTTGTTTGTGTTCCTTGATATGAGCAGTATTTGTAGGTATCAATTTCAAAATCGAAATTAAACTTACGTGTCAAGTCTGCTGTAAAGAAGATTGAGCCATTGAGGACTGAAACAACTATTGGTACAGTAGATGCTTTCTCAAATTTGAGATTAATATCTGCTGCACATTTCTCTACACTCTGATCAATCTGTTGAGCCGAGATATATGGTCTAAATTGTTTGTCGTATATCTTTATTGATTCCATGGGTTAAACATTTTGCATATCAATCATCTTCTTATAATATCCATCCATCTCTATCAACTCAGCGTGCGTACCCTGCTCCACAATTGAGCCTTCAGCTAGGACATAGATTCTATCTGCATTCTGAATTGTACTTAGGCGATGCGCAATCACTATCGAAGTACGATTCTCAAGTAGTGAATCTAATGCCTGTTGAACCAATTTCTCACTTTGAGTATCGAGTGCTGAGGTAGCTTCATCCAAAACCAGAATATCTGGATTTTTAAGCACTGCTCTAGCAATGCTTAATCGCTGACGCTGTCCTCCTGAGAGTTTCACTCCTCTATCTCCAATATTTGTATCAAAACCATTTTCGGTTTGCATAATAAAATCATAAGCATTTGCAACCTTGGCCGCCTGCTCAATCTCTTGTTGAGTTGCATCTAGTTTACCTAAGCGAATATTATTTCCTATCGTATCGTTAAACAGCACAACATCCTGAGAGACAGTACCCACACGCTGACGAAGCGAGTGCATAGAGACCTCTCTTAGGTCGTGGCCATCGATAGTGATACTACCCTCCGTAACGTCATAAAAACGAGATACTAGGTCGGCTAAAGTACTCTTTCCTCCTCCAGATCCTCCCACCAAAGCTATCGTCTCACCTTTTTTAATGCTTAGGTTGATATTATTAAGAACTAGTTTTTGGTCGTATTTGAAGTTAACTCCCTTATACTCAATTTTATCATTAAACTGATTTAGTTCAAATGATTTTTCGTCATCAACAACCTCAGCCTTAGTGTCGATCAGTTCCATCACGCGCTCACCTGCTGCCAAACCTTGATGGATATTGCTAAAGGCATCAGTAAGTGCTCTTGCTGGGCGAGTTATCTGAGAGAATATTGCTATGTAGGCAATAAATTGGCTGGCAATCAACTCCCCATCCATAACCAAACCACCACCATAAACCAAAATCACCGATACTGCTGATACACCCAAAAACTCACTCATCGGAGAGGCCATCTGTTGACGTGTAGCCATACGTCTTTGGAGAGAAGAGTAACGCTCGTTTTGAGTCACAAATAGGTCTGTAATGTATGATGTTATATTGTAAGACTTAACAACTTTCATAGCCGATAGTGCCTCTTCAGCAATAGTAAGCATATTACTAAGTACTCCTTGTGAGGATAGCGCATAACGACGTAGTTTCTTAACTATAAATCCTATCACTCCAGCTGTAATTGGCAGAAATAGCAACGTAAAGATCGTCAATTTTACGCTAATAGCAAGTAGTGCTACCATATATCCAATAATTAGAAGGGGCTCCTTTAGAGCAACCTGCAAAGTACTTGATACGGTAAACTGAACCACAGTAATATCGGATGTCAATTTTGAAAGAATATCTCCTTTGCGCTCATTAGTAAAATAACGCACGTTTAGTTTCATCACGTTTGTAAACAGGGCGTTACGTATATTTCGAAGAGCATGAATCTTGAAGTTTTCGGTTATTTTTTGGGCTCCAAATCTAAACAGATTACTAAAGAACATCGAGAATACCATAAACAAGCTCAAGGCCATCAAGATCGACTGGATATTCAAACCCTCAGAACCATATCTACTAAATATTTGGTATCTAATAAGTTGATCTAGGTATGAAGTCGAGAACTCAAAGTGAGGCATCGTTGTTACTGCTGTTTTTGCTTCCTCTGTGAATAGAGTATCGAGAATCGGAATAATCAATACAAAATTAAAGGTATTGAAGAAGGCGTACAACACAACACAAAAGAAGTATGGTAC
>CAYJOF010000074.1:0-7114 GCA_964371765.1 uncultured Rikenellaceae bacterium
AAAATGACTTTTTGGTTTTTGGAGCTACTATGATCGCTCCTATCTATACTGGTGGTAGGATTAATGCTGCTAATAATGTGGCTAGAATCAAGTTAGAGGAGAGTCAAAACAAAACACAAATAGATAAGGATGCTCTATTCTATGAGTTGGTTGAGCGATATTTTGGGTTGATGCTCTCGCAGCAGGTAGTTCAAGTTAGAAATGAGGTTAAGGCTGGAATGTTACACCATTACAGTGATGCTGTTGAATTGCAAAAGAATGGTATCATCTCTAAAACCGAACTTCTGTATGCTCAAATGTTTTTCGATAGAGCAAAAGCGGATCTTCAGAAATCATCTCGTGATGCAATAACTGTCAATACAGCACTAGAGAATACCCTAAATGCGGAGGCAGATTATAAACCACTGACTAATATGTTTATCCTTAAATCTGTTGAACCGCTAGATTACTTTGTTGCAAAAGCACTTTCAAGCAGTCCGCTACTTAAGCAGGTTGACTTTAAGCACGCAATGGCTGAAGAGCTGGTCAGAGCAAAGCGAGCAGAGTTTCTTCCAACTGTCTCAGCTATGGGGGCAGCCAATATCGCAGACTATCAACTTACAAACCTTCTTCCTAATGCAATGATAGGGGTTACGGTCGACTACAAACTATTCAATGGTATGAAGAACGTAAATGAGTACAAAGCCTCTAAAGCCACTGTAAGGATGGTTGAGTCGATTAGACAGAAAGCTGAATTAGATATTGCAACTCTTATCGAGAAGAGTTATAATGACCTAATATCGCTTGGCGAGCAAGTTGATAGTTATAATACAACCTTGCTGTTTGCCGCTCAATATCTTGAGGCTAAGAGTAAAGCATTTGCTGAGGGCTTAGTGCCATCGCGCGATGTTGTTGATGCACAATTAAATCTAGCAAAATCCAAAATAGAGAGAATTCAGCTTGCATATCAGTATGACTTAGCTCTTGCCAAGTTGTTGGAGGTGTGTGGTTTGACAGATAAATTTGCTCTTTATATGGTAGGTGCTAATTCAGAATCGATAAGTTATTAAAATACACATTATATGAATAAAAAAGTTATAGCGATTGTTGCAATCATTTGTGCAGTAGCGCTTATAGTAATTATGGGAACAGGTGCTCTTCGTGGTGAGCAGATCCAAACTATTCAGGGAGAGGTTGAGGTGTCGGTCTCGAAAGTGTCTTCTAAGTTGGCAGGTCGTGTCGACTCTCTTTCGGTTAGAGAGGGCGATATGGTGACAAAAGGAGCGTTTCTATTCTCGATTGCTACCCCTGAGGTTGATGCTAAACTAAAGCAGGCTCAAGCCGCTAAGAGTGCAGCCTCGGCTCAAAGTCAGAAAGCAGATGCTGGAGCACGTTCTCAGATGATCGAGAGTGCAAAAAACCTGTGGCATCAGGCGCAAGCAGGAGCTGAGCTAGCAAGTAAGAGCTTGGCAAGAGTGCAGAATCTCTACAACGAAGGAGTGGTAGCAGAGCAGCAACTCGATGAGATAAAAATGAAATATGAGGTTGCGCAGGGTAACGTAAAGATAGCCAAAGCACAGTATGATATGGCAGTTGAAGGTGCTCAAAAGGAGGATATTCTAGCTGCTCGTGCCTTGGTCGAAAGAGCCGATGGTGCAGTGATGGAGGTGGAATCCTATCTTTCAGATGCAGCTCAATATGCTCCGTTCTCTGGTGAGATTTCAACTATCGTTGCCCACCGTGGTG
Organism: uncultured Rikenellaceae bacterium; assembly: GCA_964371765.1. GTDB lineage: Bacteria > Bacteroidota > Bacteroidia > Bacteroidales > Rikenellaceae > JADFUS01. The sequence continues at coordinate 1,726 of CAYJOF010000074.1, forward strand.
AGCTAGTCTCAACAGGTTTTCCAGTGATTACTATTGCAGATACTCAAGATCCGTGGGTCTCATTCAACGTAAAGGAGACGCTACTACCTCAGATGCCTAAGGGCAAGATAATTGAAGTTTATGTGCCAGCACTAGATAGAACAGTTGAGATACAAATACAAAGTATGGCAGTTCAGGCGGAGTATGCTACGTGGACTGCAACTCGCTCAAAAGGTAGTTTCGATATTCGTACTTTCGAACTTAAAGCCTACCCAACTAAGCCAAATAGTGGGCTTAGAGCAGGTATGACAGTTGTATTTGAATTACAGGGAGCTGAATAATGAGAATTATAGGAGGAGTGATAGCAGTGTTTTCAAGAGAGTTGTCTCTTCTGCGTGGACGTAAATCGTTTGCGGTAGGGGTGATTCTATTGCCTATTGTATCATTTCTATTCCTTATAACCCTATTTGGTGATAGCTCACTTCGCAATATGCACATAGCAGTTGTGGATGCCGACAACTCATCTATGTCCAGACGTTACACAAGGATGATTGATGCAACTGCTGGTGTTGAGATTGCATATATGCCCTCTACGGTGGAGCAGGGGGAGCAGTTGATGCTGGAGGGTAAGGTAGATGCGGTTCTCCATATCCCTCAAGATATGGAACGGTCGATATATCGTCAACAGAAAGTTCATCCGACAATATATATCAACTCAATGCACCTCTTAAACTCATCGCTAATCTACAAAGATATAGAGACAGTTACTCAAACCCTAGCGGCTGGAGTCGAGATGCAGCTTTTGCAGGCGGCAGGAAAATCGCCTAGCGAGGCATACCAACTAGCTATACCGATCTATTACGAACGCCACCAACTTTTCAATCCCTACACATCCTATGGTTACTACTTAAGCTCTCCATTCAATATCATTACAGTGGTTCTATGTGCAATCACATTTACCTTATTTGCCTTTGGCTTAGAGTATAAACACAATACCACTAGGGAGTTGCTGCTAAGTGCTAGAGGGAGTAGATTTGCAGCTCTTGTAGGTAAAATGTTGCCATATACGCTCTACTACACTCTTTTTATTCTGGTTTCAAATTTTGTGTTGTATGGTGTGATGCAGACCCCAATAGAGGGTTCAATCTGGGCATTATCCCTGCTATCACTTCTTGTGGTACTTGCCTATCAATCCTTCGGTTTGATTATCTTTGCTCTGTTCAAAAAACTAATGCTATCGATGTCGCTATCGGCAGCCCTTGCCACAATGTCGTTTACTATGGGGGGACTTACCTTTCCGTTGATGGCACTTCACCTACCGATATACTATATAGCTCATCTATTTCCATATACCCACTATATATACGGATATATCGCTCTTATTCGAGGATCAGAATTTTCGGGAGTGTTGGAGCAGATGCTGATTTTAATTATCTATCCACTTCTGTTGGCGGTTCTGACGCCTTCTCTTTTTAAGGGCTTACTAAAACCATATAACGAATAGTCAATGAAATCGGTAATAAGATATATTGAGGATGTTTTCTCGGTTTTTGCTCGAGAGTTTACCACAATCACACGAGATTCTGGAATTCTGCTTATTGCAACTCTTGCAATGATAATTTACGGATTCTTGTACTCCTATGCCTACTCTCCAGAGATTCTTCAGAAGGTGCCAGTTGCAGTTGTCGACCTAGATAACTCTCCAACTAGTAGAGAACTACTTCGCAAGGTAGGCTCTACACAAAGCGTCGATATAAAGTATCAGTGTAGCTCTCTTGAGCAGGCTAAAGAGTTGATGATAAACAGTAAAGTGTTAGGAATACTATACATAGAGAGGGATTTCGATAGAAAGATTCTCTCAAACCAAACAGCCTACTTTAGTGTATACACCGATGGAAGCTACTTTCTTGCCTATAAACAATTCTTCTTGGCAGTTGCACACACTCTTTTGGAGATGGATCAGCAGATAAAGTTCAATCGCTATGCTCTCTCAGGACAGAACTATCATACCGCTGAATATCTTAGCGAACCAATATCACTTCAGGGGCAGTTTCTCTATAATCGTGCTCAAGGATATGGCTCGTTTTTGATGCCTGCTATTCTGATTTTAATTATTCAACAAACCATTATAATAGCGTGTGGAATGGTGTGGGGTAAGAGCCGAGAGAGAGGACAGATATCGCTATTCACTCACAAAGGGGCAAAGGCTCTTAGCTCGAGTGCGATAGTGTTGGGACGATCGATATACTACCTCCTAAACTCACTTGTTCTGTGGTTAGTTGTAACATTCATAATATATAAGGTGTTCGATCTGCCAAGCAATGGAAACAATCGCGAGGCCTTTGCTCTGATAGTTCCTTATGCTCTTAGTAGCGCATTCTTTGGTGTAATGTTATCGCAATTTATGCGATATAGAGAGTCGATAATTTTATACTTCTTCTTTAGTTCTATTCCGCTACTATTTTTGTCTGGAATTTCGTGGCCGAGGGAGGGAATGCCCGAAATGTTGTTTCAGTTCGGCAGAATATTCCCAAGTACGAGTGCCATCGATGGATTTATCCATCTCCAGAGTACAGGATCATCACTAGCTCAAATATCAACAAGTTATTATACCCTATGGGTGCTCACGTTATTATACTTTGTCTTAGCCATCATATCGGTTCACTATGCAACTAAAAGAACAAAAAGCAGCACTTCGAAAGGAGATTGCTAACCTAAAAAAACTCTACGATAAAGAACAGCGACTTGCACTCTCTAAAGATGTGCTTGCCGATCTGGAGTGTTTGAATCAATTTAAATGCGCACATACAATACTGCTCTACTACTCTCTGCCCGACGAGGTGCAGACCGAGTCGTTTATCCAAAAGTGGGCAGCCACTAAGAGGATTGTTCTACCAGTTGTGGTAGGTGATGACCTAGAGCTTAGAGAGTACAATCCAGATAGTGTTGAGGTTGGTTATCAGTCGATTATCGAACCATCGCAAACCCAAATCGTAGACCCCTCAGAGATAGACCTAGCTATAATCCCGGGAGTGGCATTTGATTGTCAATTCAATCGTCTTGGGCGTGGAAAAGGTTTCTATGATAGAATTCTTCCACGTATTAACGCTCCTAAGATTGGTTTAGCATTTCCGTTTCAGGTAGTAGAGAGTGTGCCTACCGAAGATTTTGACAAAAGCTTAGATTTAGTGCTTTTTAGATAAACTACTAGTTAGTTTAGAAATGTTTTATTACTTTTGTATGAATAAACTTTTAGATATGAATAAACTAATATTAAGCCTTGCCCTACTACTTGTATCTCTCACTACTTGGGCGCAACAATTCGACACCTACTTCTACAACAAAACTCTGCGTTATGACTACTACCACGCAGGGGATAGCCAAAAAGAATACTTTTTCTTCGATAAACTAATCGAAGAGCCATACTGGGCTGGCTCTAAAACCCATCTTATCGATGAACTAGAATATGGTAATCATATCTTTAGACTTTTCGATGTGGAGAGTGGAAAAGAGATATATTCTCGAGGGTTTTGTACACTATTCAACGAGTGGCAACACACTCCAGAGGCTCAAACAACCCAAATTGCCCATCCTGAGGGCTTGGTTATGCCCTACCCTAAGCGTATGGCAAGAATCGAAATCGAAACTCGCAATGAGCGTAATGAGTTCGTAAAAATATATGAACACACCTTCGACCCTACAAGCTATCTAGTAGAGAAGCCAAACTACTCTGAAGATGTTTTTGAGGTTCATTATAGCGGTAAGCCAGAACAAAAAGTAGATATTGTACTACTCGCTGAGGGCTATGCCGCGAGCGATAGAGCGAAATTTGAGGAGGATTGCAGAATATTCAAGGAATCGATGTTTAAATTCTCTCCTTATAAGGAGAATGCTGATAAGTTCAACATACGTGCTGTATGGACCCCATCTGCCGAGCAGGGAGTTACAATTCCGGGTGAGGGAATCTGGAAAAATAGCCGTATGGGAGCTAAGTTCTACACCTTCGGCTCAGAGCGTTATCAGATGAGTGACGACCTGCAAAAGGTTCGAGATGTTGCAGCTAATGCGCCATACGATCTAATATATATCCTTACTAACACTCAAAAGTACGGCGGTGGAGGAGTCTATAACTACTATGGCATTAGTGCGGCCCACAATACTCAAAGTACCGACAAAATTTATATTCACGAATTTGGACATCTATTCCTAGGTCTAGGTGACGAGTACGATTATGGTGGCGAGGATATGCCTTTATATGGTAAGAGCGTTGAGCCGTGGGAGGCAAACGTTACGACACTTGCCGATTTTGAGAAGAAGTACCATTGGAAGCCATTCTTAGAGGAAGGACTTCAGATTCCCACTCCTAAGATAGCCTCAAATAATGATAAGCTAGGTGTGTATGAGGGTGCAGGTTACTACACTAAGGGTATGTATCGTCCTGCAATTACCTGCCTTATGAGAGATTTTACGGGAGATGAATTTTGTCCTGTGTGCACTAGGGCAATTATTGAGATGATAGAAATTTATACGAAGAAATAATTAGAATAATATGAACAGCATGTTGCAAATTGTGTGGGATGTAGATCCTACGATATTCAAAATCGGCTCCTATGAGCTTAGATACTACTCACTTATGTTTGCCCTTGCCTTTGGACAGGGTATGATACTGTTGAGATGGATGCTAAAGAGAGAGGGTGAGCCAGAGAAGTATAACGATAGCCTATTCTGGTACATTACCCTATCCACTATCATTGGTGCAAGATTGGGGCACGTCCTTTTCTACGATCCTATCTACTACCTCCACAACCCAGTAGAGATTCTCAACTTTAGGGAGGGTGGATTAGCGAGCCACGGTGCAACAATAGGAATTATGGTGGCTCTGTATATGTTCTGCCGCAAAAACAATAAACCTTACCTATGGATGCTCGATAGGGCGGCTTTGCTTGTGCCAATTGCAGCTTTTTTTGTGCGTTTGGGAAATCTGTTTAACTCCGAGATATATGGAGTAGTAACCGATAAACCTTGGGGATTTGTCTTTGTGAGAGCTGGTGAGACGCTACCTAAACATCCAACCCAATTATATGAAGCTTTAGCATATTTGCTACTATTCTTTGTGATGTTGTGGTTCTATAAGTGTCTGGATGCTGCTCGTAGGTGGCAAGGTATGATGATTGGAGTATTCTTTGTCTACCTATTTACAGCACGTATTATAATCGAGCAAATTAAAGAGATTCAGGTTGCTTTTGAGCAGAATATGACCTTTAATATGGGGCAACTTCTCAGTGTGCCATTTATTCTACTAGGTATATACCTCATTCTAAGAGCACTTCGTAACGAAAAGAGAGATGGTAAATAGAGATCAACTTATAGCAGAGATCAACATCAAAATCATTGAGCTTATTGCTAAGTG
>CAYJOF010000075.1:0-2039 GCA_964371765.1 uncultured Rikenellaceae bacterium
ATCAGAAGGAGCAGAGATAATACGAGTCATATATAGACCCTCCTTGATTGAGTCCTTAGCGTTTACTCCCATCACTTGTGTTGCATAGTCGATTGATTCCTGCAAGGATACCGAATCCATATTAGGTTCAATATCAACAAGTTTTATATTGAATCCAGCAATATCTCCTTCACGATAACTAATAGATCCTCCAAAGCCTGAATACATACTCAGTGAGGATCTCCTGATATGAGTAGTCGGGTGCTAGATATACAACAGCCGAATCTCCAATGCTCATATTATAAAGAACGGCATTGACTCCAAGATTTGTGAAGTAGTAATTATTGTAATCGGTTGTAAGGTATCTAAATGCTTCGTATCGCGTCGAGTAACTGAATGTACCCAACTCTCTTGCCTTTAGAGGGTCTGAATTTATGAATACTGAGCCATCTAGCAGCTCTCCCCACACTTTAATATCAACATACACAGAATCTCTAACTGTAAAAGTATCTTTTGGAGATGGGGCTGGTGTTTGAGCCTTATATATTTTGTAGTAGAAACCACTATCGATCATCGGTATATCTGGGCGATTAGCCTTCATCCACACATCCATAGATTGGAATAGTGTTATAGTTTTTTGTGTTTGGTTTACATCTGCACAACTATAAAAAAATCCTCCAACAGCAAGCGCCATCAATAGGCAGCTTTTAATCAATTTATTCATATTATTTCTACTCGTATTTTCTATTTTATTACATCTAAGACTTCATATTCTATGTATAGTGTTGTATATGAGTCAACTTGCCCATTTATTTTATCACCATAACCATATTCATAAGGGATAACAACCGCATAGCTAGCTCCCTTTGATGATCCTGCAAGGGCTTTACTTAGTCCATTGATCATATCACTTGTGCCATATTTCAACCTCTTTACATCAAAATTCATAAACATCGTATCGGCCTGCTGGTCAATGGCGAGTTCACGGATGTTGGTGTCAATCAATGTTTCGGGTAAACTTGAAAATGTAAAGATAGCGTAGTTAAGGTAGATAGAGTCTCCTTTTTCTACTAGTTGGGGGGCTGTGAGTGGACTCGCAGACAACTCCAAACGGTATACTCCACCTATTTCAGTGGCTCTAATACCGCTTTGATCTATCCAATTTTCGATATTACTTTTCTCTGTGTCGATACGATTATGCTCAACAGTATCGCTGCAACTTATGATTGCACCTAGCAGAATTGATATGTAGAATAGTCTCTGTAGCATTATTATTTCGTTAAGCCTAATTTCTCAAAAAGAGCATCCAAACGTGGCTCTCTACCTCTAAAGTCAACATAAAGCTCCATTGCATCACGTTGAGATCCTTTCGATAGGATAGTATCTTTAAACCTTTGTGCACACTTTTGATTGTAGTAACCCTTTTGTTTAAACATCTCAAAAGCATCTGCCTCAAGCACCTCTGCCCATTTATAACTGTAATATCCAGCAGAGTATCCACCTGCAAAGATATGAGAAAAAGCCGTAGAAAGAGAATTTTTTATACTATAATTTACAATTCTAGTAGATTTTAATGCATCTTTCTCAAACTCCTCTATTGTAACGTTCAGCTTATTAGTAATAGTATGCCAAGCCATATCACAATTTGCAAATGCAAGTTGGCGAAGCTGGGAGTATCCACTTAGATAGTTATCCTTTATTTTGTCTATGTATTCTTGTTTTATGGGCTCTTGTGTTTGATAGTGAGTTGCCCAGCTCTGAAGAAATTCTGTATCGGTAGCCCAATTCTCCATAATTTGAGATGGCAGTTCAACAAAATCCCAACTTACGTTAGTACCATTGAGCGACGGATACCTACCACTAGCAAAGATACCGTGTAAGGCGTGGCCAAATTCGTGAAAGAGGGTTGTAACTTCGTTGAATGTCAACAGAGAAGGTAGGGTGTCGGTAGGTTTAGAGAAATTACATACAACTGATATAATTGGCAGTTGTATCTCATCTAAGCACTCTACCCTATCCTGATAAGAGGTCATCCACGCACCAGAGGACTTACTCTCACG
>CAYJOF010000075.1:2083-4771 GCA_964371765.1 uncultured Rikenellaceae bacterium
ATCTACATAAAGTAGTGCAATCTTTTGATTGTTCTGCACCACATCGTACACTAGTACATCATTATGATATTTATCCTCAAGATCGTTTGGAACAAAATCTAAAGAGTATAGGCGATTAATTATATCAAAAAGTCCTTGCTGAATCCTAGCCAAAGAAAAGTAAGGTTTAAGTATATCATCCGATATTTCAAACTTTGAGCTCTTTAGCTTCTCTGCATAGTAACTAAAATCCCAAGGCATAAACTCTGCATCAAAACCCAAGGTGCGAGCATAGTCGACAACCTCATTCCAATCCTTGATGGCATAGGGGTGTGTACGCTCGGTAAGCTCAGCTAAGAACTGCTCTGCCTGCTGTTGGCTTGCCACCATTCTCTCTTGTAGCACATAGTCTGCCCAGTTTTCAAAACCTAGCAACTGCGCAAGCTCCAGTCTTAGTTCCACCTCCTGCTTAACAATATCGCCATTATAGAATGTGTCCTGATCTAAGCATCGAGTACTATATTTTGTCCACATCAACTCCCTTAATGAGCGATTATCTGCATACTGCATAAATGGGATAAAGCTCTGAGCCGTAAGGTTGAATAACCATCCTTTATGTCCCTTTTGTTGCGCTTGATAGGCAGCTGCCTCTCTAACAAAGGCTTGTAGTCCCAACACTTCATCTTCACTTGATAGCAACAAAGAGTACGCATTGGTAGCTCCTAGCACATTTTGAGAGAACTGAAGAGTGAGTTGTGAGAGCTGCTGAGTTATCTGGCGATAGCGTTCACGACTTTGACCCTCAAGCGTAGCACCAGACCTTACAAATCCACGATAGGTTTTTTGTAATAGTCTTAATTGTTGAGCATCTAACTGTTGGTGATTATTGTAGATATGTTCAATCCTTTTGAATAGACTCTCATTGAGTGATATATCGTTACTAAAAGATGTGATGAGAGTCGACAACTCCATAGTTGTCTGTTGTAGAGCATCAGAAGTTTCTGCGTGATTGAGATTGAATAGTATTGAACTTAGTCTATCCAATTTTAGTGTAGCAAACTCTAAAGTCTCAATAGTGTTGCAAAATGTTGGCTCTTGCGACGAGTTTGCAATAGCCTCAACAGTTGCCTGAGCCTCCGCAATTGCAGCATTAATGGCAGGCGCAAAATCCTCTACCACCAACTTCGAAAAAGGCGGTGTCACAAAATTTTGAAGCAGGGGATTATTTCTCATATTTACTAGAAAGTGTTGTAGTAGTTGTCGTAGAAACTACTTGAACGTTTTAGTTTAAGATCTTGAAGAGCACTTGATTTAACGTTAATGTTGAAAGACCAACTCGAACGGAAGCCCGAAGGCACCCACGAGAAACTCATCTGCCAACAATGCAAATCTCGTACAATTGAGATAGCAGATGTTGCTAGTTTCATAGTCGATAAATCGAAATTGGTACTCATATTCAACGCCCAATTTTCTGTCAACTCTAAACCTCCATTAAGCGCAACTGTCTGGGTAATATTAGTAGATGATCCCGACGAGTGTGAGTAATCAAAGGCATAATTAAAAGACAAATTCCAAGGTATTGAAAAGTCATAATATGTGGTATTGCTCAGCGCGTTAAGTGCTTGAATTTGAGTTTGGGATGGTTGCCCCATAACTCCGTGACTGTGTTGAGATTCAGGCATTGTGCTAGTATTCTGAACGGTAGCTGATCCTGTTCCTCCAGGAGCCCCAAAGACACTTCTAAACGAATAACCAAACGACAGACGTGCTCTTGTAATTCGTGAGCCGTTGAAGAAACCTAACTCGGAGGTTTGAATACCATCTTGATTATATTTGTAGGGGTCCCACGCAGCTGAGAAATTTACTCCTAAAGAGTTAAATAGCGTAGTGGTGGCCGTTATACTGATAGGGGCTAGGTTGAGCGAATCTGCAAGAAAGTTGTAAGATGTACTGAAGTTAAAAGAATCGAAGATTTTGACTTTTTTGACTCCTGTTGAGTCTGCATCGCTCTTGACCTTCATCTCTAGGTTATTGTTTAGAGTCAAACCCACTGTGGCTCTCTCTCCGCTAGAAGGCACACCATATATACCAGTCTCAAAAGGGGAATATTGCCTAATAGTTCCTTGAGCATCTGTCTGAACATTTTTGTAGTATCCATACTCTGGTGATCCAAAATCTGGAGTATAGGACACACTAATACTAGGGGTCATCATATGACGAATTGCCTGTATCTTGCTATTGGCACCAAATTGATACATACCGTATAGAATGGTAGAGAAACTCAAACTCGTACTATAATCGTAAAGACGATAGAATCCATCCACAGTATCTTGTTCAAGTTGTTGTAGTTCTGGGTTCCACTCTCTGTCAATTTTATCAAAATACCACCTCTCGTTATAGTTTATTTGAGGGGTAAGGTTGACAAAATTGAAGATAATGAATGGGACAGAAAGAGGAATAGCGTGTTGCATACCAAATTTCATATCATCAAACATTTCAGATTGAAACAGTTCGTTCTCTTTGGTCGTTACACTATTGTTGAAGGTACCTGTGTACTGTAATGCTATCTTCTCATACCATTTCTGCTCACCTATCTGTATTTTGCGCTTAAATGGGTAAACCCTCGACATACTAATCACAAAGTTCGGTAGCGATATCTGCACCGATGAGTCACGATTGTTTTGAGAAAGGCTAAAGTTAGAGTTAAAG
>CAYJOF010000075.1:4802-6832 GCA_964371765.1 uncultured Rikenellaceae bacterium
CGAGTTTGATTGAGATGACACAAAGTCGTCGAGGCTACCGTCATATTTGTTGTATCCACTTGTTGCATAGTTCACACTAGCCGAGAAGTTAGTTCCTGGTCTTGCCTTAGCATCTTGAGTATGAGTCCATTTAACTTGATAGTTCTTCATATGGCTAAAACCCTCATCTCCCTCAATACCGATTTTATCGTTAGAGTAATTAAAGTTTAGATTACCTCTATATTTATATCTAACAGAGTAGTTCGTCTGAAAATTCGCCTCCCACGAGCCGTAAGTGTATATTCCACCCTCAATTCTAGCATCCCAATAGTCGTTGATAACCTGATACCAACCTCCTCCACGTAGATAGAAACCTTTGTTGGTCTCCTCTCCCACGGTAGGCAAGATAACTCCACTACTTCTATCGGACATAACTGGGAAGAATCCAAACGGAATTGGTAGTGGTATAGGAACATCCTCTACTACGAGGTATGATGGTCCAATGATAATCTGTTTTGAGTCTTTTGAGGTAATATATTTTGCTTTGGTACTAGCCAAATAGAAATGAGGATGTTCAAGGTCACAGGTGGTGTACTTACCGCCTGCAATGTTCATCGTTTCATCTATTTTCTTGATTGTTTGGCCGTGAATATAGCCCTCGCCATCTTGAAAAGCTACGCCATATATTTTACCCTTTTCAGTTTTGAGATTATAGGCTATACTATCTACATTGTATGATATGTCTTGGTCTACAAAAACTGTTTTCTTATAAACATTTTCCACTGTGTCGAATGAACCTCGGGCAAATATAATATTTTTGGCAATATCGACCTCCATATTGTCTGCATTAAGTGTATTGCGAACATATCCGACCTCTGCACCATTATATAGATACAGTTTATCTGTGCGAAGATCTAGAATCAAGGAGTCTTTATTTGTAGATTTAATAATTTCTTGGATAAAAGATTGAGCAGAAGAAGAGGATGCTGTTGTATCTACTCTGGGCGCAGGCACAGCTGTCGATTGGGTTGATACCTCTTGAGATTCGCTCACATCACGAGTATTTGTAGTTTGAGGTGATTGCTCAGGGGCAAGAGTGCTAGGGAATGTGTCCTTTACCAGTGAGGTAGATAATTTGACTGTGTCGACTTTTGTGGTGTCGATAGTATCTCGCTTAGTTGTATCGATAGATAAGCTAGCAATTTGCACAAAGCCAGATGCGGCTCTACTTGCCTTTGACACAAATAGTTGCGAGGCGAATAAAGACATCAAAACCAACAAAAAAGGTATATATGTTACTCTCTTATATTGCAAATCTATCTAATTTAAATTAACTTTGCACATCTCAAATGAGCCACAAAGATAGTAAAAAAAAAAAGATAAAGATTAATTGTTATGAGTTTTAGGATACTTTTTTGTTCTCTTGTAGTTGTCTTAGGAGCAATCACAACAGCAAAATCTCAACAAACAGAGCACTTTGGACTAAAAACAGTAGTGATAGACCCAGGACATGGAGGCAAGGATGCAGGTGCAGTCTATGGGAAGTACTACGAGAAAGATATTGTTCTTTCGGTTGCCTTATCACTTGGTGATATGATAAAAAAGAAATATCCCAATATTAAAGTTGTATACACTAGAGATAAGGATTACTACGTAACGTTGAGCGGCAGAGCTAAGATTGCAAACGATTCTAATGGAGATCTATTTATCTCAATTCACGTCAACTCAGTTGGTGGAGCACCAACAGCTCGAGGTGTTGAGACTTTTACTTTAGGTATGCACAAATCGGCAGCCAACCTACAAGTAGCAATGAAAGAGAATAGTGTAATTGAGTTGGAGAAAGGTTATGAACAGACCTATGGAGGTTTTGATCCCAACGATGAGGAGTCATACATAATGTTCAGTCTTGGACAGCAAGCCTACCAACGTCAGAGTTTAATGATGAGTTACGAGGTTCAAGAGGCTCTCAAATCTGCCCTTCCTGTAAAGGATAGGGGTATGAAGCAGGCTGGATTCTGGGTTCTATGGTCAATCTCTATGCCAAGTATACT
>CAYJOF010000075.1:6842-7063 GCA_964371765.1 uncultured Rikenellaceae bacterium
ACTAGCCGAGCTAGGGTTTATCTCCAATGCAACTGATCGCCAATATCTAACAACATCTTCGGGACAGAAAACTATGGCAGAGGCCCTATTCTCAGCCTTCGAAAAGTACAAAAAGAGCAGCGAAGTGGTAAGTTCTTATGAGACACTATCACCTTCTACTCCAGATAATAAAGATCAGCAAATCATTGCTGAAACAGCAGAAAATAAAGATGTTTTTTATT
>CAYJOF010000076.1:0-7031 GCA_964371765.1 uncultured Rikenellaceae bacterium
TTGAGATTATCGGGCTTGGTGAGGAGCCTAAAACTTCTACTTGTACAGGTGTTGAGATGTTCCGTAAACTTCTTGACTCAGGTGAGGCAGGTGATAACGTTGGTCTATTGATGCGTGGTCTTGATAAGAAAGAGGTTAAGCGTGGTATGGTTGTGGCTAAGCCAGGATCAATCACTCCTCACACTAAATTCAAGGCTGAGGTTTATATCCTTAAGAAAGAAGAGGGTGGTCGTCACACACCATTCCACAACAGATACCGTCCACAGTTCTACCTACGTACTCTTGACGTAACAGGTGAGTGTAACCTTCCTGATGGTGTTGAGATGGTAATGCCAGGTGATAACGTAACAATTACAGTAGAGCTTATCTACCCAGTTGCGATCAACCTAGGTCTACGTTTTGCAATCCGTGAGGGTGGTAGAACAGTAGGTGCTGGTCAGATTATCGAAATTGTTGACTAATCTAGTCACAAGATAAAATATGTGTGTGGCTTTCGTGGCCACACACCTTTATACGGGCGTAGCTCAATTGGTAGAGTAGTGGTCTCCAAAACCATTGGTTGAGTGTTCGAGTCGCTCCGCCCGTGCTACAAAAAATAGAAAAAAATGAAGTTAGTTCAAAGTATAAAAGTTTCTTATCAGGAACTTCTCAACGTAAAATGGCCAACTAGAAGCCAACTGCATAGCTCTTCGATCATCGTAATGGTAGCTTCCCTATTATTCGCACTAGCTATTTCAGTTATTGACCTTTTCTTTGAGAATATAATGCAGGTAATTTACCGCTTGCTTAACTAAAATATATCATTGTTACAATGGAGAATAATCAATCTGCGCAGTGGTACGTTATACGTGCTATCGGAGGTAAAGAGAAACGAGTAAAAGAGTACATTGAGGCTGCTATGCGTAATGGCAACCTTTCTGGTGCTGTGAGCCAAGTTCTCATCCCTACCGAAAAAGTTTTTACCATCGTTAATGGTAAGAGAGTAAGCAAAGAAAAGATTTCTTTTCCTGGATATATACTGGTTGAAGCAGTTCTTGAAGGAGAAATTCCTCACATCTTACGCTCAATTCCTGACGTTTTAGGGTTTCTGGGCACTCCAGGCAGCTCGCCGCTTGAAGCTATTCCTTTGCGAAAAGCTGAGGTTGACAGGTTGTTAGGTCGTGTCGATGAGATGGCAATGAGTGAAGAGACTTTCGAAACTGAGTTTATTGAAGGCGAAACCGTTAAGGTTAGCGACGGACCGTTCACATCTCTAAACGGAGTTGTAACATCTGTTGATAGCGCTAGAAAGAAACTAGTTGTGGAAGTGAGCATCTTTGGGCGAAAGACTCCTTTGGAGTTGAACTTCGGACAAGTAGAAAAAGAATAAAAACTTAGATTATCATGGCTAAAGAAATTGCTGGCTTAATTAAACTGCAAATCAAGGGCGGTGCTGCTAATCCTTCTCCACCTGTTGGACCTGCATTAGGTTCTAAAGGTGTGAACATTATGGATTTCTGTAAGCAGTTCAACGCACGTACGCAGGAGAAAGCGGGTAAGGTATTACCGGTTATTATTACCGTTTACAGTGATAAATCTTTTGATTTTATTGTAAAACAACCACCTGTGGCTGTACAAATCAAAGACGCTGCTGGCCTTAAATCAGGATCGGCAGAGCCAAACCGTAAGAAGGTTGGTTCAATCTCTTGGGATCAAGTTGTTGAGATCGCTCGCGACAAGATGCAAGATATGAACTGTTTCGAACTAAAATCGGCTGTGTCTATGGTTGCTGGTACTGCTCGCAGTATTGGTGTTAAAATCGAAGGAGAATATCCTAATAATTTGTAAATCGAATTTAAGATTACTAAATCATGAGCAAGTTGACTAAAAATCAAAAAATAGCCCTTTCGAAGGTAGATTCAGCTAAACTATATAACATAGAAGAAGCTGCTTCGTTGGTAAAGGAAATTACCTATACCAAATTTGATGCTTCGGTTGATATTGACGTTCGTCTAGGGGTTGACCCTCGTAAAGCTAATCAGATGGTAAGAGGCGTTGTCACTCTCCCTCATGGTACAGGTAAAGAGACTCGTGTACTTGTACTTTGTACACCAGACAAAGAGGCTGAAGCAACTGCAGCTGGCGCTGACTTCGTTGGACTTGATGAGTTCATCGAAAAGATCAAAGGCGGCTGGACAGATGTTGACGTTATCATCACAATGCCAACTGTAATGGCAAAAATCGGTGCATTGGGTAGAATCTTAGGTCCTCGTGGACTTATGCCAAACCCAAAAACTGGTACTGTTACAATGGATGTGGCTAAAGCTGTACAAGAGGTGAAATCTGGTAAGATCGATTTTAAAGTTGATAAGTTTGGTATTGTTCACGCTGGTCTAGGACGTGTTTCGTTCTCAGCTGAGCAGATTATAGAGAATGTCAAGGAATTGATGTCTGTACTAATCAAACTTAAACCAACTACTGTTAAGGGAACTTATGTGAAGAGCGTTTATCTTTCTTCAACAATGAGCCCTGGCATACAGATCGACCCTAAATCAGTTGAGAAATAATAAAACTACCTGAAAAATATGAAAAGGGAAGAAAAAGCATTAATCGTTAGTTCTTTATCGGAGAAGCTACAGCAGTATCCGCACTACTACCTAACTGACATTTCTGGACTTGACGCAGAGAAGACTGCTGAGTTGAGAAAGAAGTGTTTTGAGACTGGTATTGCGCTTGTTGTTGTAAAAAACACCCTATTCAGAAGAGCTTTGGAGAGCAACAACATTAACGACACAGAGATTGTATCAATCCTTAAAGGACAATCTGCAGTTATGTTTACAAATGTTGGTAATGCTCCAGCTAAACTGATCAAAGAGTTCCGCAAGACAGGTTCTGAGAAACCTTTGTTGAAAGCGGCTTGGGTAGAGGAGTGTGTATATGTTGGTGAGCATAATCTTACGGCACTTGAGAACATCAAGTCACGTGATGAGCTTATCGGTGATATCGTTGCACTTCTTCAATCTCCAGCGAAGAACGTTATCTCTGCTCTTCAATCGAGCGGACACAAAGTTTCGGGTATCGTAAAAACGCTATCTGAAAGAGAATAATTAATTTCATTAAATCAAAATTTGTCTAATCATTAAATAACTTACATAAAAATGGCAGATATTAATAAATTGGCTGAAGAGTTGGTTAACTTGACAGTTAAAGAAGTAAACGAACTAGCAAAGGTACTTAAAGATGAGTACGGAATCGAGCCAGCTGCTGCTGCTGCAGTTGCTGTAGCTGCTGCGCCTGCTGAGGCTGCGGCTGCTGAGAAAACATCTTTTGATGTTGTTCTAGTTAGCGCAGGTGGTGCTAAATTGCAAGTTGTAAAAGCAGTTAAAGAAGCTGCAGGTCTTGGTCTAAAAGAGGCTAAAGATCTAGTTGATGCTGCTCCTAAGGCTGTTAAAGAAGGCGTTTCTAAAGAAGAGGCAGAAGCTTTGAAAGCTGCTTTGGAAGAGGCTGGTGCTGAGGTAGAACTTAAGTAATAGCTTCATATAAAACGGAAGGTAGGTATAGAGACCGAAAGGTTCTCTATACCTCTTTCCGTCTTTTCACGTTTTTTGTTGTTTGAATTTTTTCGAACAGCTTAATTTGTTGAAAATTAGGCGTTTGTATTTTGCGACGCCAACTTTTTTGTCGGATCTGCTACTTTGGAGCCGATTTAGAGTATTTAACTAATCTTTGATAAGAATGTCTTCAAATATTATCAAGCCACGTTTGAGCTTCTCTTCGATGAGTACTAGGGTAGATTACCCAGACTTTTTGGAGATTCAGCTAAAGTCTTTTTATGACTTTTTTCAGTTGGAAACCACGCCCGAGAATAGAGCTACTGAGGGACTTTATAAAGTTTTTCTAGAGAATTTTCCAATTACAGACACGAGAAACAATTTCGTATTAGAGTTTTTAGATTACTATATCGATCCACCACGCTTCACAATTGAAGAGTGTTTGGAAAGAGGTTCTACCTATTGTGTTCCTCTTAAAGCTAAACTAAAACTTTACTGTACAGACCCTGAACACGTTGATTTCGACACCGTGATTCAAGAGGTCTATTTTGGTATGATTCCATATATGACTCCTAAGGGTACATTTGTTATTAACGGTGCCGAGCGCGTTATAGTATCGCAGCTTCACCGCTCGCCAGGTGTATTTTTTGGTCAGTCGACCCACTCTAATGGAACAAAACTCTACTCAGCACGTATTATTCCTTTCAAGGGTTCTTGGATTGAGTTTGCAACGGATATAAACAATGTGATGTATGCCTACATCGACAGAAAAAAGAAGTTACCTGTAACAACTCTACTTAGAGCTATCGGTTTTGAGAGCGATAGCAAGATTCTTGAGATCTTCGATCTTGCAGATGAACTAAAGGTTACAAAAGCTAACCTAAAGAAGAGTATAGGTCGCCGTCTGGCTGCCAGAGTTCTTCGTAGTTGGGTTGAGGACTTTGTTGATGAGGATACAGGAGAGGTTGTATCTATCGAGCGTAATCAAGTATTTATCGATAGAGAGACTATCCTTGAGGAGGAGCATATCGACATGATTATCGAGAATGGTTGTAAGACTATTCTACTTTATCGCGAAAATCAAGCTGTTTCTGATTTCTCGATCGTTACTAACACCCTTCAAAAGGACGTTTGTAACTCGGAGAAGGAGGCAGTTGAATTCATATATAGACAATTAAGAAACTCTGATCCACCTGATGAGGCTACGGCTCGTGACGTTATCGATAAGTTATTCTTCTCAGATAAGCGTTATGATCTGGGTGGCGTTGGACGTTACAGAATCAACACTAAGTTGGATCTTGATATAGATGACAACATTAAAGTGTTGACTCGTACAGATATTATTGCCATTATCAAGCACCTTATTGCTCTTATTAACTCGAAGACAGATGTCGATGATATTGACCACTTGTCTAACCGTCGTGTAAGAACAGTGGGAGAGCAGCTAGCAAACCAGTTTAGTGTTGGTTTTGCACGTATGGCGAGAACTATTCGTGAGAGAATGAACGTTAGAGATAACGAGGTGTTTACTCCGATTGACTTGATTAATGCGAAGACTCTTTCGAGCGTTATCAACTCTTTCTTCGGAACAAACCAGCTTTCACAGTTTATGGACCAGACAAATCCACTTGCTGAGATTACTCACAAGCGTCGTTTATCTGCACTAGGACCAGGTGGTCTTTCTCGTGAGAGAGCAGGTTTCGAGGTGCGTGACGTACACTACACTCACTATGGACGTCTATGTCCGATTGAGACTCCTGAGGGTCCTAACATCGGTCTTATCTCTTCTCTTTGTGTTTTTGCAAAGATCTCTGATATGGGCTTTATCGAAACTCCATACCGTAAGGTTGAAGAGGGTGTTGTTAACCTAAACAACGAAGATATTATCTACCTAAGCGCAGAGAATGAGGATGGTAAGACAATTGCACCTGCTAATACAGAGATTAAGGAGGATGGTAACTTTGTAAATCCAGAGAGAGTTGTTTGTCGTAAAGAGGCAGACTATCCAGTGGTTACAAAGAATGAGGTAGATATGATGGACGTTGCTCCAAACCAGATTGCCTCAATTGCAGCATCTCTTATCCCATTCCTTGAGCATGATGATGCCAACCGTGCACTGATGGGATCTAATATGATGCGTCAGGCAGTTCCACTTCTTCGTGCTGAGGCACCTATCGTTGGCACTGGTCTTGAAGGCGACGTTATTCGTGATAGCCGTGTTCAGATTGTAGCTGAGCGTTCGGGTGAGATTGTATACGCTGATGCAAAAGAGATTCATATAAAATATGATTACACAGAAGATGAGCGCCTAATGTCGTTTGACAACGATACTATGGTCTATAATCTTCCAAAATATAGAAAAACCAACCAAAGTACATCTATGACTCTTAAACCTACTGTACGCAGAGGTGATAGAGTAGAGGCTGGACAAATTCTTACAGAGGGTTACTCTACCCAAAACGGTGAGCTTGCACTAGGTCGCAACCTAAAGGTTGCCTTTATGCCTTGGCAGGGTTACAACTTCGAGGATGCGATTGTAATCTCGGAGCGTCTTGTAAGAGATGATATCTACACCTCAGTACACGTAGATGAGTACATTATGGAGGTGCGTGAGACTAAACGTGGTCCAGAGGAGTTGACTAGTGATATTCCTAACGTTAGTGAGGATGTAACTAAAGACCTTGATGAGAATGGTATTATCCGTATTGGTGCTACTGTTCGTCCTGGTGATATACTTGTAGGTAAGATCACTCCGAAAGGAGAGACTGACCCTTCACCAGAGGAGAAGCTCCTAAGAGCAATCTTCGGTGATAAGGCAGGTGATGTTAAGGACGCCTCTCTTAAAGCGCAACCTTCGCTACACGGTGTGGTTATCGATAGAAAACTATTCAGTAAAGCTAGCAAAGGCAGCAAGAAGAATAAGCAGATAGAGAAGACTCAACTTGAGCAACTAGAGGCAGCAAATGCGGCACTACTTGAGCAGTATAAAGAGACTCTTCTGAACAAACTTATGATGGTTCTTGCCTCTGAGAGTTCAGCAGGTGTTGTTGACTATCTAGGTGCTGAGATCGTAGCTAAAGGTACTACTTGGGATAGAGATATTATCAAAGACATCGACTACTTGTCTGTATCGCCACTAAACTGGTGTATGGATGAGCATAAGAGTCTTCTTGTGCGTGGTATTATCAAATCATATATCACCAAATATAAAGAGGCTGAGGCTATGCTTAAGCGTGAGGCTCATACTCTATCAAACGGTGATGATCTTCCAAGTGGAATTATGCAGTTGGCGAAGGTTTACATCGCTAAGAAGCGTAAACTACGTGTAGGAGATAAGATGGCAGGTCGTCACGGTAACAAAGGTATTGTTGCTAAGGTTGTTCGTGATGAGGATATGCCATTCTTGGCAGATGGATCGATCGTAGACATCGTTCTTAACCCACTGGGTGTGCCTTCTCGTATGAACTTGGGACAGATCTATGAGACTGTTCTTGGTTGGGC
>CAYJOF010000077.1:0-1031 GCA_964371765.1 uncultured Rikenellaceae bacterium
TTGAATATGCATATTTAACATTTACAACGATGGGAGAGCTTACTAAACCGGGCAATTACTCTCTCAAAAAAGAGAAGACAACCATCTTAGAGGCTATTGGAATGTCAGGAGATCTTACGATTAATGGTCTTCGTGATAGAGTATTTCTCACTCGTCAAGTAGATGATAAGTTAATTACTTACCAGCTAGATCTTCGCTCAAAAGATATTTTCCAATCTCCAGCGTTCTATGTTCAACAAAACGATATTATTTATGTTGAACCAAATAGAACACGTGCAAATCAATCTACCGTTAGTGGTAACTCTTTGCTATCTACATCGTTTTGGATATCATTGGCATCTTTAGCTACTACGATTACAACACTTTTCCTAATAAAATAAAGAAAGACGAAAATGAATGATCATAATCAAAAACAGGAGTTTCTAACCATTAGAGACTTGTGGGAAACATTCATAGATAATTTTTGGCTGTTTGCATCATCCGTAGCGGTATGTGTGTGCATAGCTGTGGCATATATTTTTGTAACACCTTCGATATATGAGCGTAGTACCTCCATTTTAATAAAAAACGAAGAAAAAGGTAACTCTATTGCCTCGCAAACAATGCAGGGTTTTGGCGATTTAGGTCTTATCAGTTCAAACGTAAATGTGAACAATGAGGTGAAGTTAATACAGACTATTCCTAACGTAGAAGAGGTGGTAAGAAGATTAGCTTTGAACTATAATTATTCTTTTCTGCATAATGGCATACGATGGATAGACCTATATAGTAAGACTCCATTTCATATTGAACCAGATAGCGCACTTACAGCAGACATCCACTTTCAGATTGAATTTCAAAACGATACGAGCTATGTGATTACCGATCTTGTAGTGGGTAACGAGGAGTTTAAAAATGATGTTGTAGGTGTAATTAATGATAATATTGATACACAGTACGGTAGTTTTAGAATCAAGCATACGCCGCTGTTTAGTGATTCCAGTTCGGTAAATATCAAATACAGGGCAAGCCGCATCTCTATCAAACAAGCA
>CAYJOF010000077.1:1041-4873 GCA_964371765.1 uncultured Rikenellaceae bacterium
AATTACCTGAACAACGTAATAGTCAAACTAAATGCAAAAGATAATACCATAATAGACCTTTCTATTCGCGATGTTGATCCTTTACGTGCCGAAAATTTCCTGAATACACTTGTCTCGGTGTACAATGAAAACTGGATATTAGATAAGAATGAAATAACTATTAATACGTCTCATTTTATTGATGATAGACTATCAATTATCCAAAACGAGTTGGGTAGGGTAGACGATAATATTTCGGACTATAAAAGCCAGGCACTTATGCCCGACTATATGGCAGTAACTGGCATCAGTCTGGAGCAATCAAAAGAAATACGTGAGAGAATTCTTACTTTGAATAATCAACTTTCGATGGCTCAATATGTGCAATCACACCTCAGAGGAGCTACAAGTAGAGAACAACTTCTTCCAGCAAATTCAGGTATAGAGAACACAGCAGTAGAAACACTCATTGCTCAGTACAATGAACTTATGATGCAAAAAAATGTTTTGCTATCAAACAGTAGTACGAAAAATCCAGTTGTGGCTGAGATGATCGTAAATCTAAATGCAATGCGTGAGGTTATCAATAGCTCTATTAATGACTATATCAATACGCTGAGCATACAAATAAGCAGTGCAGAACAACAAGATAGAGAGAACAAAGCATATCTTGCAAGCAATCCACAACAGGCAAAAGAACTTTTGGGAGTTGAGCGTCAACAGATGGTAAAAGAGGGCCTATACCTCTACTTGCTTCAGAAGCGTGAAGAAAATGAATTGAGTCAAACTTTCTCTGCTTATAATACCAAAGTTCTGAATCCTGCTGATGGTAATCAACATCCAGTTGCCCCTCGAATGATAGTGGTGCTACTTTTGGGGTTTGTCATAGGAGTTGTTATCCCTGTGGTTTATATAATAATCAGAACCTCGATGGACACTTTGGTGAAGAGCAAAAAAGACATCGTATCTCTTAGCCTCCCTTATATAGGTAGTATACCTCACATTGGAGCAGGAGGTAGAAGGAAAATGTCTTTTAAGAATAAAAACAAAGAGCTTGATAAGAAAATAGTAGTAGAGAAAGACAGTCGTAGTATCTCCAATGAATCATTTAGAGTTATACGCACAAATCTTGATTTTATCCTTGCTCAAAACAAAGGTTGCAACATCCTACAAACCATATCGCTCAATCCTTCATCAGGAAAAAGTTTTATTACAGCAAACTTGGCCGTTAGCATTTCTCTGAAGGGAGCAAAAGTTCTGCTGATTGATGCCGATATGCGTATGTATGCACTCAGCAAATACTTTGACACGCCCAAAATAGGTTTGTCAAACTATCTTAGTGGGAAGGTTGACAATGTTGAGGAGATAATCATCAAAGATGCATTATCTCACGGCATAGACATTATTCCAGTAGGAGCGATTCCCCCAAATCCATCGGAACTGCTACTCGGTGATAGATTTGCTGCGATGGTGGAGAAATTCAGAAATCAGTATGACTACATACTTTTCGATTGTCCTCCAGTAGAGATTGTTCCCGACAGTGCCATTATTGGAAAGTACTGCACGGCATCTCTTTTTATAATTCGAGCAGGTAAATTCGATAAACGCAATTTGTCGGAAATTGAAAATATTAAGAATAGCGGTAAATATAACAATATGAGTGCCATTCTAAATGATGTAAAACTTTCTACAAAACAGGGCTATGGCTATGGTTATGGCTATGGTTATGGAAATAAATAGGGGAAAAATGTAAAAAGAGACAAAATATTATACGAATAATCAAAAATGTACAATAATTGTATGCTTTAATTTTAGCATCTAGAATTGTTAGAATATACACTAAATCAATAATTAATTTAAATAGTAAAAATGAAAAAGGAATTTTTTTCAGTACTTCTGGTAAGCTTACTTGCTTTGTCAATTTCAACTGCAAGAGCACAGAGTGATACAACAACGTTCAGTTCAGTTTCTGACACGGTTGAGGTAGTCACATTAGATACTGAAGGTATTGTAATTGTAAACAAAGACTTCTGGCACAATTGGTTTGTCACTGCTGGAGTTGGAGCGCAGATTTATCTTGGTGAAAATGATCGCTTTGGATCCTTGTCTGGTACGGTCTCACCACTGCTCGAAATAGGTTTTGGTAAATGGTTTGCACCCGGATTTGGAATTCAACTTGGATACAGTGGTTATGAATCGCGAGGGTATATTAGAGCCGATCACGAGAATCAAACAACTGCCTATGGTGATCCCTTTACAGCTTCGAATGGCTTAGAGATGCGAAAGCAAAAATGGACGTATAGTCACTTTAGAGCAGACGCAATGGTTAATTTAACAAATGTGATTTGGGGCTATAAAGAGAATAGAACATACTCTTTAATCCCTTACTTCGGATTAGGAATGATCACTACACCTGACTGGGAGAATAGTACTGAGATAACAGGAACCCTGGGTATAAAAAATCTATTTCGTGTTACCGATGGTTTGAGTCTCTATCTTGACCTTAAAACCACTTTGATCCACGATAGATTTGATACAGAACCAAGTCCCGTGATCAACGGTAATAAGTTTTTCGAAGGTATAGCAGCAGTGAGTATAGGTTTTACGTATAATTTCAAGTCTCGTGGATGGAAACGACCTACAAACACAAGACAAAGAATTACGACTACCAACACATACAATACTGTTAGAACTGCTCCTCCAGTTAAGGCACCAGTTGCCCCTGTTGTAGTTCCTGTTGAGCCACCTGCGCCAGTAGTTGTTCCTGTAATCGAGAAAGAGATCGTTCTTGTAAGCCCACCTATTTTCTTCGATCTTAATAGTACAGAACTATTAAACCGTAGTAGGGTACATCTGCAATTTATTGCTGAGGCAATGAAATCACTTCCTAAGGATAGAGTCTTTACTATCATTGGTAGTGCAGATAAGCAGACAGGTAATGATCGTATAAACCATTACCTAAGTAAAGGACGTGCAGAACGTGTTTATAAAGCCCTAGTCGAAGAGTTTGGTATTGAGCCAGAAAGACTGAAAATCGAGTATAGAGGTGGAGTTGACTATATGTTCTACAATGACAACACACTTAGCCGTGCGGTAATCATTAAATAGAAAAATATATTAGAGTTGCAAAATATAGCTCTCTGAATTGATCTTTGGTTTTTGAGTAATCAAAAATGAGTATATCACGCTCCTTTCCTTATTTTTAAGAGAGAGGAGCGTTTAAAAAATCTTAAAGCGTGGTTTCGATGAATAAATTAAAATTACACTTGAAGGAGGTGATTAATTCACAGTTATCTGAAATAAAAAACTGCAAATGTTTTTTATTGGATATTCCATATTATGAAAATATCGGAGATGTTTTAATATGGGAAGGGACAGAGTCTTTTATCAAAGAAAATAATATAGATTGTCTTTACCGTACTAGTTTAGATAATTTCATATATAGAGATGCTCAGCCCGATACAGTAATTTTACTGCAAGGAGGTGGTAATTTTGGAGATATTTGGACTAGGCATCAGCACTTTAGACTAAAAGTACTTGAGCTATACCCAAATAACCCAGTGCTTATTTTGCCACAAACTATTTATTATACTGACCATAAAATATTAGAGCAAGATGCAGATTTGATGAATAGGCATAAGAACCTCACAATTTGTGCTCGAGATAAGGAATCATTTGAATTGTTATGTAAATATTTTACGAACTCAAAAAATCTCTTAGTGCCAGATATGGCTTATTGTATCGATCAACAAACAATCGATAAATGCAGATCGAATGAGATCTCTCAGAACGCACTCTATCTAAAACTAACAGATAATGAATTTAAAGAGAATCTTAAAGTAGAGGATCTTTT
>CAYJOF010000077.1:4883-5165 GCA_964371765.1 uncultured Rikenellaceae bacterium
CGAAAAGATGCATATAGATAGGTGTGATTGGCCTTCTATGGAGGGAAAAACTCTGTCTATGAAAGTATTTTACATTCTTCAGAAAATTGATGTGAGAATCAAAAACAAATTCTTATCTCAATTAATTGATATCTATGCCAACAAAATATTTAGGCCAATCATGCTAAAGGTAGGAATAGGCTTCGTTTCCAAGTACTCGATAATTTATACAACGAGGCTTCATGTCGCTATTCTATCAACGCTCCTAGAGAAGAACTTTACCTTTGTAGATAATTCTTATGG
>CAYJOF010000077.1:5175-6937 GCA_964371765.1 uncultured Rikenellaceae bacterium
GGAATAGCGTTATTTAACGATAAGTTATTTAAGAAAACTATTTCATTTGTTTTGGAATAAGAATAGTATAAGGAGTTAGTTAATCTTATTAATGAAAAACCAAATCGCCAATAGTAAACGAATAGCTAAGAATACACTCGTTTTGTATGCACGTATGCTGCTCACGATGGCCATAACGCTTTACACCTCGCGTGTAGTGCTAGATGTTTTGGGTATTGATGATTATGGCATATACAGTGTTGTAGGTGGAGTTGTAGCGATGTTTACCATAATTTCGGGCTCGCTTTCTGCTGCTATAAGCCGTTTTATTACTTTTGAACTAGGTTTCGGCAATCAAGAAAAACTAAATAAAATATTTTCAACAGCGCTTATTATTCAGCTCATAATTGGCATACTAGTCTTTACTCTCGGCCAGACAGTCGGGATGTGGTTTGTCAACAATAAAATGATTATCCCAGAAGGAAGAATGTTTGCAGCTCAATGGGTTCTGCATTTCTCCCTAATAGCACTTGTTGTTAATTTAATAAGCATCCCATATAATGCGACAATAATTGCACACGAGAAGATGTCGGTTTTTGCGTATATAAGTATTGTTGAATCTGTATGTAAGTTGATATTAGCATATCTTATTGCCATTTCACCAATAGACAAGCTAGTTACTTATTCAATAAGTATGTGCGCAATAGCTGTATTAGTTAGAATAATTTATGGAATATACTGCCGAAAACATTTTTTGGAATGTAGAAACATCTCTTTTGCCTTTAATAGACCTATCTTTAAAGAAATGCTAGCTTTCTCAGGATGGAATTTTATAGGGTCATCAGCAGTCTTATTAAGAGTTCAGGGGGGTAATATTTTACTCAATCTATTCTTTGGAACAGTTGTCAATGCAGCACACGGCATATCTAGCCAGGTGGCAGCAGCGGCTAACCAATTCTCTACAAACTTTCTTACAGCACTAAACCCTCAAATCACGAAATCTTATGCAGCAGGCGATAAAGAGTATTTGAATACTTTGATTTTTCAAGGATCTAGATTCTCTTTTTATATGTTATTGTTGGTGTCGTTGCCGATTTTGGTTCAAACACAATATGTTTTGCAAGTGTGGTTAAATGAGGTGCCAAAATACACTGTTATGTTTGTAAAACTAGCATTAGTTTTTAGTTTAATTGAGGTTATCTCGGCTCCACTGATAACGACGATGCTTGCAACAGGACGAATTCGTAATTATCAGATAGTTGTTGGAGGGTTTCAGATGATGAACTTACCCATATCATATATTCTTTTGCAAATGGGTCTCTTTCCTGAGATTGTCCCAATAGTGGCAATCTGCATATCGGTTTTCTGCTTAATTGCTCGGCTCTATATGCTAAGAGGAATGATTGAGTTTTGCTTGAATCTTTTTGTGAAGAGAGTTATTCTAAATCTACTTTTTGTCACAATAGCCTCTCTGCTTGTTCCGATTTTAGTAGTTGATTTTTTTGATCCTACATTTATAACATTTGTTTTAATTAGTATTCTTACTGTACTCTCTACCATAACGGCAATCTACTTTGTTGGTTGCAGTAGAGATGAAAGAACTTTCTTGCTGCAGAAGATAAGGAGCTACGTAAAACCAAAATCAAGTGCTAGATGATCCAGATATACAATAAAGAACGTTGTTGCGGATGTACAGCCTGCCAGCAAATTTGCCCGAAAGGATGTATAGAGATGAGCTCAGATCAATTGGGCTTTACCTATCCTGAGGTAGATGAGAATACTT
>CAYJOF010000078.1:0-1928 GCA_964371765.1 uncultured Rikenellaceae bacterium
TTCGTATAGGAAGAAAATCGCCAAAGGAATATATGAATATAGTCTATAATGATATAGCTATGTGTGATAATACCATATCGCCTATTGATACCTACGATATGTTAGATGCAAACCTAAAATCTCATTGTCTACCAGCAAATTTCAAAGAGTTAGATCAAACCAACTACAATGAATTTTTAATAGAGAGACGTAAACTTATGGCACAAATGATAAAAGAATATTATTTCTCACTATAAGTTTCAATCTTTGTCGTATGATTGTAAAGCTGAAAAACACGAATAATCTAACATATAGATCATTCGTGTTTTTGTGCCCAGAACAAGACTCGCCACTACCACCTCAAAGTAGCGTGTCTACCAATTTCACCACCTGGGCATTGAGACCGCAAAGATAGAAAAAAAGTAGTATCCCCCCAAAATATAGTTTCAATAAAAATTTCGAGGGGATAGTGACTCTATTTGCAATCTACGGCATTATTGCTGCCTAATACATTGATAATTTTGTGCTTATAAAGCTCTTTCAACGAATCTCTGGCAGGGCCTAAATATTTACGAGGATCGAACTCCGAAGGAACAGTTGCGAGAACCTCTCTTACTGCTGCTGTCATTGCAATTCTACCGTCTGAATCGATGTTAATCTTACATACGGCTGAACTAGCTGCTTTGCGAAGTTGCTCCTCTGGGATTCCAATAGCATCTTTCATAGCTCCTCCAAACTTATTTATGATAGCTACTTGATCTTGCGGAACCGATGATGATCCGTGAAGAACGATAGGGAATCCTGGGATTCTTCTCTCGATCTCCTCAAGAATATCGAATTTAAGCGGTGGAGGTACAAGAGTGCCCTCAGCGTTTAGTGTGCATTGCTCTGGCTTGAATTTGTTTGCTCCGTGTGATGTGCCGATTGAAATAGCAAGAGAATCTACTCCTGTGCGCTTAACAAAATCCTCTACATCATCTGGCTCGGTGTATGTGTGGTGCTCTGCTACAACATCATCTTCGATACCTGCCAATACTCCCAACTCGCCCTCTACCGTTACATCGAATTGGTGAGCATAATCAACAACCTTTTTCGTAAGAGCAACATTCTCTTCGTAAGGTAGGTGTGAGCCATCTATCATTACAGATGAAAAACCCATATCAATACAGCTCTTACACAGTTCAAACGAATTGCCGTGATCTAGATGAAGGGCAATCGGCACGTTACATCCAAGCTCCTTTGCGTACTCAACTGCACCCTGCGCCATATAGCGAAGAAGTGTTTGGTTTGCATAGTTGCGTGCTCCGCTAGAGACCTGAAGAATAACTGGCGATTTGCACTCTACTGCTGCCATAATAATTGCTTGCATTTGCTCCATATTATTGAAGTTATATGCTGCAATTGCATATTTTCCTGCCATAGCCTTTGCGAACATATCGCGGGTATTGACTAACCCTAAATCCTTGTAATTAACCATATTATATAGATTTTAGATTTGCTATTTTAGTTTGATTGCAAGCTCCTCTAGTTGCTCTTGAGCAATCTGAGAAGGTGAGTCAATCATCATATCACGGCCAGAGTTGTTCTTTGGGAAGGCAATAAAATCTCTAATCGACTCCTGTCCCCCAAACAACGAACACCATCTATCAAGACCAAATGCAATACCTCCGTGAGGTGGCGCGCCATATTTAAATGCGTTGAGCAAGAATCCAAATTGATTTTCAGCCTCCTCTTGCGAGAATCCAAGTAGCTCGAACATTCTTTCTTGAACCGATCTGTCGTGGATACGTATTGATCCTCCGCCGACCTCTACTCCGTTGATTACAAAGTCGTAAGCCTCTGCTCTTACATCCTTAGGGGAGCTTTGGAATAGTTCCATATCCTCTACTTTTGGAGAAGTGAATGGATGGTGCATTGCAAAGAATCTGCCACTTTCGTCGTCCCACTCC
>CAYJOF010000078.1:1938-6868 GCA_964371765.1 uncultured Rikenellaceae bacterium
AAGTCTACTACCCATAGTGGGGCAAACTTCTTAGGGTCACGAAGACCTAGCTGATCGCCCATCTCAAGGCGTAGGTTGTTTAGTGCCGAAAGTGTTTTCTTTTGCTCTCCTGCAAGAATAAGTATCAAATCACCTGCCTTAGCTGAGCACTGCTCTGCTATTGCCTTTAATTTGTCCTCACTCCAAAATTTATCTATACTAGAACGGAAAGTACCGTCTGTGTTACATTTGATATATACCAAACCTGTTGCACCTATCTGTGGGCGCTTAACGAAGTTTGTAAGTGCATCTAGCTGCTTACGAGTATATTCGCTAGCCTGCTCTGCAACAATAGCACCAACATACTCAGAGTTGTCGAATACCACAAATCCGCTATCCTTAGCCGACGCGGTAATGTCGTTGAACAACATCCCAAAACGAATGTCTGGCTTGTCGCTACCATACAGACGCATTGCGTCTCTGTACTCAATGCGAGGGAAATCTCCCACAATTTCGACATCTAGGATATTTTTGAATAGTGTACGAGCAAGCATCTCAAATGTAGAGAGTACATCCTCCCTATCAACGAAAGCCATCTCGCAATCAACCTGAGTAAACTCTGGTTGGCGGTCTGCACGAAGGTCCTCGTCTCTAAAGCAGCGTACAATCTGGAAATATTTGTCGTAACCTGCAACCATCAACAACTGTTTGAATGTTTGTGGTGATTGAGGTAGTGCGTAGAACTCTCCAAGGTTCATTCTCGAAGGCACAACAAAGTCACGAGCCCCCTCGGGTGTCGATTTGATTAGGTATGGAGTCTCAATCTCTAAGAATCCAACACTATCCAAAACTCTACGAATCTCGAAAGCCATCTTGTGGCGAAGAATCATATTTGAGCGAAGTGGTGCACGTCGAAGGTCAAGATAGCGGTACTGCATTCTTATCTCGTCGCCTCCATCACTCTCATCTTCAATAGTGAAAGGAGGAGTCTCAGACTCATTAAGAACAACTAGTTCCTCTACTAAGAGCTCTATATCGCCAGTAGGGATTTTGCTGTTCTTTGAACTGCGTTCACGCACAGTTCCAGTTGCTTGTATAACATACTCTCGCCCTAGCTTATCGGCAATTGCTTTAATCTCAGCAGCGCAACTTTCATCTATTGTTAGTTGAGTTATACCATATCTATCTCTTAGATCGACAAAGGTCATCGCGCCTAGATTTCTAGCACGCTGTACCCACCCTGCCAGCGTTACACGCTGTGAGCAGTTCTCGATTCTTAAACTTCCACAATCAATTGTTCTGTACATATTTTTTATTTATGTTTTATTGCTATTCTCAATACAAAGATAGTAATTTATTCTTAATTTTTAGAATGTTGAGCTATTATCAAAGCAATGAGTACAAATTTTCTCTTTTGGTAAGCCAATAGCCTCTACTAGTTTGTCTAGCTCTTGGAATCTTAGAGAAGTTACACCAATTCTTTTAGTGATCTCCTCAATCATTGCTTTATGTTTATCGCTTTTGTAGTCGCTGTACTCAGTCAATGTTTCGTTCGATACACTCTCGCTCTGCTCTAGATCACGGATAACTCGACGAGTGATAAGGTCGTATGAAGATCTTGATGTTGAGAAGTTTAGATAGTCGCATGGGAAGATTAGCGGTGGACAAGCAATACGAATGTGAACAGCTTTAACTCCCATATCATAAAGTTTTGACACGTTATCTTTAAGCTGTGTACCACGCACTATTGAGTCGTCTAGGAAAACGATAGATTTGTTCTCGACAAACTCTCGGTTTGGAATAAGTTTCATCTTAGCTACAAGATCTCTCATATCTTGATTCTGAGGCATAAAGCTACGTGGCCAAGTTGGTGTGTACTTAACGAAAGCACGTTTGTAAGGTAGGCAAGTTTCGTTGCTGTAACCCACTGCGTGCCCAATACCCGAATCGGGAATTCCTGCAACAAAGTCTGCTCCTAGATTTTCGTCACCTTGTGCTAATAAGGCACCATTACGGTAGCGAGATTCCTCCACATTTATACCTTCGAAGTATGAAGATGGGTAGCCGTAGTATACCCACAAGAATGAACATACTTGGCATTTTTTAAGCGGCTTGTGAACAACTTCAGCAGTATCTGCTGTGATTTTAACAGTCTCACCAGCCTCAATGTCTCTCACTATGTCGAATCCAAGGTTATTGAAAGCAGATGTTTCAAATGCTACTGCGTAAGCATCCTCACTTTTACCTAGAATTATTGGAGTTCTGCCCAGTTTGTCACGAACGGCATATACGGCCTGGTCTGTCATAACAAGGAAGCTGCACGAGCCTTTTATCTTGTTGTGTACGTTTTGGATTCCATCCTCTATGCTCTGTGCCGAGCCGATAAGTATTGCTACTAGCTCTGTTGGGTTGATATTTGAGTCAGATAATTCTGCAAAATGGTAACGATTCTCCAGTAGTTCGTTTACCAGCTCATCGATGTTGTGTATCTTTCCGATGACTGCAACTGAGAATCTTCCTAGTTTTGTTGTTACAGTAATAGGTTGAGACTGCATATCAGAGATAATTCCGATGCCTAATTTAGAGCCCTTAAATTTGTGAAGGTCACCTTCGAATTTGTTTCTAAAGTAGCCATTCTCTAGGCTGTGAATTGAACGTTTGAACTTCTCTCCGTTGTAGAAAGCCATACCTGCTCTCTTTGTTCCAAGGTGAGAATGGTAATCAGTACCATAGAATACGCTTGCTACGCAATCTGTTTTTGATACGCACCCAAAAAAACCACTCATATTTTCTCTATTTAATTAATGATAAAAACTCTTCTCTTGTTTTGATATTCTTCATAAATGCCCCAGAGTATTCGGCAGTTACTGTTTTTGAGTTAGGGCTCTCTACCCCTCTCATTTGCATACATAGGTGACTTGCCTCAACAACAACCGCTACCCCAAGAGGGTTTAGCACCTCCTTAAAGCAGTTGTGAATGTCGACTGTTAGTCGCTCCTGAATTTGGAGTCTACGAGCATAGGCCTCCACTACCCTAACCACCTTTGAGAGTCCAGTTATCTGGCCGTTTGGGATGTAGGCTACGTGGATTTTGCCAAAGAATGGCAGGATATGGTGTTCGCAAAGAGAGTAAAACTCTATATCCTTTACGATAATCATCTGCTTGTAGTCTTCGTTAAATTTTGCTGACTCAAGTATCTCTTTTGGATTTTGGTTGTAGCCCTGAGTAAGAAAAGCCATTGCTTTTGCTGCGCGTTCTGGTGTCTTGATGAGTCCCTCTCGCTCCTTGTCCTCCCCTATTGCATCTAGTACATTTGAGTAACTATCAACCAATTTTCCTATAATATCTTTATTGAAGTGATCTACTCTGTTGTAGTTTTCCTCTGTATCGTCGAAGATTGTCATCTTTAATGTATTGAATTGATTTTCCGATTATAATTAGCGGTGCTATGTACACACTGCTTTTCGCTACAAAAGTACTAAAAAAAATCCTGCTTTAAAAATTTTATAGCAATATTTTGCCTGCTCTCTAAGTTTATGATAATCAACAAATTAGCATCTCGGGTGCCTGCCTTATATTTTGCGTTCCACGTGAAACACAAAATATGGGTTTCACGTGGAACATGAGTTATGGTTTCGTTGCAACAACCATATGTCGTTTTCCCATTGCGCCCTTTAGCCGCTTAACAAAAAAACCGGCTTGTCGAAGGTTCTCTTTGATAACTCCCTTTGAGGCGTAGGTGACTAGAGAGGCTGAGGGGTTCATTTGTGCAAAAATATTAGAAAATAGTTCGATACTCCACAATTCGGGGTTAGTGTCGTAGGAAAAAGCATCAAAATATACTAAATCTATATCCGCAGGGAAATTTTGATATTCGAGAAATGATGCGTGATACTTTTGAATATCAAAATTTTCAAACAGTTTTATTTTTGTGAAATTTGGAGATTTGTGAGCTTCTATAAAGAAATTATGACACTCTTTTGTGCAAAATTTTGAATAGTTGAGTTGCTCTACTTTCTCAATCGACAAGGGATAGAGCTCGATGGTGTGGTAGTCGATTGTTAGATTCTCTTTAATTGCTAGCTCTATTGTGAGCAGTAAATTAAGCCCTGTCCCAAAACCAAACTCCAATATCCTAATATTATTGCTCCTTTGAGCTGCAACTTTAAGCCCCTTGTCTATATAAATATGACTACTCTCCCCCACTGCACCCGAGTTTGAGTGGTAGGTTTCATCAAAAAGATGATGGATCAAAGAGTTTGATCCATCATCAGTTAGAATTATCTTGAAATCCTTATCGTTCATCTTCTTGCTTATCTGCGCTCTAGAGCAACTACATTCTCTACGTGGTGAGTGTGTGGGAACATATCCACAGGCTGAACGGCAGTGATTCTGTAATCGCAATCGAATATTGCTAAATCACGAGCTTGAGTAGCTGGATTGCAGCTTACATAGACCATTCTCGATGGTTTAGCTCGTAGAATTGTGTTTGCTACATCCTCGTGAATGCCTGCTCGTGGAGGATCGAGAATGATTACATCTGGGTGCCCATTCTGCGCTATAAATTCGTCATTTAGAACATCTTTCATATCCCCAGCATAGAATTTAGTGTTTTCGATTCCGTTGATCTGAGAGTTTATCTTCGCATCCTCTATTGCTCCCTCAACGTACTCTACTCCCACCACTTTATTTGCTTTTGATGCAACGAAATTAGCAATTGTTCCTGTACCAGTGTATAGGTCGTAGACAGTCTCTGTGCCAGTTAGATTTGCAAAATCTCGTGTTATCTTATATAGTTCGTATGCCTGCTCGGAGTTGGTTTGGTAGAACGATTGAGCTCCAATCTTAAATTTCAAACCCTCCATTTGCTCCATAATGTAGTCTTGGCCGTTATATATCTCAACCTTTTGGTCTCCATACGAATCATTCAATTTCTCATTGACAATGTAT
>CAYJOF010000079.1:0-6843 GCA_964371765.1 uncultured Rikenellaceae bacterium
AGACGCTGCCGAAATGCTACTTAAAGGTAGCGTTTCGATTTTTTGTCAGAGCAGAGTAGAACTCTGCTCGTACTTTTTTATCAAAAAAGCATAAGAACCACCAAACCAAAACTTTACCTTTGCAAAAACCGAATCTCACTTACGCTGGATTCGGCTACGTCCTCACTAGCGTTTCGATAATTGTTTTCAAAAAAAGCCACAACTTTCGTTGTGGCTTTAAGTGGAGCTGGAGGGAGTCGAACCCTCGTCCTAACAAGGACGCCAAGAGCTTTCTACACGTTTAGTTCTACTTAATTGTCGGAGATAAGCTAGGAGCAGAACGATCCTTGACTAGTCTCTTATGCTATTAAATCTCGGTCGGTGTATAGCCATTACCAAACCTATCTCTAAATTGATGATACCTCATTATCCTCAACGAATAGAGCGGTCGAAAGAGGAGAGGTACTCGTTCAGCCTGTTCCTTGACAAGCCCGAATTAAGCAATTTTACTCTGTAAAATTAAGCAGCGAGTGCAAAAGAATTTTTGCCAATTAAAATTTTGAGCATTGAGATTAACGAGCCACCACACAAAGCTCGACGTGCTTACAATCAGAATCTACCTGCAGTCAAAACCGGTCAGCCCCAATTATAATTAAAAAAAGAGAAGGAGTAGCCAACTCAAAGCAGGCTACTCCCACTATAAAAATAGGGGTATCTCTACTCCTCTATTGCCTCTGAGACAAGAATCCTACCACAATACTCGCAAACAATCACTTTCTTGCTTGCTTTAATATCTAGTTGACGTTGTGGTGGTATACGATTAAAACAGCCGCTACAAGCATCTCTTCTAACAGTAGCCACAGCCACACCATTTTTCATATTGCTTCTAATTTTAGCAAAAGCATTGTATAATCTTTCGTCTATCTTAGCGATGATGTTTTGAGATTTAGCTTGAAGTTCGCAAATTTCATCGGCAGTCTCTGCATCAATAGCAGCAAGTTCAGCCTGCTTCTCAGCAAGAGCAGCCTCTTTATCGCTAAGTTTAGTTTTTACTGAATCAACACTAGCTTTACGCTCCTTGCTATCAGCTGCAAATTCTTTGATATGCTTCTCTGCAAGTTCAATTTCAAGACCTTGGTATTCTATCTCTTTTGAGATTGATTCAAATTCTCTATTGTTGCGAACATTATTTTGTTGCTCTTCATAGCGAACAATCTGCGCCTTAGCCACTTCAATACTCTCCTTAGCAGCTTTAGATGCTCTTGAAAGCTCATCGATTTTAGCGGTGATATTGGTTAGTCTAGTTTTTAGGCCAACTACCTCATCCTCAAGGTCAGCCACCTCTGAAGGAAGCTCTCCTTTGATGAAATTAATCTCATCGATTTTTGATTCAATCTGCTGAAGCTCATACAGAAAGATGATTTTTTGTTCGGTAGTGTACTCATCACTAACCATTGTTGTTGCGTTGTTGCTCATATCAATTAATCTGCAATAAAATATCTAATTGGATTTCTATCCTTCAAACTCATTCGAACCGCAAAGGTAGGAAATTTTTCTGAA
The DNA here is from genome assembly GCA_964371765.1 of uncultured Rikenellaceae bacterium. Lineage (GTDB taxonomy): Bacteria > Bacteroidota > Bacteroidia > Bacteroidales > Rikenellaceae > JADFUS01. The sequence continues at coordinate 1,540 of CAYJOF010000079.1, forward strand.
ATAATATCATAAAAAATATCAATTGCGTATTTTTCACTCTCAAAATGACCAATATCAGCAATTATTGGATCTTTTGGCTCTACAAAAAAGGCGTGATACTTCACATCTGCCGTCAAGTAAATATCGGCATTATGCTCTAAGGCTTTGGGATAGAGCTCAGATGCTGATCCTCCACAAAGTGCAACTTTTTTAATGATTCTCGCATCTGATTTTGAATAGCGTATAGCTTTACAGTTTAAGGCACTTGCTACAAAGGCTATAAACTCTTCCACTTGCATAGGATTTTCAAGCTCGCCCACCACGCCAAGTCCTACATTATTTTGAGGTTGATTGACGGGATTGAGAGTCTCAAGGGAGCTTAGTCCGAGTGCTTGTGCAGTGCGATATGAGACTCCTCCAAAAGCAGAATCTAGGCTTGTGTGGCTACAATAGATAGCAATATTATGCTTAATTGCAAGATGTAGCACACGGTTTATATAGTTAGATTTCGAGAACTGTTTGATCCCTGAGAACACAAGCGGATGGTGCGAGATTATCAAATTACAACCACTTTCGATAGCCTCACAGATTGTATCTTCGAGGACATCAACACAAAGAATAGCAGAGTGAATATCATCGTCCATCTCTCCGACCAATAAGCCACTATTATCGTAATGCTCTTGGTAGTGCAGAGGAGCAAACTGCTCAATTGCATCTACGATCTCTTTTAATTTTATCATACTTTTATTTTTTTTCATCCTCCAGTGAAAGGATTGCTTGCTGTAAGGAGGCTTTTATTCGCTGAAGACGCTCAACGATTTCGGCATTAATTTCTTGTGACTCAAAAGTTTTGGTCTCAAGCTGTTTCTTTACTGCACCTATCTTCAATCCCTTCTCTTTGATTAGGTGATAGACTACTTTGAGTTTTTGAACATCTTTTCTAGTATACTGACGATTTCCCTTATTGCGTTGGGGTGAGAGTGAGGGTATTTCCTTCTCCCAAAACCGTATTGTAGAGGTAGCAATATCGAATAGTTCAGCTACGTCAGAGATAGAATAGTAAATTTTTTCTTGATTCATTTCAAAAAAATAGATATATTTGCACTACAAATGTAGTAAAAATGAGTTACATAAAAAAATATAGAGGAGAAGTTATTGAGGGCAAGAGACTGGGAAGGGTGCTGAACTACCCCACTATCAACCTTCAACCACCCACTCCCTTAGAACTAAAAAAGGGGGTTTACTACGTTACTATAGACATAGATAACACCACATATCACGGCGCAGCTAACTACGGAATAAAGCCAACTGTTGGAGATTTTGCACCTCTTATCGAGGCTCATATTTTTGATTTTAATATTATGATTTATGGCAAAGAGGTTGAGATAACATTTCGAAAATTCATAAGAGAGGAACTAAAGTTTGAGTCGGTAGATCAGCTAAAAGAGCAGATCAAAAAAGATATTGAAGATATTAAAAGACACTGTATATGATTAAGATTCTTGTTGATAGCGATATCCCCTACATCAAGGGGATCTTAGAGCCATATTTTGATGTACGATACGTGGCGGGAAAAAGTGTTACACATAGCGACATTAAGGAGTGTAAGGCACTTATCACTCGCACTCGCACTATGTGCAACCAAGCCTTATTGGCAGATTCTAGTGTTGAGTTTATTGGCACCGCATCAATTGGTTGTGACCATATCGATCTGAACTACTGCAAGGATAACTCTATTGAGGTTACAACAGCGGCAGGATGCAACGCACGTGCTGTTTTGCAGTGGGTGATGGCAGTTGTGGCACAATTCGACAAGAAGAGGTATTTCGACCCTCCAAAGACCACCATTGGAGTAATCGGTGTAGGTAATGTAGGTAGAGAGGTTGCCCAGTCGTTCAAGGCAATGGGCTTTGAGGTGTTGATGTGTGATCCACCTAGAGCTCTAGCTGAGTCCGACTTTGAGATTCACAACACACCACTAAACCACCTTCTAGCCTCTAGCGACATTATTACTATTCATACACCACTTACTTATTATGGGGAGTATGCAACTCACAATCTGATTGATAGCCACAATATCTCAAAGATTAAGCAGGGGGCAGTACTTATCAATGCGGCAAGAGGTGGAGTTATTAATCAACAGCAGCTTAAAGCGGCAATCCTTGAGCAAAGGTTAGCTCATACAGCAATCGACACTTGGGAGTCTGAGCCAGATATTGATCTGGGATTACTCGAAATTGTGGATATTGCTACACCTCATATTGCAGGTTATTCAGCACAAGGTAAGGCAAATGCTACATCTATGATAGTAAGAGCAATAGCACGCAAATATGACATAATTGAATTGCTTGCTTGGTATCCATCCTCAATAGCTCAGGTAGCGCAAACAACCGAGATGAGTTGGTCAAATATTCGCCGAATAGTTCCTCTGTACTACGACGTTGAGCTTGACAGCAACAATCTTAAACAAAACCCAGAGAGGTTTGAGTTTCTGCGAAATAATTACAATTATCGCACAGAGTTCTTATAGACAACAAAATATGAACATTAAATACAATCACTCACTCAAGAGTTATAACACATTCGGTGTAGATGCAACAGCATCAAGATTTATAGAATTCGAGTCCTACGAAACACTGAAAAAGGCTTTCGACCAACTAGATACACCAAATTGGTATGTACTAGGAGGCGGAAGCAATACGCTATTTACTAAAGATTATTCAGGCACAATACTCCACCCTACCAATAAAAAAATCACGCTAATAGAACAAAATTCTACTCACAGTTTTATCAAAGCCGATGCAGGAGTTGAGTGGGATAGGTTTGTTGAGTGGTGCACTCAAGGCAACCATTTCGGTGCAGAGAATCTAAGTCATATCCCAGGAACTGTAGGTGCCAGTGCCGTACAAAACGTTGGAGCATACGGGGTTGAAGCAAAAGACATTATTGACAGTGTTGAGTGCTATGTGGTTGATCAGCAAAAGATACAAATCATAGACAACAAATCCTGCGAGTTTGCTTATAGGGATTCTGTTTTCAAACACCGCCTTAAAGGTAAGGTTGTAGTGCTAAGTGTAATTTTCAAACTCTCAAAAACATTCACCCCAACACTCAACTATGGGAACCTATCTGAGGTGATTGGCAACAAACCTGTTACAGCTAAAGGAGTGCGAAAAGCAGTAATTTCTATTAGAAAATCTAAATTACCAGACCCTAAGGAGATTGGTAATGGGGGAAGTTTTTTCAAAAACCCTATTGTTAGTCGTCAGTTTTTCGACAATTTTATTGAACACTACCCAAATGCACCATATTACGATGATCCAAACGGAGTAAAAATCCCTGCAGGATGGCTAATCGAGCAGTGTGGATGGAAGGGAAAGAGCCTTGGGCAGGCAGCCGTACACCACAAGCAGGCATTAGTATTAGTGAACCTTGGTGGGGCAACTGCTCAGGAGATTGTTAGCCTATCAAGACAAATTATATCAGACGTGAAGCTGAAATTTGATATAAGCATCACCTCTGAAGTTGTTTTTGTTGATTAAGAATATGATAAAGCTTGACACAACACTTTTCGATAGTAACGATAGAATTCTACTTGCCGTTAGTGGTGGAGTCGATTCTATGGTTATGTTCAATCTATTCTATCAGCTAGACAGATGTGATTCGATAGCTGTTGCCCACTGCAATTTTTCGCTTAGAGGTGAAGAGTCAGACGAAGATAGCCTGCTGGTGGAACAGTTTGCTCACAAACTTGGAGTTAAACTGCACTACATAAAATTCGATACCATCCAGCAAATGAAACTCAGAGGACTAACAATGCAGGAGTGTGCACGAGAGTTGCGATATGAATGGTTTGAAGAGCTGTGTAGTGAGTACAACTACACTAAAATAGCTACGGCACACAATCTCAACGATAGTGTCGAGACCTTCTTTATCAACTCCACTAGAGGTTGCGGAGCTAGAGGCCTTACGGGAATCTCTCGCATCAATCAAAACATAATTCGCCCTCTTGGAGATTGCACAAGAGAACAAATAGAACACTATGCTCACACTAGGCAAGTTCCGTACAGAGATGACCGTTCAAACTTTTCTGATAAGTACCTACGTAACGACATAAGGCACAATATAATACCTGTAATGATTCGACGTAATGATAACTACCTCAGAACTATGCAACGCAATATGAAAAACATCTCTGAGATGGTAGATTTTATCGATCTTACGATTGACTCTATTGCTCAAAAACACTTAATTTCAGAGGGGGAGGTATCCATTCTGAACATCGAAGAGATTTCCCACTATCCTATGAGTCAATATATATTATATGAAACATTGACACGATGGGGGTTCTCCCGAGAGGTAAGTAACTCCATTTTATCATCATACAAAGATGGAGGATCGGGCAAACAGTACATATCAAACAGCTCTTACACAGCATCCATCAACAGAGGCAAGTTAGAGATTGGAAAGCCAATAGTGCTGCCTCAACAGCAATTCAAAAAAGCTGATTCTCAGGTTGAGTGGGGCTCGTGGCATATTGAGATGCGTACAGAGCAATATGATGGTTCACGGGAGCTTAGAGTGCCTCCTGATCAAGCAATCTTTGACTACGACAAACTATCCGAACAGTTGACTATAAGACCTTGGATCAATACAGATTCTTTTCAACCATTTGGCATGAAGGGCAGTAAACTGGTAAGTGATCTGATGATCGACAAGAAGCTCTCATTGTTTCAAAAGCAATCTACGCCAATTTTAGTAGATGATTCTCAAAGAATTGTGTGGGTGGTTGGTCTTCGAACTGCTGCACAATTTAGCGTTAGTGACAGTACTAAAAGAGTACTTATTTGCAAAGTGCGTAAAATTGACTAATTTTGTAAAAAATTTTAAACTTGATGGATATTCTTTCTACCAAACAACGATTTGGAATAATTGGCAATAATGCACAGCTTAACAATGCAATAGAAATTGCACTGAGAGTTGCATCTACCGATTTCTCTGTGGTTGTAAGTGGTGAGAGTGGCGTCGGCAAGGAGTTTTTCCCTCAAATAATCCACTCAAATTCGTCTCGAAAACACAACAACTACATAGCTGTCAATTGCGGTGCAATCCCTGAGGGGACTATTGATTCTGAACTATTTGGACACGAAAAAGGAGCATTCACTGGTGCCGCTGAAACCAGAAAAGGCTACTTTGAGATGGCAGACGGAGGTACGATTTTTTTGGATGAAATAGGAGAACTACCTCAAAGTTCACAGGCTCGACTACTGAGAGTGCTACAGAGTGGAGAGTTCATAAGAGTAGGTTCGTCTAAGGTATTGAAGA
>CAYJOF010000080.1:0-5737 GCA_964371765.1 uncultured Rikenellaceae bacterium
TATAATTATGAAATTTACAGTATCTAGCCTAGAGCTATTGACAACTTTGCAGTATGTCGGAAAGGTAATTACACCAAATCACACTATGCCGATGCTAGACCACTTCTTGTTCGAACTAACTGAAAAGGGCTTGGTTGTTACTGCCTCAGATTTAGAGACAACGCAGATCACTGAGATGACAGTTAGCGTGATTGAGCAAACTGGCGCAATTTGTATGCAAAGTCGTCTGATTATAGATTTTCTAAAGGAACTTCCTGACCAACCAATCATAATTGAGGTAAACTCTATCAACAGCGAGATGACAATTACGTGGGAGAGCGGTACTAGCTCAATCCCGGGACTACCTGCTGAGGGTTATCCGAACGTATCCGAAAAGCTAGAAGAAGAGACTATTAAATTTTCACTTGTTGCCGAAGAGTTGCACGACGGATTGAACAATACGTTGTTTGCTGCAGCAGACAAAAACATTCGCCCTATCCTAAACGGAGTTTGTATGGATATTCGTGCAGAGAAATTAGTATATGTTGCAACAGATGCACACAAATTAGTAAAGGTTACATACCCAAAGAGTGTTGGTTTGGAGAATCCTATGATGATTGTTGTGCCTAAGCGTGCAGCCGTTGTAGTTAAGACCTTTGCGGCTAAGGAGAGCGGAGATGTGCAGATTGAACTTGACAGCAAGAACATATATTTCACTTTCAATGACACAACAATTATCTGTCGTCTAATTGAGGGTAAATTCCCTAACTACGATATGGTTATCCCTACAAACAACTCAAACAAACTGATTTGTGACAGGGTAACTCTACTAAACAGTATTCGTCGTGTGGCAGTTTGTGCAAATAAGGTTACAAATATGATTATGCTCAATATTACAGCAAATCAAATGTTCCTAAAAGCAGAAAATCCAGATTTCCAACTTCAGGCAAACGATACAATCAATTGTTCGTATGAGGGCAAAGAGATGTCTATCGGTTTTAAGGCTCCTTTGCTTATAGATATTCTATCAACAATATCGACACAAGAGGTTGTTTTTGAGCTAGAAAGCCCTACAAAGGCAGGTTTGATTCTACCTGTTTATGATCAACAAAACGAGAACGAATTGATTTCGCTTATTATGCCAATAATGCCGTAATACTATGGAGCTAAAACTAACAAACCCTATCATATTTTTCGATGTTGAGACTACAGGTCTTGATATAACCAAGGATAGAATTGTTGAAATTTCTATTGTAAAGGTACTACCCGACGGATCGAAAGAGGTAAAAACCAGACGAATAAACCCAACAATACCAATTCCAAAGGAGGCTTCTGATGTGCACGGAATCACAGACGAAGATATTAAAGATGAGCCTACGTTTAAGTCTGTTGCAAAATCTTTGGCAAAATTCATCGAGGGCTGTGACTTGGCTGGCTATAACTCAAACAGGTTCGACGTTCCGATGCTAGTTGAAGAGTTTCTACGAGCTGATGTTGATGTAGATCTAAAAAAACGCAGAATGATAGACGTGCAGACCATCTTTCACAAAAAGGAGCAACGCACACTTGAGGCTGCCTACAAGTTCTACTGTAATGCAACTCTTGAAAATGCCCACTCTGCTGAGGCCGACACACTTGCAACCTACGAGATCCTCAAAGGGCAGTTAGATAGGTATGATGATATTGAGAATGATATGGATTTTCTTGCAGAGTTTACCAAAACAAACAACTTTGCGGACTATGCAGGCAGAATCGCTTATGATGATAAGGGAGAAATGATATTCAACTTCGGAAAGTATCGAGGACAAAAGGTAGCAGAGGTATTTGCAAAAGATCCTAGCTATTATAGCTGGATAATCAATGGTGATTTCCCTGCCTACACAAAGAAAATACTTACCGAATTACGATTAAAAGGCAAATAATGAGACAGATACTATTAGTAATACTACTACTTAGTGCCATTGGATTGTATAGTCCAATGGCTTATGGTTTTTCAGATCCTATCAAAATCCACGATCAACTCAACCCAAACTTACAACACATTGTGCGTAAGGGGGAGTCGATCTCATCGATACTAAAGAAGTATCAAATGCCTTTGAAGGATTTTATGGAGGCTAACCCAGAGGTTAAAGCAAGTGCAACTGTTAACCTAGGCCAGACTCTTGCAATTCCTAGGGTCTCAATTGGCACATCAACCTCAAGACTTATCAATCGTGAGGTGAAGGATTTTATGGCAGAGTTTAACCAAGAGCACATAGAGCCTAAGGTTGTATCAGCGCCAACAATTACTAGAGCTGCTGCACCTATCCAAGCCCAAAATCCGCAACTATCTAGCATTGCTCAACCTACAACCCCACAGCTTCAGAAACTTGATCCAAGCACAAAAAAATTCGATTATCACACCGTAATGCCAAAGGAGACTTTGTATGGTTTGAGCAAAATGTATAATGTATCTATTGAGGATATATTAAAATACAACGAAGATGTGCGTGAGATGGGACTAAAGGAGCGATCTACTATCCGAATTCCTAGATTTGGGGTAAGTAGTAGTGAGGTGACAGTTGCAACTCAAATCCCGATTGAACCCACATTTGAGAATCGAGAATTTGAGGTATTCGACACTGAGTCGCTAGACAGAGCAATCAACATATCACTTCTTATGCCTATATTAGGAGAGAGCGACCCAAGGGAGGAGGGCTTTAAAGATATTTATAGAGGATTACTTCTTGCAGTAGATTCCCTAAAAAGATGCGGAATATCTACAAAGGTTGAACTATTTGGCGTGGGTAGAGGTAATGATATGGTATATTCACTTGTCAACGAGGGCAAGCTCAACAACAGTGATATAATCATCGGCCCTGTGTTTGAGTCTCAGATGCAGCTAGTTGCGCCATTTGCTCTTACAGCAAACATACCTATCGTATCACCTCTGTTGAGCATGGATATAGACAACGGCACTCTTATCGAGATTAGCCCAGAGCAATCTTTAAAATATGACAAAGCCGACGGCTTTTTTGATGATAAGCGTATTATCTACTACAAATCTGACAACGACGACCAAGAGTTTCTTTCCCAACTAGCCAAAATTGGTGCTCAACCAGACACAACACTGCTATACGACAAATTTATGACACCAGATTCAATGGCGACTATCCTAGAGAGAGGTGTTGAGAATGTGTTTATCGTATCGGCAAAGGATAATCTTAACATTGAATTGTTGATGTCAAAGATGACTGCTCTAAAAGCGACTGCTTATAATCATAAGCTATCTGTATTTGGGTCATCACACCTTTCAAACATTCCAAAAGAGAAACGTAGCGACTTTTTTAAGGTAAACACTCGTTATATAACCTCATCTTTTCAAGATAGAACAAACGAGGCTTCGCTAGATTTTGAGACAGCATATTTCGATATGTTTGGCTATGCTCCAACCCCATTTGCTTATAGAGGTTATGAGATTGGAATGCTCTTCTTGCCTGAAATTGCTCAAAATGGCAGAGATTTTATGGAGAATATGAACGACGTACTAAAACAGGTCATTCAAGTTCCATATCTATTTTATAGAGAGAATAATTATACAAAGTTTGTGAATCAGGAGTGGTTGCTGGTCAACTACCGTCCAAACTATTCAATAATAATAAACTAAACAGTATGAGTAAGTTTAAAAGACACTTAGTAACTTCAGCACTACCCTACGCAAATGGTCCTGTACACATAGGACACTTGGCAGGGGTTTATATCCCATCAGATATTTACGTTAGATACCTCCGCCTAAAGGGTGAGGATGTACTCTCGATATGTGGTAGCGATGAGCACGGCGTGCCAATCACAATTAAAGCTCGTAAAGAGGGAGTAACACCTCAAGACATTGTAGATAAGTATCACAACATCATTAAAGGTGCTTTTGAGGGACTAGGTATCAAGTTTGATATATATTCACGCACAAGCTCGCCGATGCACCACCAAACTGCGTCGGATTTCTTCCGTAAACTATACGATGAGGGAAAGTTCATAGAGCAGACAAGCGAGCAGTACTACGATCCAGAGGCTAAACAATTCCTAGCAGATAGATACATAATGGGTACTTGCCCTAACTGCAAGAGCGAGGGTGCCTACGGAGATCAGTGCGAAAAGTGTGGTTCAACACTAAACGCCACCGATCTGATCAACCCTAAATCTATGATCTCAGGTGCTAAGCCAGAACTTAAGAACACCTCTCACTGGTATCTTCCTCTAAATGAGTATGAGCAGTTCCTTAAGGAGTGGATTCTAGAGGGACACAAGGAGTGGAAACCAAACGTGTATGGACAGTGTAAGAGTTGGATAGATATGGGGCTTCAGCCTAGAGCAGTGAGCCGCGATCTAAACTGGGGTATACCTGTACCTGTTGAGGGTGCAGAGGGTAAGGTTTTGTATGTTTGGTTCGATGCACCAATAGGTTATATTTCAGCCACAAAAGAGCTTACACCAGATTGGGAAAAGTATTGGAAGAGCGAAGATACTAAATTGGTTCACTTCATTGGCAAGGATAATATAGTGTTCCACTGCATTGTATTCCCCGCTATGCTTAAAGCACACGGAGAGTATATCCTACCTGAGAATGTTCCTGCTAATGAGTTCCTAAACCTAGAGAATGACAAGATCTCTACTTCAAGAAACTGGGCGGTTTGGCTTCACGAATACCTTCAAGAGTTCCCGGGCAAAGAGGATGTTCTTCGATATGTCCTATGTGCCAATGCTCCTGAGAGCAAGGATAACGACTTTACATGGAAGGATTTCCAAGCTCGTAATAACAATGAGCTTGTTGCTATACTGGGAAATTTTGTGAATCGCGCAGTTGTACTTACTAATAAGTATTATGATGGTGTAGTACCTCAGTGTGGTGAATTGACCGATTTCGACAAAGAGTCTCTTGCTGAGATTATCACCTCGAAAGAGTCTCTTGAGAACAACATAACAAACTACAAATTCCGTGAGGCACTAAAAGAGGCTATGAATATTGCAAGGATTGGAAACAAGTACCTAGCCGACACTGAACCTTGGAAATTGGTGAAAACTGATCCTAAAAGGGTTGAGACGATAATGAATGTTGCAATGCAAATTACAGCAAATATTGCTATTGCAATTGAGCCATTTATGCCATTTACAGCTAAGAAAATCACTAATCTACTAAATTTAGAATCTATCGTATGGGAGCAGTTTGGCAGCAGTGAGATAGTTGCTTGTGGTCATAAGATTAACCCTGCTGAACTTCTATTCGAGAAGATTGAGGATGAAGTTATTGAGAACCAACTAAAAAAATTAGAACAAACCAAAATGGATAATCAAGCAAATTCGGCTACAATTGAGCCACTTAAAGAGATGATTACATTCGAGGATTTCTCGAAAATGGATATTAGGGTAGCTAAGGTACTAGAGGCGGTAAAAGTGCCAAAGACCGACAAGCTACTGAAACTAACAATTGATACAGGAGTAGATACTCGCACGATTGTGTCGGGCATAGCAGAACACTACACTCCAGAGGAGATGGTAGGTAAAGAGATTGTTGTTCTTGCTAATCTTGCACCTCGCACCCTTCGTGGAATTGAGTCTAAAGGTATGATCCTTATGGCAAACGCCGCAAATGGGCAGATGAGGGTTGTCTCTCCAATAGAGAGTATTGAGGTTGGTTCATCGGTTAGATAATATTAATTAAAACGCATACAATAATGAAAAAAAGTTTATTAATCCTTTTAGGATTATTCTGCTGTCTGTTTGG
>CAYJOF010000080.1:5748-6788 GCA_964371765.1 uncultured Rikenellaceae bacterium
AATAGAATCACATCTAAGTCATTTTCGCAAGACAGCAAGAATGTTGCTGTGGTAATTACACCTTGGAGAGGTGATACAAAGGTTGAACTCTTTGACACCGACGCCAAAGAGCTTGCGGAGTTCACCCCTGCTCACAATCCTCAATTTGCAGGCGAGTCAAACTATCTTATCTTTTCGCAGAAATTACCACTTGCTGAGATAGAGGCTTTAAAGTTGAAAGACCAGAAAGTTCCATCTGATAACCTAGTTATATATAATATAGCAAGCAAAAAACAAGAGACAATCAAGGGTGTTAGCTCATACAAACTCTCTGAGGATGGAGAGTGGATAGCCTACAAGACTCAAAAAGATGAGCCAATGATCCTTCGCTCGATTGATGGACAAAAGAGCAGCTCTTATGATGGCGTAAGTTCTTTTGTATTCAACAAGGAGTCAAATGTTTTGCTTATCCAATCTAGCAAAGGAGATGACCAGCCAAATGTTCTGTCTGTTGTTGATCTAAATACAACAACATCGACTGATATTTTTTCAAGCAATCTGACTATCAAGAATATCACAGTTGATAACGATGGAGAGATGGTTGCATTCGTTGCAATAGACAAAGATGACAAAACGCTAAATAACTACTCGCTATACCTGTCTAAGGATGGAGCGATGGCTAAAGAGGTAGTATCGAAAAACACTACTGGCGTTCCAAGTGGATGGATTGTAAATGGATATGCCACTCTTTCGTTTACCAAAGACGGAGGGACACTTCTATTTGGAACATCTCCTGCACACCTACAAAAAGATCCAACAGTACTAGATGAGAATCGCCCTAATGTACATATATGGAACTGGGACGAGTCTGTACAATATACTGTTCAGGATGTTAACAAATCAAGAGATCTAAAGAAGAGCTACCTAGCCTCACTTGATACTGAGAATTTGAAGGTTGTACAACTTGCAGATGAGCAGATTCCTGTAATTAGAGTTAGCTCATCGAGCGACATAGATGTTGTTCTAGTTTCAACAAATATAAACTACTCTATTGAGTCAAT
>CAYJOF010000081.1:0-3343 GCA_964371765.1 uncultured Rikenellaceae bacterium
CGCCTTTTTTTCTTTATTATTCCTTTCCTTTCCTTTCCTTTCCTTTCCTTTCCTTCTTTGTTAATATACAATGATAGATAGTGATTCTTGTAGAGACAAAAAAAGGAGCTCTTTTGAGCTCCTTTTTTTGATATATTCTATTTTTATTTGCTAGCTTTAAACTTCTCTACTCCGTCTAGTAGGAATGCGATATATTTCTCAATATCTTTCTCATAAGCAAATGGTGTGTTCATCTTCTGCTCGTTGTTGTCTAATAGAACATAGTATGGTTGTGCATTCACGCCAAATTTCTCAACTTGGAATGCTGCGTTTACTCTACCAATGCTCTTTAGTGTTTTACCTTGAGCTGAAACTACCCACTCACTTTGTGGAAGCTCCTTCTTGTCGTCAACATATAGAGAGATGATAACGTACTCGTCGTTTAGGATCTTCAGAACTCGTGGATCTGAGATTACGTTAGCCTCCATCTCACGACAGTTTACGCAACCGTGACCTGTGAAATCTAGGAATACTGGTTTACCCACTTTCTTAGCGTATGCCATACCCTCCTCGTAGTCGAAGAATCCAAAGTTTAGTCCCTCTGGAAGGTGAAGGAAGTCGCTATGCTTAGGTTTTGGTATTGAGGCATCAACGTTAGCCGCTGATACAGCTACACCCTTCGTTAGATTGAAATCCATTGTGTGGATTGGAGGCAAGTAGCCCGATAGTGCTCTTAGAGGAGCTCCCCACATACCAGGGATTAGATACACCACAAATGAGAATGTGATAATAGCAAACACTAGACTCTTAACCTTAATATATGGTGTGTCTGAGTCGTGTGAGAATTTCAGTTTGCCTAATAGATAGAAACCTAGAAGTGTGAAGATTACGATCCATAGTGCAAGATATACCTCTCTATCTAATAGTCCCCAGTGGTAAGTTTGGTCTGCAACCGAAAGGAACTTAAGACCAAGTGCCAACTCGATAAAACCAAGAACAACTTTAACTGAGTTAAGCCATCCGCCCGATTTTGGTAGGTTTTTCAATAGCGATGGGAAGAATGCAAAGATTGTAAATGGAAGAGCAAAAGCTGCCGAGAATACAAACATTGCAATGATTGGTTGCCAAATCTCACCCTGAGTAGACTGTACAAGGATTGAACCTACAATAGGACCTGTACATGAGAATGATACCAGTACGAGCGTTAGTGCCATAAAGAACACGCCCAAGAATCCACCTTGATCTGCTTTCTCGTCAGATTTGTTTACAATCCAGCTTGGAAGAACAATCTCGAATGCACCCAAGAAAGATGCAGCAAAGATCATAAACACTAAGAAGAAGATAATGTTTGGTAGCCAGTGAGTCGATAACCAGTTGAAAATATCGGCTGTAACAGCATCACCTCCTACAAAGTATGTTATAAGGATAATGATTGCGATAGGAATGGTGTACAGACCAATGATATTAAGTCCATAGAATGCCGCCATTGCTCGACCCTTTGCCTTGTTCTTGCTTCCTTTCATAAAGAACGAAACAGTCATAGGAACCATAGGGAATACACAAGGTGTAAGTAGTGCAGCAAAACCCCAAAGGATCGCCTCAATGATCACTGCAAGTAGTGATGTAGAGTTCTCTCTACCACTTACAATCTCTCCTACTGCCACCTCATCGCTAGCAGCTGGACTAGATGCTTCTTCGGCAATCGCTGCGCCACCGTTGAACGAGAATGTGTACTCTTCATCTGTTGGAGGGGTACAAGTGTTGTTATTACAGCTCATCCACTCAACCATAACTGTAATAGTTGCAGGTTTACCTGAATCGATTTTGAACTTTTGAACAAATTTTGTGTTCTCCTTAAACTTGCCAATATCCATTCCGAAGATATCGTCAAATGCAACAATTGGTTGTTTGTTAGGGATCACCAATTAGCTCAATAGCATCGCTTTTAGTGAAAGTAAAGGTAGTTCCAGTAGGACCTCCTTCATAAACTCCCATACCATAAATATAGTAGCCCTCCTCAAGGATAGACTCTAGTGTTAGCTCATACTCTCCATTGCCAAGCTCCTTTACGCTTGTGTCCCACGTAACTGGGCTCTCGATTTGAGCAAAAGATGTTGTCAATACGCTCACAAGCGCTAAGACAACCAGAAATAATTTTCTCATTTTGTGTTATGTTTATTAAGTTTGATATTTACAATTCCCAATCGAATCCATCTTTGCGATCCTTAACCTTTACTCCCAGAGAGGTGAGCTTGTCTCGCAGCATATCCGATACTGCCCACTGTTTATTAGTTTTAGCCTCCCAGCGCATCTCTAGCAGTGTATCGATCAGACCTCCAACGAGTGCCATGTTGTCGCTCTGTTGGTTGGTGCTAAGACCCAAAAGTTCACTAATGATAAAATTCATATCCCTAGTGAGTGTAGCAAGATCATCAGCAGTTATTGTTGCCTTACCGTCGTATATTGTGTTAATGTTCTTTACCCAGTTGAATAGGACTGATATGGCAATCGGTGTGTTCATATCATCGCACAGAGCCATCATAGCATCTCTCTTTAGGCTGTTAACATCGTACGAAGAGCTACCAGATGGAGTGATTTTCTTTAGAACATCCAAAGCTTTCAGCATTTTTTCGTAACCTTTTTGCGCAGCTTGCAGAGCCTCGTTTGAAAAATCTAGCGTACTGCGATAGTGCGCCTGAAGTATAAAGAAACGGATAGTCATAGGGCTATAAGCCTGCTCAAGTAGCTGATGACTGCCAGAGAATAGCTCCTCTAGGGTAATGAAATTGCCTAGCGACTTGCCCATTTTCTGCCCGTTGATGGTAATCATATTGTTGTGCACCCAGTACGTTACGCTATCCTTGTCAAATGCAACTCTATTTTGTGCAATTTCACATTCGTGATGAGGGAACATCAAATCCATTCCGCCACCATGAATATCAAAACTATCACCAAGATACTTAGCTCCCATAGCAGTACACTCAAGATGCCATCCTGGGAAACCAACGCTCCATGGCGATGGCCAACGCATAATGTGATCTGGTGACGCTTTCTTCCAAAGAGCAAAATCAAAACTGTTGCGCTTGTCTTGCTGCCCGTCCAGTGTGCGCGTAGCCGATAGTTGTTCGTCGAGAACCCTGCCAGATAGTTTGCCATATTTATAAAGCTTGTCGTACTTCTCAACATCGAAATATATCGATCCGTTGTTCTCGTAGGCAAAGCCTTTGTCCATTATTGTCTTTACTACATCAATCTGCTCGATGATGTGTCCGCTAGCCTGAGGTTCAATCGACGGAGGAAGAACGTTCAACTCTTTCATTGCATCACGATAGCGATTTGTGTAGAATTGAGCAACTTCCATAGG
>CAYJOF010000081.1:3353-6788 GCA_964371765.1 uncultured Rikenellaceae bacterium
GCTGTTCAAGTTTTGCCTTCTTAGAGATTTTATCCTCTCCTTCGTCAGCATCGCTCTCTAGGTGTCCTACGTCGGTGATATTCCTCACGTAGCGCACTTTATAGTCTAACGCTTTTAAAAGACGGAATAGTGTATCAAAGGTGATTGATGGTCGGGCGTGACCCAAGTGTGGATCGCCGTATACTGTTGGGCCACAAACGTACATACCCACAAATGGCGGCTTGTTTGGTTCAAACTGCTCTTTGGTGCGAGTCAATGTGTTGAATATATTTAATTTCATACTATTCATATCTTAAGTTTGCCCACACCTATGTCCCAACTTTGGGGGTATGGAACGACAAAGATAATGTTTTTTTCTTTATAACATAGTGTGACGATATGATTTTTTGTTCTCACACGATCAAATATTTAACCTTGCAATATTCTACAAGAACCATCGTTAGTTTATTTTGAAATAAATAATTATCTTTGTCACAAATTAATAGAAATATAATGAAAAAATCAATTCTTATTGTTTTAGCGGTAGTAGTGTTGCTAGTTATCTCGTGCTACTCGTTTTTTACATCTAATTACAATCAAATGATTGCCCTGCAAGAGGGCACAGAGTTGCAATGGTCGCAAGTGGAGAATCAATATCAACGTCGTAATGATCTAATCCCTAATCTTGTGGCTACTGTTAAGGGATATGCCTCTCACGAGAGCGAAACTTTAATGGGAGTTACTGAGGCTAGAGCAAAAGCAACTCAAACTACCATAAGCGTTGATGACCTTGATAACAAGGCAGCAATGGAGCGTTTTGCTGCAGCACAGGGGGAACTTTCCTCTGCACTATCTCGTCTTATGGCAATCTCAGAGAATTATCCTGATCTAAAGGCAAATCAAAACTTCTTGTCGCTGCAAGCTCAGCTTGAAGGCACAGAAAATCGTATCTCTACCGAAAGAGGTCGCTTTAATGAGTCGGCAAGAACTTACAATACCTTTATCAAATCGTTCCCAAAGAATATCTTAGCAGGTATGTTCGATTTTGAGGAGGTGGAGTATTTTGAAGCTGCTAGTGGTGCAGAGAAGCCAGTTGAGGTTAAGTTCTAGTATATGAAAGCAGAAAAACTCTTCTCAAAAGAGCAGAAAAATCAGATTGTTGAGGCTATTAAACTTGCAGAAAGCAACACAAGTGCAGAGATTAAGGTTCATATAGAATCTCTGTGCAAGGAGAACGCTCTTGATAGGGCAACTGAACTGTTTGCTAAACTAAAGATGCACAAAACCAAAGATAGAAACGGAGTATTGATCTATGTTGCAATTGAATCTCGTAAGTGTGCAATCTTAGGTGATAAAGGTATAAATGCCGTTGTGAAGGAGCAGTTTTGGCAGCAGTGTTACGATGTTATGCGAACTCATTTCCAGAGTCAAGATTACTCTGGAGGAATTGCATCGGTTGTGGCAATGTGCGGCGAATACTTCTCCGAGCATTTTCACTATCAACAAGACGACCAGAACGAATTGTCGGACGAAATATCATTTGAATGAAAAGATTAATAGTATTAATTGCTGCAACTCTTCTAGCTAGCAGCTTTGTGTGGGCGCAAATTCCCCCACAGCCAAAACCTGCAAGACTAGTCAACGATCTTGCAGATATGCTAAGTCCTCAACAAGAAGCCCAACTTGAGCAGCTTGTGGTTCAGCTCGATAGAAAATCTTCGACTCAAATTGCTGTTGTTACGGTGGATGATTTAGGAGGATTAAGCTCAGCCGAGTTTGCAACTGAACTAGGTCATCAATGGGGTATTGGTCAGGCTGACAAAGATAATGGAATAGTACTTCTGGTTAAGGCTCCAAAGAATAATTCTAAGGGTGCCGTATATCTTTCAATCGGTTATGGACTAGAAGGAGTGTTGCCAGATGTGATTGCGCATCAGATAGTAAACAATGAAATTATTCCTCAACTTCAGGCTGGGAATTTCTTTGCTGGGATACTCTCTGGGGTTGATGTTGTTAGCAAAATTGTTGCAAATGAATACAGTGCAGAGCAATATGCTGAAAATAATTCGAAAAATAGTTCCTCAAAAATTGGTCTTTATATAATATTTTTCATTATATTTGTCCTGTCTTTCATAAAACGCTCACCTAGAGGCGTTACAATGGACAGACGAGGCGACTCAATTGGAGGCGGATTTATTCCCCCATTTATCTTCTTCGGAGGAGGAGGATTTGGAGGGGGAGGAGGTTCAGGAGGTGGCTTTGGCGGAGGTGGCTTCAGCGGCTTTGGTGGAGGAGATTTTGGCGGAGGCGGAGCTGGTGGCGAATGGTAGCCTTTGTTTTAAGTTTGTAGCAAATAGAGCACTGCTCAAATTATAGCAGTGATGTTTCTGGAAAAACGAATTTATTAATACTTAATTTCTTATACAATGAAAGAACTTTTAGCACAAATCAACGAGACTATTGAGGTTTTCGTTCAAAACTCAAATGCGCAAGCAGAGAAAAATAACAAAGCGGCTGGTACAAGAGCTAGAAAAGCTTCTCTAGAGCTTGAGAAGATGATGAAATCTTTTAGAAAACTATCTATTGAGGATTCTAAAAACTAGTCAACCACAACTTTTCTTATAAGGGGTATTCATTTTCTTGATGAATCCCCCTTATTTTTTTGGTGAAGTGGGTCAAAAAAAACTACCTTTGCGGCTCAATATATCGTTGAATAATGGATAAACTTACGCTCGATAAGAGCTCTTTTGAATTGCAGTATGGAGATATTCCAAAACTACTGCTTAAATACTCTATACCTTCAGTTGTGAGTATGATTGTACTTGCACTATACAATATTGTCGATCGAATTTATGTAGGGCAAGGACTTGGAGCAATGGCAATCTCTGGACTGTCTCTTACTCTACCAATATCGTCGATGATCTCCGCAATAGGTACTCTCGTAGGCTTTGGTTCGGCAGCAAGAGTTTCAATAGTTCTCGGAAAAAAAGATACCCAATGGGCTCGCAATATCCTATGTCACTATCCAATCGTGATGGGCTTTTTCTCACTTATTTTTATTGCTATTTCGATGGTGTTTCTGGATGAAATGTTGCAGCTATTTGGTGCAACTCCACAGACGCTACCTTATGCTCACGCTTATCTCAAAATAGTGATTCCTGCAAGTATATTTACCAATTACTGCTTTGGTTTTTCGAATATTATGCGTGCTGCTGGATTCCCCAAAAAAGCGATGATTGCTATTGTGGTAGGAGTAGTGCTGAATATGGTTCTTGATCCTATTTTCCTATTTGTGTTCGATATGGGTATAGAGGGAGTGGCAATTGCAACTGCCATATCGATGGCAGTTGGTGCAGTGTACTCTGTTGTCCATTTTCTGAACAAGAAAAATACAGTATCCTTCCACTGGAGTAGCTTTAAATTTAAGTTTAGGATAGTTAAAAATATAGTCTCTAT
>CAYJOF010000082.1:0-6772 GCA_964371765.1 uncultured Rikenellaceae bacterium
TACACTCGCTATTTACTCAGATGGGCTATAAGTGTGGTATGGTCTCAACCATAAAATATGTAATAGGTAGTCAAGAGTTTGGCTCAACTCATACAACCCCAGATGCAGTGTCGCTTAATAGGATGTTTGCCCAGATGGTAGATATGGGGTGTGAATACTGTTTTATGGAGGTTAGCTCTCACGCAATTGCGCAACATCGTACTTACGGATTGGAGTTTGATGTTGTACTCTTTACAAACATTACACACGATCATCTTGATTACCATAAGACATTTGATCACTACCTAAAAACCAAAAAAACGCTTTTTGATAATTTACCAAAAAACTGTGTGGCGATTTATAATGCCGACGACAGAAATGGTAGTGTTATGGTGCAAAATTCTAAGGCAATAACTAAATCATACTCCCTAAGGCGTCCTACCGACTATCGATGTAGGGTGCAGGAACAACTGCTGGAGGGTATGTTGCTAGAGATTGATAATCAAGAGATATGGGTTAAGTTAATTGGAGAGTTTAATGCCTATAACTTACTATCGGTATATGCCGTAGCCCTCGAATTGGGTGCAGAGAGCTGTGATACACTTACTGTGTTATCTACCCTAGCTCCCGTAAGGGGTAGGTTTGAAACAATCTCTTTTGGAGAAGGGTCGGTAGCTGTTGTGGACTATGCTCACACGCCCGACGCTCTAGTCAATGTACTTGACACGATTAGAGGTGTTTGTGGAGTGGATAAAAAAATCATCACGGTAGTTGGTTGTGGAGGTGATAGAGATAAGTCCAAACGCCCTATAATGGCGTCTATAGCTGTTCAGAAGAGCGATTTTACTATTTTCACTTCGGATAATCCCCGAACTGAGAATCCAGATGCTATATTATCAGATATGCTTGTGGGTGTTGTAGATGAGCCTCGAAGTAGCTATTCGGTGATCTCATCACGTAGTGAGGCTATAAAAATGGCTATGATTTTTGCTCAGCAGAACCCAAGATCGGTTCTTCTGGTTGCAGGCAAAGGGCACGAAACCTACCAAGAGAGTATGGGCGTAAAAGTCCATTTTGATGATAAAGAAGAGATATTAAATAACATATAAATTTTAAAATAGAGATGCTATACTATCTGATTAATCAATTTTTCAAAGATTCAGATATCCCAGGATTGGGAATGTTCGATTTTATTACCTTTAGAGCTGTGATGGCTATTGTGTTTTCGCTGATTATTGCTATGATAATCGGCTCTTATATAATTAACTTCCTGCGTAGGAAGCAGATAGGGGAGCAGATTCGTAATCTAGGCCTCGAGGGGCAGATGGCAAAAAAAGGAACTCCTACTATGGGAGGTATCATAATAATAGCCTCGATGATCGTACCTACACTTCTGTTTGCGGATCTTTCAAATATCTATGTTGTGATTCTTCTACTAACAACCATAACTCTAGGTACAATAGGCTTTATAGATGACTATATTAAAGTGTTTAAAAAGAATAAAGAGGGGCTAAGTGGTAGATTTAAGGTTGTTGGACAGGTCTTGGTGGGGCTTTTGGTGGGCTCTGCAATGTGGTTTAACGCTACCGTAGTTACAAATGCAGACTATAAGCGAGATATTCGTACAGGTGTTGAGACAAATCTTAGTAACGAAGAGGTTATCGCTCCCGTATCTACAATTCCATTTCTTAAAGATCACGAATTTGACTACCGATCATTCTTCTTTTTCCTTGAAGAGGGCAGTGTTAAAGATACACTAGGTTGGGTTTTGTATGTTGCGGTGGCTATTTTCATCGTAACGGCAGTAAGTAATGGAGCCAACTTGACAGATGGAATTGATGGGCTTGCGGCAGGTGTCTCCGCCGTAATGGTGGCAACACTAGTTGTGTTTGCCTATCTTTCTGGAAATATAATCTACTCTTCATATTTTGATATAATGTATATCCCAAATGCAGGAGAGATGGTGGTCTTTGGTATGGCATTTCTAGGAAGCTTAGTAGGTTTCTTGTGGTATAATGGTTATCCTGCTCAGGTGTTTATGGGCGATACGGGATCTCTGATGATTGGAGGTGTAATCGCTGTTTTTGCACTTCTAGTGCGAAAAGAACTGCTTTTACCACTACTGTGTGGAGTTTTTGTTGTTGAGAACCTGTCAGTTATTATGCAGGTATCTTACTTCAAATACACTAAAAAGAAATATGGTGAAGGTCGTAGGATTTTGTTGATGTCTCCGCTTCATCACCACTACCAAAAGAAAAATATTCCAGAGAATAAGATTGTTTTGCGTTTTTGGATTGTTCAGCTTACATTGGCAGCCATCACAATAGCAACTCTAAAAATTAGATAGTATGACAGATAAACAGTTGAAAATAGTTGTTCTAGGAGGTGCTGAGAGTGGATGCGGAAGTGCTATTCTTGCTCAAAAAGTGGGACACAAAGTATTCTTATCCGATAATGGCAAAATAGCCCAAGAGTATATCAAACTACTTGTTCAATATGAGATAGAGTATGAGCAACAAGGGCACTCATTGGATAGAATCTTGGCGTCAGACCTAGTTATCAAAAGCCCGGGCATACCCGATCACATTCCTCTCATAAAATCAATTATGCAGAGAGAGATTCCCATTATCTCAGAGTTGGAGTTTGCTGGACGATACTCATCTGCTAAGACAATCTGCATCACAGGTAGTAACGGTAAGACAACAGTAAGCACTCTTATCTATGAGATGCTTCGAAATGGAGGATTTAAAGTTGCTCTTGCAGGGAACATAGGAAAGAGCTATGCTTTACAAGTAGCACTAGAGGACTATGATTGGTATGTTCTTGAGGTTAGTAGTTTTCAGCTTGATGGTATGTATGAGTTTTGTAGCGATATATCACTGCTTACAAACATAACACCAGACCATCTTGATCGCTACGATTACAATATGCAGAACTATATCGATAGTAAGTTTAGGGTTTGTAGGAATCATACAAAGAGCAAGCACTTTATATATAGTATAGACGATCTGGAGATAGGTCGCAATTTGACAAATCGTAAAATTGATTCTGTCCATCTACCTTACTCGGTACACAGGACGGATGTGAATGCTTATCTTAAAGACGACACTTTGAGTGTGAGTGTTGATGGTCAGCAATTTGAGCTTAGTAGATCAAAAGTCAAATTGAGCGGACTACACAACATATCCAATATACTAGGAGCCTCGCTAGGGGCATTGGTAGCAGGTGTAGATATAGAAACCATAAAAACTACCATTGAGCAATTCACTGGAGTTGAACATCGTGTTGAACGAGTTGCAGAGATCGACAATATTCTATACATAAACGACAGTAAGGCAACAAACGTAGATGCTGCATGGTATGCCCTAGAGGGTATGACGCGCCCTGTGGTGTGGATTGCAGGAGGAACAGATAAAGGAAATGATTATTCCCCTCTTAAAGACGTGGTAGCAACAAGAGTTGAGACGCTAGTGTGTATGGGGGTAGATAATTCGAAGTTGATAGCGGCCTTCGATGGAGTGATACCTAATATTGTCTCTACTGGATCGCTCAAGGAGGCTATGGAGGCGGTATCTTGCTATGCAAAGCAGGGATATGTAGTTTTATTGTCGCCTGCTTGTGCTAGCTTCGATCTGTTCGACAATTATGAGCATAGAGGTAAGCTTTTCAAAGATAGTGTTCTAAGATTAAAGAGTCAGAGTAATGGATAATAGTGGTGAATTAAAACAAACGGGTGAGCGAGTTGTAAGAATTGGTCGCAACCTAGGAAAGAAGATATATATAGGCGATAAGTCCCTGTGGGCTATAATTATTGCTCTGTTGATGGTCTCTGGTGTTGCTATTTACACCTCTACAATCTCGGAGGCAGTAGCAAACAACCGACCTCACATACACTATCTCTTCTCTCACATTGTTCACATTGGCCTAGGGTTTGGAGTGTTGGTTATAACCAGATTCGTACCAATCTCATTCTATAAAAAGTATGCATTTTGGATATTTGGATTTGCCTGCTTGGTTATGCTCTATGTTATGTTCTTTGCTGCGCCTATCAACGGTGCAAGACGATGGCTTAGGGTGTTTGGTTTCGATATTCAGGTATCAGACTATTTTAAGATAGCTCTAGCTATGCTACTCACAAAGATGGCTTGGATAAGACGTGATAAATTAAATAGAATAGTGTTAATCCCTCTCAAAGAGCTAATTAACTACAACAAAGATAACAACCTTGCAAGAGTTAGTCTTACTTTGAGAAGACACACCATACCGATGCTACTGCCTGTGGTTATAGGAGTCGGTTTGATTATGCCAGAGAATCTCTCAACGAGCCTTATCGTAGGAGTGATTTCGCTTGCAATCTACTTTAATTTAGGAGTGCGATTCAAGGAGTTGATGAAGATGGTGCTTGTTGCAGTTACGCTAGTTGCTCTGATGGTTAGTGCTCTGTCTATTGTTGGTTCTGAGCGTTCAGGCACGTGGCAAAACCGAATTAGTCAGCACTTTGGAAACGATGAGGAGATATTCGATAGTGAGGGTAATCTAAAATATGGATATGAGCTGTCAAACGACACAAATCAACGACTTCAATCTGATATTGCTATTGCAAATGGTTGGATGTTTGGACTTGGAGCAGGAAATAGCTTGCAAAGAGCACACCTTCCTTTGCCTTATGCAGATTTTATCTACTCCATAATTGTTGAGGAGTGGGGGGTGCTTGGAGGGATGTTTGTTGTGATGCTCTATGTAGCTTTCTTTTGGGTTACAATCAAGATTGCACGGAGGTGTGAAGATAGTTTTGCCTCGATGTTGGCAATATCGTTGGGAACTCTATTCACCTTGAGTGCATTCACTCACATATTTGTCTGTATTGGAATTTTCCCAATAACAGGTCTCACTCTCCCTCTTATCAGTAAGGGTGGATCGTCGATACTCTATGCCTTTGTTGTATTTGGAATTATCTCAAAGATTAGCTATGAACAACAAATTCGAGAGAGTCAATCTCAGAAACAAACACAGATGCAGCAGGAGGTAGAGCAAGAGTAAAAATGTACTAAATAAACTTTGAACTATGAATATAGCAGAAATAAAATCGGATAAAAAGATTCGAGTAATATTGAGCGGTGGAGGCACTGCAGGGCATATCTACCCAGCTATTGCACTCGCTCAGAAGATAAAAGAGTTTTATCAAGAAGATGCTGAAATTCTTTTTGTTGGTGCTAAAGGAAAGATGGAGATGACTAAGGTTGCCGAGCTGGGGTATAACATCATTGGTCTGCCTATCTCAGGTCTTGTTCGAAAGTTGACCCCCAAAAACTTATTGCTCCCTCTAAAAATAGCTGTTAGTTTGTATAAGGCACGCAGAATTATCAATAAATTCAAACCTCAAATAGTTGTTGGTTTTGGCGGATATGCCTCAACTCCAATTATCAAAGCGGCACAAACTAGATCAATTCCAACTATGATTTGGGAGGGTAACTCTTACTCAGGTATGGCAAATAGAGTGTTGGCTAGGAGTGTGCAAAGAGTATTTGTGGCGTACGAAGGTATGGAGAGATTCTACTCTCCAGAGAAAATAGTTCTTTCGGGTAATCCTCTTCGAAATAACTTTACAAACCTAGCTGCTAAATCGCAAGAGGCCTTTAATTATTTTGGCTTTGATAAAGCACGCCCTACGCTCCTTATAACAGGTGGCTCGCTTGGTGCTAGAGTTTTCAACGAGGCAATGTTGAACCATTTTGATGAGCTGATTGCTCAGAAGAAAATAAACGTTATCTGGCAGACGGGTTCGTTCTCGTACGATAAAATTGCAGAATTGATTAATGGTAAGGATCATCCAAATATTTGGATCTCAGCCTTTATCAACAGAATGGATCTTGCCTACTCACTTGCCGATGTGGCAGTTGGTAGAGCAGGTGCTTCAACACTTTCGGAGGTGGCTCTAGTGGGTATGCCCTCAATTATTGTACCCTCGCCCAATGTAGCTGAGGATCATCAACGAAAGAACGCAATCTCGCTTGTCGAGATGGGAGCAGTTGTGATGGTAGAGGACAGTGATGCTGCTGAATCACTTATTCCTACAGCTTTAGAGTTGCTTTTTGACGATGTTAAGTTGGGGGATCTAGCAATTAAGGTCAGAGAGTTTGCTCGTGAGGATGCCGCAGACACAATGTTAGAAGAGATGAAAAAATTTATAATAGTATAGACCAGTAGAGTATGCAGACCAAAAAGTTTTCAAATATATATTTTGTAGGTATCGGAGGGATTGGAATGAGTGCAATTGCTAGATACTTCATCCACGAGGGATACAGTGTGGCAGGTTATGATAAAGTAGCAACACCTCTTACCGCTAAACTGGAGAGCCTAGGTATTGATATTCATTTTGAGGATAGTGTAGAGATGATTCCTTCTAAATTTCGAGATCCAGAGTCTACCTTGGTTGTCTATACTCCTGCTATTTCAGCCTCGCACAAGGAGCTTACTTACTTCAATCAAAATAACTTTGAGGTAGTCAAACGCTCAAAAATGCTCGGTGTTTTGAGCCAAAATAAGAGACTATACGCCGTGTCGGGCACTCATGGAAAGACATCAACATCTACTATGCTTTCTTACTTTTTTCACGAAGCAAGCAATGGGCAGGGTAGTGCATTTTTGGGAGGTATCTCAAAAAACTATGACTCTAACCTTATTTTAGGTAGCGGAGATAAGCTATTTGTTGAGGCTGACGAGTTTGATAGATCCTTTCTGCAATTGTATCCTGATATTGCTATTGTGACCTCGACAGATGCCGATCATCTTG
>CAYJOF010000083.1:0-5810 GCA_964371765.1 uncultured Rikenellaceae bacterium
CTGATCTAAGCACAAATCTTTTGCAGGGCTAGGCACTGCAAGTGCCGTAATTCAAGCACCATTCCCTTTCCCAAAACTGAATCTCGCTTGCGCTTGATTCGCTACGTCCTCACTAGCGTTGCGGTTAACGTTTTTTTAGAAAAAACGCACTTCGCTACGCTCGTTGGCAAAAACACGCCCTCGCTCACGCTTGTGCGGGGCTGGGGTTCCGAAACGTGCTTGGAGGGTGCACGGTGGTTTGTATTGAGGGTAAGCTAAGTAATGATTAGGCAAAGTAAAGATGAGATGAAGTAAAGTAATGGAATAGCAAAAAAAAGCGGACAAGAAAACCCACAATCGCCCCAACCAGCAGCGGCACGGACGCTGCCGAAATGCTACTTAAAGGTAGCGTTTCGATTTTTTGTCAGCACAAGAGAATCAAAATTCTCGGTGCGTGCTTTTTTCTCAAAAAAGCATAAACAAACATACATATAAAATAAAGAGGATATTTCTATACCCACAAGGTCTAAGGACTACCAAAGATTGAATTTTGCCCCTAGAGGGGGCAAAAGCACTGTGAAAGATTTATGCATGAGAAGCTTGCTCATCTACGGATAAATCTTTTGCAGGGCTAGGCACTATTTGTGCCGTAATTCAAGCTCATCTAACCTTCGAAAAATAATCTCGCTTACGCTTGTGCGGAGTTGGTGTTCCGAAACGAGGTTGGAGGGTGCACGGTGGTTTGTATTGAGGCAAAGCAAGGAAAGGATAAGGTGAAGTAAGGTAATGATTAGGCAAAGTAATGGAAAAGAAAAAAAAGCGGACAAGAAAACCCACAATCGCCCCAATCAGCAGCGGCACAGACGCTGCCGAAATGCTACTTAAAGGTAGCGTTTCGATTTTTTGTCAGCACAAGAGAATCAAAATTCTCGGTGCGTGCTTTTTTCTCAAAAAAGCATAAACAAACATACATATAAAATAAAGAGGATATTTCTATACCCACAAGGTCTAAGGACTACCAAAGATTGAATTTTGCCCCTAGAGGGGGCAAAAGCACTGTGAAAGATTTATGCATGAGAAGCTTGCTCATCTACGGATAAATCTTTTGCAGGGCTAGGCACTATTTGTGCCGTAATTCAAGCTCATCTAACCTTCGAAAAACTGGATTTCGCACAAGCAAGGTTATGGAAGATATGCAGAAAATACTTAGAGCACTCTAATAATACTAATTCCGTCTCTTAAAGGCAGAATAACCACCTCAACACGACTGTCATTGGCGACAAGTTTATTGAATTCCAAAACAGCAACCGTATGTTTGTCTTTGTGAGTTTGAGCATCTGTAACCTTTCCATCCCACAGCACATTATCTGCCAAGATAAAAGATCCAGATTTCACCAAGCTACTATCAAATAGCATATTATAGTAATCTGAGTATTCCCTCTTATCGCCATCGATAAAGACTAGGTCATACACTCGTTCGAGTTTGGGAGCAAGTTCTTGTGCTCTGCCGTTGTGGACATTGATTATATGGCTAAGTCCCGATAGATCAACATATTTTCGAACGATGTGACTAATTTCGTCGTTGGGGTCAATAGTATCGAGTTGTGATCCGCCTTGAAGTGCTTGTGCCATACAAATAGCTGAATAGCCTGTGAATGTACCAATCTCAAGAATATTGTTTGGGCGAATCATACGACACAACATCTCTAAGATCTTGCCTTGAATGTGCCCTGACAACATTCTCGGCTGAACCACCGACAGGTTAGTTTGACGAACTAGTTGTTGTAGGACGGGAAGCTCCTGTGTAGAATGTTCTATAATATATTGAAGTAATTCTCTCTCTTTGATATCCATCTCTTTAGCGATATATTAATGTTGAAAGATTGTCTTTGGCAAACACCTCACGTGCAACCTCCATAATCATCTGTGGAGTAATAGCAGAGATTTTTGAATTCGAACGTTCGACAGTGTCTATTGTACCATAGAGCAAAAAACTCTTAGCGCAACTAAGCATATAATGCTCATTGTTGTCCGACGAGATTGCAAGTTGTCCAATCAGCTGAGTCTTTGCTCTGGATAGTTGGCTAGGAGTCATCTCCACTGTTCTGAAATGCTCCAACTGCTGTTCGATCAACTCCATACAACGAGAGTGGTTCTCATTCTCGCAGCTGAAGTATATCGAGGCAACACCTGTATCACAGTAGGTTGCAAAATTACTCTCTACACCATAAGTCAATCCATATTTTTCTCTAAGGATTAGGTTTAAGCGACTACTTGCACTTGGACCTGCAAGAATATTACACAGTAGAGCTAGAGCAACTCTCTTGGGTTCAGTGTAACTATATGCACGTGCTCCTATAATTGTATGAGTTTGGTATGTTTTCTCTCGTTTCTCGATATGTTGTGGTTTGTAGGCAGGTAGCGTTTCGCTTTGGGCAGTAGGATTCTTTGCCTCTACTACTCCTAAGAACTTATCACACACCTGTTTGAATCTCGAAAATCCGATATTACCCATTACCACAAAAACGGTATTTGAACTTGAGTAATTAGCATCGATAAACTCTCTAAATGTTTGAGTTGAGACTTTCTTTAGGCTCTTTTTTGTACCTAAAATATTCCTTCCAAGTGATGAACCATCGAAGAGCATATCCTCAAAATCATCGAATATCATCTCCGAGGGATTATCTTTATAGGAGTTTATCTCATCGTAGATCACTCCTCGCTCTTTCTCAATCTCAGATTGGGGGAAAGTTGAATTGTAGAATACATCGGTGATAAGATCAACTGCCTTGGAGAAATCTCGACGAAGAACTGTTGCGTGCACTACTGTCTCCTCTTTTGCTGTGTAGGCATTTAGCTCACCCCCTACTCTATCTAAAAGAGAGTTGATGTGGTAGGGTTTACGTCGCTTAGTTCCTTTAAAGAACATATGTTCCAAAAAGTGGGCTACACCGTGTTGATGTTTCTGCTCATTTCGTGTGCCCGTGTTGGTCATCAAGGCTGCGTAGACAACCTGCGACTTGATTGGTCTGAGCACACAACGAATACCCGAGGGTAGTATATATGTTTTGAATTCCTCCATAAGTTCGGCAAAGATAGCAATAATTTTGTAACTATGTTATTGAGAATAAAGAGTTGACAACTAATTATTGATATCCACTGACAAAAAAATCTGTAAAACATTTGGCTAGAGAAAGAAAATATTATACTTTTGCACAGTACTTAAAACAAAGAAATAAAATTATGGTGAAGAAATTATTATTGATGATGGTTGCAGTTGCAACAATGGTGGCGTGTGGTGGAGATAACGGTCTTGCTGGTAGTCCAGACAACATCCTACTAGATCGCTCAACGGTAGTAGTAGCAGCGCAAGGCGGCGACGAGAGTGTGAGAGTTGATGCAAATGGTCTTTGGACAGCAACAGTAGATGTTGAGGATCAGACTTGGATTAGCGTAAACCCTGAGCAGAGCACCTCTGAAGTTGGGGAGCTTATTATCACAACAAAACCTAACGATAGTGGAGAGGTTAGAGAGGGGAATGTACGAGTTATTAGCGGTGATGCTATTCGCGCTATTACCGTGTCTCAACAGAAAGATGTAGAGATTCAGGCAATTGCAGGAGCGTGGTCGATCACAGAATGTGATTCTCCAGCAATGATTGGCAGTGAGTTCACTTTCAACACCGACAACACTTGCCTTGCAAAGATAACTATGGGTGGAGGACAAGAGCTAAGTGGCACATACGAAGTAGTTGGCAACGTTATAACTGTTACGGTTCAGGCTGGTCCTACCCCAATGACTATTCAGATTGCGATTCAAGAAATGAGCGCAACAGAGATGGATTGTACAGTGATGGGACAATTTGCTGCAAAGCTAGTAAAAATCTAGATTGCAAAAATAAGCGATATTAATTATAATATCACAAAGAATTAAGAGGCTGTCTTGAAATATTTCGAGATAGCCTCGTTTGTAGGAAATATGTATCAAAATTCAGTTTTGAGGCTTCGTGGCGAGCATAAGACACAGCGTACGAAAGGTACGTGAGTATTTATGAGAGTCAGGAAGTGTCAAAAATGTTTTTGACACAATTTCTTTTTTTGCTAACTTTGCAGCTCCAATTAAATCGCATTCTATGAAGAAAATACACCTTATTGCTACCTTTCTTTTGATTATAACACTGAGCTTCAGCACAAGATCATTCTCACAAACTAAGGACACCGTTCACCGAGTTGATTACCTTGCTGGTCAACACGCCGTAATCGGTTTTCAGAATGCTCAAACAAGAAGTTTTCTCAAATATTTTCAAAGTACAATATTTCCGGGTTATCAACAATCTGCTCCGCCACGATTCATGATAGTTGGCAACGACAATAACTTTATTTTGGGTATTGGTGGCTATGTATCATTCAACGCAGGCTACGATTTTAATGGCGTGGTTCAGAATAGCGACTTTGTCACATCCGCTATACCAACTATCGAGACTCCGCAAAATCAACAGCAACTTTTTATGGATGGCACTAGTTCGAGACTAATGTTTCACTTTGCTGTAACAAATGGCAAGATGAGAGGTTTGGTTTCAAGCATTGAGTTTGATTTTAGAGGCGCAAATGGCACGGCTCGCCTGCGAAAAGCATATATACAGTACAAGGATTTTTTGGCAGGAAAGGCTTCAAGCACGTTTGGAGATTTGAAAGCATCGCCTGCGACTATTGATTTGGAGGGTGCAAATGCCTATGCCTTTCATCGAGATTATCAACTTAGATACACAAAAAAAATAGCAAATAATCTTTGGGGTGCAATTGCACTAGAGATTCCAAAAGTCAGCGCAGAATATAGCACAACTACCCAAGAGGTACCTCAACGTTTCCCAGATATACCTATGTGGCTTGAGTATGATTGGAGTGGTGGATATATAAGAGCATCTGGAATCTTCCGAGATATGATATATTATAGCAACACGCTGGAGGATTTTGACAACAAACTAGGCTGGGGAGTTCAATTAAGTGGTAATATTAATATGTTCAACAATCTTTTTAAGCTCTACTATCAGGGGGTTTATGGCGATGGTATTGGTCGATATATTCAAGATCTTGAGGGTCGAGAATTTGATCTTGCTCCATCAAATCAGGAGGGTGAGTTGGACACTTATCGTGCCTTTGGGGGGTTTGTAGGTGCTTCGGCTAACCTCTGGAGGAATAAGTTAACAATGAATATGATCTACTCGACTGTTGAGCTATATGACGATAAGTTAGCATACGAGCCCGATCACTACAATAATTCGCAATACTTCACCGTAAATCTATTCTACAAAATTATCCCTGCCTGTGTTGTAGCAGTAGAATACAACTGGGGTATTAGAACAAATAACGACCACAACTTTGGCACAGCAAACCGCATACAAGCAATGTTAAAGTATAGTTTCTAATAGGTCGTTGGCATTAATTTTGAATTGTTAGCAGCGTCACACTGCTCTCTTAAATAAGTAATAGGGAGCATAAACGTTAAACTAATTTTCAAAATTATGCGAAATTTTACAATTGCATTATGCACATTGACAGCTCTGATATTCTCAGAGCAGCTTCTTGCTCAATCTAACAACAGAGACTATCTTTTAGGAGATGTATTCATTGTTGGCTTTGAGAATCACGAAACAGACAACTATGTAGACTACTACCGCTCTACTCTATTCGAGGGACATCAACAGATGAATGCTCCTCGATTTTTGATTGTAGGTAAGGACCACAACTTTATTTTAGGTATTGGTGGTTGGATTGATTTCCGCACCGTCGGAGATTTTAATAGAGTAATGCAGAATAAGGATTTTGTTCCTT
>CAYJOF010000083.1:5820-6767 GCA_964371765.1 uncultured Rikenellaceae bacterium
ATGAGCTCTACACCACAAAACCAACAGGCAATCTTTATGGATGGTTCAACCTCACGTCTAGGATTTCACCTTGCAGCGACTAATGGCCGTATGAAGGGTATGGTTGCCAATATTGAAATGGATTTTAGAGGTGCAGACGGTACTGCTAGATTGAGAAGTGCTTATATTCAGTACCACAAATTCTTGGCAGGACAAACAACAACAACATTTACCGACCTTAAAGCCACACCTACAACAATTGATTTTGAAGGGCCAAATGCCTATACATATCGCCGAAACTTGCAATTTAGGTTTACTCAACCTTTGGGTCAAAGATGGTCTATGGCAGTTGCAGCAGAACTTCCAGAGCTTGAAGCAACTCTTAATAGCTCAACACAATGGATACCACAACGAGTACCTGATGTACCTATTTGGGTTCAGTATAAGTGGAATGAAGGTCACATAAGAACATCGGCAATTTTCCGTGATTTAACATATTACACCTCTTTAGGCAGTTACAATGCAGACAAACTTGGTTGGGGTGTACAGTTGAGTGGTAAGGCAAATATGTTTGAGAACCTATTCTCACTATATTTCCAAGGGGTATATGGTGAGGGTATTGGACGATATATTCAGGATCTTCAAGGGAATGGATTTGATCTAGTGCCTAATAACTCAACAATGGGCAAGTTGGATAAGATGGAGTCTCTGGCTTGGTTTGCTGGGGCATCTTTCAAGCTTTGCGACAATGTGAATATGAATATGGTGTATTCGTATGTAAATCTATATGATATGGAGGACACCTACGAGGCAGATATGTACAAAAAGGGACAGTATATTACGGCAAACGTAATCTGGGATATTCTTCCAAATTGCAGTATGGGTATCGAATATAATCACGGTATTAGAGAAAATTTCGATGGTTCATCTTCTGGAGCTAATAGGATTCAGGCTTTGATTAGATACAA
>CAYJOF010000084.1:0-6737 GCA_964371765.1 uncultured Rikenellaceae bacterium
CTTGGCATCCTCCACCCTATCGCTTATTGTTCCCTTCATTGGGTAACTATATATCTCATTTCCAATTATCCTAACAAAACTCTCAGGAGAATAGAATACAAACTTGTCTCTAAAGAGCATTTTGTATGTAGCCTTTGCACGACTGTATATCGACTCTAAGCAGAGATTCTGCCCAACGTATGTAGCAAGCGTTAGATTAATAAGATAGGTATCTCCTTGGTGGATATGTAGCTGTATATTTTCAAAAATTTTAGCATAATCCGCAAATGGAATTGGTCGACTAGCTAGATTAGTCTCTGAACCTTTGTTGAGGACCTCTCTACCTAGCTCCTTGCCACGAACACATAGCGCAACACCACTCTGAACGAGTTCTTCAAGGGTAAACACATAACCCAACTCTCCCTTAAAATCTGCAAGAAAAACAAAGGGCTGGGATTTCGATGCAAGAGAGTTGATTCTCTCGATAAGTTCCTCTCTATCTAAGTGCTTCATTCAAAAAGTTAGTTATAAGTTTATCGCCCATTTTGCTTATATATGATTCGGGGTGAAACTGTACTCCAAAAATCTTTAACTCGGCACTCTCTACCGCCATAATATCCCCATTATCGTCTCTAGCAACTACCCTTAGAGGAGTATCAACTCCTCGTGCAACCCACGAATGGTATCGCCCAACGAGCATAGTATCCACTCCCTGAAACAGTATAGAATCGCTACTACAATCAATCTTGGCTTCAACCCCGTGAAGAGGTGTAGTATAGTTCACTATCTCGGCTCCAAAATATTTACAGATCACCTGATGACCCAAACAGATTCCCAAAATCGGGACTTGGGCAAGATATTTATCAATAATTTGGCGAAGGATTGGATAATCGTCTGGATGGGAAGGACCGGGAGATATGATAAGTGCCTGATAGTTACGTATGTTTGATATATCAAGTCTCGAGTGCTCAACAACGTCAATCTGCCAAGAACATATAGACTTTAGCAGGTTAACAACGTTGTATGTAAATGAGTCGTTGTTGTCTACCAGAAGTAGTCTATTAGCACTATTATTCATCATTGTTTCCAAAATTAAAGATGGTTGTGGTATAGTCTGTTCCGTTGAACAACCACAAGCTCCCCACTAGATTATCCGCTGCCTTGGTCAATATTTTAATTGCCTCTAAAGCCTGCACTGCGCCAACAATTGAGGGCATAGGAGTAAGCACTCCCACAATAGGCAAACTGGTTTGAGGTGGTGCGAATAGATCCGAATAGCTCATAGAACCATTGTGATTGAATGTAGAGACCTGCCCTTCGAGATTCTGAACCGAACCATAAACAAAGGGGATAGATAACTCTTTGCTTACAGCGTCGATACAATATCGAGCTTCGTAATTGTCGGTACAATCTACGATAATATCATAGCCCCCTGCTATGGTAATACCATTTTGATAGGTAAACTTTTGTTCGAAAAGCTCACACACCAACTCTGAGTTAATCTCAAGCAGCCTTGCCTTGGCTATCTGAGCTTTAGATTTAGACAAATCAGATTCTGTGTACAGACCCTGCCTTTGGAGATTGGAGATCGATACACTATCGAACTCAAAAATACCAATCCTACCAACACCTGCCTGCGCTAAATTGCGCAGAACAACCGAGCCTAATCCACCAGCCCCTACAACCAGCACGCTAGAAGAGAAGAGTCTCTGTTGTGACTCTGCTGAGAATCCTTCACACAAAACATTCCTTTGGTACCTCTGCATAACTATTATAGTTTATCCTCTCCTTGTAGGTAGAGTGACCAATCTTTCCAAACTGGCTCTAGACCTGCATCCTTAACCTTAGTCACAATCTCATCCACCGACCTATCGTCATTAACTTCGAATTGCTCTAACTCTTTTGTATCCTCATAGTTACTATAAGCTCCTGGGGCTGTTTTAGAGCCTGCCGAGATGGTAGTTATTCCTAGTTTATAGCTATTGTCTCTAAAGTGGGGACGCTCACGAGTTGATAGGCTCAATTCTACATCCTCGCTAAATAGGCGATACACACAGATTGAGTGCAGTAGATTACGTTCAGACACTGGGTAGTTTGGCTGAAAACCATCTCCCACACAGGGTCTTAGGCGAGGGAATGAGATAGAGTATTTACTCTTCCAAAACTTATTCTCTAAATAGCGAAGATGCAGAGCCACAAAGAAGCTCTCCGTTCGCCAATCCTCCAGACCAAGTAGTGCACCAAGGCATATTTTATAGATTCCTGCCTCGCCTAGCCTATCGGCAGTCTCCAAACGAAAACGATAATCACTCTTGGGCCCTTTGGGGTGATAGAGAGAGTATCGAGAGGCGTTATAGGTCTCTTGATATACTGCTACCGTATGCAACCCTTTCTCCACAAGGTATTTATACTCTTCTGTTTTGAGCGGTTGCACCTCGATTGAGATTTGCTCAAAGTGACGCTTTACGGTAGTTATAGACTCGGCTAGATACTCCACCCCAGATTTTGATTTCGACTCTCCCGTTACAAGCAGAATATGCTGAAAAGGGTGAGCTTTAAGCGCAAGACACTCTTGCTCGATTTGCTGTTGAGTCAAAGCACTACGCTCGATGTCGTTAAGCACACTAAAACCACAATAGGTGCAACTATTGCTACAATAGTTCGAAAGATAGAGAGGTGTATAGATCTGCATTGTATGTCCAAAACGCTGGCGAGTTATCTTCCCACTCATTTGAGCCATCTGCTCCAGATAAGAATCAGCTGCAGGAGACACAAGCGCCGCAAAATCCTCTACCGATAATCTTGCACCACTCTCTCGCTTTGCAATAGCTCGTCGCACCTGTTCATCGCTTGTAGAGTGTATCATAGATGATACCTCCTGCCAATCGTATTTGGATATTTCGTCGTAAAAAGTCATATTTAGTCTTCTAGGAATGAGGTTAGTGGACTTGTGGCAACAGCACGGTCACTTTTTTGAGCCAAACCTGCCTCAAATGCCATTCGTCCTGCTTCAACTGCCATTGCAAAGGCTCTACCCATTGCAATAGCATCAGGCGAAGATGCAATAGCGGTATTGACCAATACAGCATCTGCTCCCATCTCCATTGCCTCGGCAGCGTGTGAGGGAGAACCAATACCAGCATCAACTACCACAGGAACGCTACTCTGCTCGATAATGATTCGAAGAATTTCACGTGTTGCTAGTCCTTTGTTCGAGCCGATAGGCGCACCAAGAGGCATCACTACTGCTACTCCCACATCCTCCAATCGCTTACACAGTACAGGATCAGCATTGATATATGGCATCACAACAAAGCCACGCTTAACAAGCTCTTCGGCTGCCTTGAGTGTTTCGATAGGGTCTGGGAATAGGTAGCGTTGGTCTGGATGAATCTCCAGCTTCAGCCAATTTGTATCGAGAGCCTCACGTGCAAGTTCAGCAGCGAAAATCGCCTCTTGCGCAGTTCTCACACCAGAGGTGTTTGGTAGCAGATTTACTCTAGGAATCTGTTTAAGACGATGGATAATATCATCCTCAGGATTCTCTAGTTCAACTCGTTTTAGAGCCACCGTAACTAACTGGCTTTGCGAGGCATCAATGGCTTCGCACATATTTTCGTTAGAAGAGAATTTACCCGTACCTGTAAACAGTCGCGAGTCAAAAACTCTATCTGCAATCTTCAACTTTGTCATATTTTAAAATTTTTATCTATCAACTCTAGTAATTTTCTTGTGGTTTGAGATGGATCTTTCGCCTCACCAATTTCGGCAGATACTGCAACACCCCAAAGTGACTCCACTGCCGATAAGGGCTCAATATCATCTACTCCAACCGAACCAATAGCCACAATTGGGGATATTGGTATCCCTCGAGACACGATCTCTCGGGATATGTCTTGATAGCCTTCTATGCCGAGTAGCGAAGCTATATTTTTCTTGGTGGATGTCCACTTATAGGGTCCCAAACCAATATAATCTATCTGCGCATCTGTAAGTTGCTCTATATCCTCAAAGGTGTTTGCGGTTCTTCCTACAATCATATCTAAGCCTACAATAGCTCTTACCTGCTCTACACTCATATCCGATTTGCCAATATGCACACCATCGGCTCCACACTCTTTTGCAATATGAGGATTGTCATTGATTATTAGCGTTACTTGATGCTCTTTGCATAGTTGTGCTACCATTATGGCACACTCAAGATAGTGGTCATAGAGAGCCTCTTTCATCCTTAGTTGAACCCACTTGCCTCCACCCGCGATAAAGGCTCTAACCTCAGAGAGTATCTCTTGGGTTTGAGCTCCACGAGTTATGTATTGTAATTTTGCTATCTCTCTTGCCATAATTTTGTTATATTTTGATAGTTCTCTACTCCACTATCACTATTCCAAACTGCTCCTAAAAGAGCAATCCCATCAAAACCTAAGTCCTTAACTTGAGGAGTATTGCATTTGTCGATACCTCCTAAGGCTACTGTTTTTGTACTGCGTGCTTGGGACAAGTAGCTACGCAACTGCTCAAAATCGATAGACGGGCTGTAGCCCTGCTTTGAGATTGAGTCGAATATGGGGCTTATAAATTGATATTGAGCAAAACCCATTCTATGAACCTCAACAAGTTCCTCTATGGTATGACAAGAGACCGAGTACCTGTACCCCTCGATGGGGCTAAACTCAATCGATCGAGCATAAGATAGATGAACTCCTCCTAAAGAGTATTTTGCTGCCAAATCATCTCTATGATGGATGGTGATTGATGATGGTTCACACACATCCAACAAGCTCTTTATGTAGGCGAAGTAGGTCTTTTCATCGACATCAAGTTTTCTGACATGAATTAGCTCTAATCCCTTAACGAAGAGTTGTTCGATTGCTCTAATTTCGCTATCGAAGTTATTTTTGAGGTATGGTGGGGTAATTACAATTGGCAACATAGCTATCTACCCCCCCTGTGTTGCTCGAATTATTGTAACCTTCTGCCCCGACTCGATCTTGGTTCTGCACCACTCATCACGTTTGATAATGCTACTACCAAGGGCAACAGCTACTCCCTCACTACTAATAGAGAGCTTCTCCAAAAGTTCGCTAACTGTGGTCTCATCCTCAATTTGAGTCATATTATTGTTTACAAAAATATCCATCATAAATATCAATTAATACAATCCACAAAGGTAGAGAAAATTAACGCTATATCAAAATCACCCCTGTTTTTTTTAAGATTCAGCTACAACTTAAGAATACTTATACTTAATCTAATAGGTACAAATACCTAAAATATTCTCAACATCATATAATTAGGCAATATTAGAGCTATCTTTGCACAAATAACTAAGTAAAACAGAAAAAAATATATCAATGAAGGAGTTTGTACTTGCACTTATCAAGAAAGAAGATCACTGGGCTGTAATAATTGGGGCTGTAATTTTGCTTGTAGTATCGTCAATCTATTTTGAGAGAATACCTACTCTAGAAGGGCAATATGAGGCATTAGAGCAGAGAAAAATTAAGATAGAGAGTAGTGGTAATCTTCAAATGATAGAATCATTCGACTATGAGTCTCAAAAGAGCGCAATTAAGTTGGAACGTGGCGAATTAGCCGAATCGATGAACGAATTAGTCGCAACTCCTAAGTCGTGGCAAAACAATCCTTTAGAATCTATATATAACCCTCAGAAGGGCGTGAATCTCATTCCGTCGCTACTTCTTTTGATGTTTATTACGATGGGGATATTTGCACTAGCAGCCAAAGGCATCGGAGAGTCCTTTAGCAAATATTGTTTTGCATTTATAGGTCTTTTTTCGATTGCCGTTCTTGCTTACATCTTCTCTGGACAGATCTCTGCAAAGCAATTTGGATTAAATTATGCCATTTGGGCTATTGCAATCGGTATGCTTATAAGCAATACCATCGGCACACCAAAATGGATGCGCCCAGCCCTACTAAGCGAACTTTACATTAAAACAGGCTTGGTGCTCCTAGGAGCAGAGATCCTATTTAGTAAGGTTTTGATAGTTGGTATACCTGGAATTTTTGTAACGTGGGTAGTTACTCCTGTGGTGCTTATCGTAACATACATATTTGGACAAAAAGTCCTAAAGATAGCCTCAAAAAGTCTGAACATTACTATCTGTGCCGATATGTCGGTGTGTGGAGTGTCGGCTGCTATTGCAACCGCCTCAGCCTGCAAAGCAAAAAAAGAGGAACTTACACTTGCCATCTCCCTATCTATGGGATTCACAGCTGTAATGATGGTTCTAATGCCAATTGCCATCAAGGCTCTAGGTATGCCTGAGGTATTAGGAGGTGCTCTCTTAGGAGGTACACTCGACGCAACTGGCGCAGTAGTTGCAGCAGGTGCGTTCCTCGGGGAGAAAGCTCTTAGTGTTGCAGCAACAATCAAGATGATTCAAAATATCCTTATCGGATTTGTTGCATTTGGAGTTGCGCTTTATTGGGCAACTAAGGTAGATAAAGAGAATGGAGTTAAGCCAAAAGCAAGCGAGATATTTGCACGATTCCCAAGATTTCTACTAGGATTCTTAGGAGCATCTATAATATTTTCAGTATTCTATTCGACTATGGGTGATGCAATGGGTAATCAGGTAATAGAACAAGGGATAATCAAAGGATTTACAAAATACTACAAAGATTGGCTATTCTGTCTGGCCTTTGTATCGATAGGATTAAGCACTAACTTCAAGGAGTTGAGAAGTCAGTTCAGTTCAGGCAAACATATCACACTCTATGTCGTTGGGCAG
>CAYJOF010000085.1:0-6350 GCA_964371765.1 uncultured Rikenellaceae bacterium
ATGCTTATATCTACTCTGAAGGGTGATTATAAGTTAGCTCTCCTCTCTCGAGGATACGGAAGAGAGACCAGGGGTTTTGTGTGGGCCACAAGTGATTCGCGACCTAGTGAGGTGGGGGATGAAACTGCAATGCTCTTGCGCTACAACCCTACAATTGCGGCTGCTGTGTGCGAGAGAAGGGTGGTAGGGATAGACGAGCTGCTTAGCAGAGTAGAGTCTCTGGAGGCTATAATTCTCGACGACGCAATGCAGCATAGAGCCGTTAGCCCATCCTTTACAATTATGCTTACAGAGTACTCCAAGCCCTATTTTAAAGATAGATTATTCCCCTTAGGTTGGCTTAGAGATCAAAGATCTTCTGCAAGTCGGGCAGACATTATTGTTGTCACCAAAACCGATCCAAGTGCCACAGAGAGTGATTTTGAGCGATTTGTTGAGAATTCTAAGAGATATAGTTCTGCTGAGGTCTATTTTTCGTCTATAAGATATTCTGAACCTATTTCGCTATCCAGTTCATCTGCCCAAAAGCTCATACTAGGTCAAAAGGTAGTCCTTCTTACGGCGATCGCCTCGCCAGATCTCCTAAGCAAGAAGATCGGGGAGAGTTATCAACTAATAAAGAGTTTTGTCTTTAGTGATCACCACTCTTTTACGCTCGAGGAGATAACAAGAGTTGTAGAGTATGCTCAGCAAAACTCGGCTGTGATTATCACAACGGCGAAAGATGGAGTTAAGATACGAGCAATGGAGTCTTTGAGTGAATCTACTCTCGATACGATTTTTGTGCAAGATATTGAGTTCGAAATTCTGCCATCGACTAGCTATGATCAAAAGAGCTTGATTGGTAGGATAAAATCACATATAGATACATTTGACTATGGAAAACTATAACACTACCATTCAATTCATTAAAGAACAAATCGGCACTTTTAGCCCTACTGTTGGGGTGGTGTTAGGTTCTGGTTTGGGCGAGTTTGCTCAAAATATCAAACTTCATAAAGCAATAGATTATAGCGATATACCCCACTTCCCAAACACAACAGTGCAAGGGCATCAAGGGCGACTGGTTTTTGCTTGGGTAGGCTCTCGTGCAGTTGTGGTGATGCAGGGGCGATTCCATTACTACGAGGGGCATCCCCCTCAGAGTATTGCATACCCAATCCGTGTAATGAAACTTCTAGGGGTAGACACCTTGCTACTATCCAACGCAGCAGGAGGAATAAATCCTAGCTTTGAGGTGGGAGATTTGGTTGCACTTAATAATCACATAAACCTAATCCCAAACCCTTTGATAGGAGCTAACGATGATCGATTTGGGGTGAGATTTCCAGATATGAAGATGCCTTATGATAGAGAGCTGATCGACAAGGCTATTTCATTGGGAGGGGTCAAGGAGGGTGTCTATGTAGCACTTACAGGACCCTCACTAGAGAGTGCAGCCGAGATACGTCATCTTCAGATAATTGGTGGAGATATGGTAGGGATGTCGACAGCTCCCGAG
Organism: uncultured Rikenellaceae bacterium; assembly: GCA_964371765.1. Taxonomy (GTDB): domain Bacteria; phylum Bacteroidota; class Bacteroidia; order Bacteroidales; family Rikenellaceae; genus JADFUS01. Next base: position 1,502 of record CAYJOF010000085.1, read on the forward strand.
ACAATTGTTGCTCGACACTGTTCGATGAGGGTATTTGCCATATCGGTAATCACAAACACAACCTCTAGTGAGACAACACATCAAGAGGTAGTAGAGCAGGGGCAGAGAGCCTCAACGAGACTTACGAAACTATTTATTCAACTAATCGAGAGCTTATAAGGGCTCTCTCAATAAACTATTATGATTAAACATATTGTCTTTCTGAAATTTCAGGATGAGCCGGGTGGTATGACCGCCCTAGAATCTGCGCAAACAATGAAAAAAATGTTGGAGGGTCTTGTTGGAGTTGTTCCGCAAATTCGCTACTTTGAGGTGGGACTCAACGAAAACCCAAACGAGGAGGTTAGCATCGTGTTGATCTCTCACTTCGATAGTTGGGAGGATATGCACCTCTACAAAATTCACCCTGCTCACGTAGCAGTTGGAAACTTTACCAACGAAGGAAGTAGAAAAGTCTACAGAAAAGCGATAGATTTCGAGTTTTAATAGAAAAATTTTAGAATTTCAAAAAAAATACCTACCTTTGGATTTTGGTATGTAAAATTGTGGAGTTAATTCTATTTTCTCCACCTAAAATTATAAAATTATGTTTTCAAAACAAACTTATATCGCCCGAAGAGCTGCTCTTCGTGATATGGTAGGGCAGGGAGTTATCCTTATTTGTGGAAACTCAGAATCGCCAATGAATTACCCTTCTAATACGTTTCATTTCCGTCAAGATAGTGATTTCTTGTACTATTTCGGACTAGATCGTGCAGATCTAACAGCAGTAATCGACGTAGACAACAACCAAGAGTATATCTTTGGAGATGACTACTCAATTACATCTACCGTATGGATGGGCAATCTGCCGACAATTGCTGAACAAGCAGCGGAGGTTGGTGTGGCTCAATCGGGTAATGACCAGCAAATGGCAAACTTCCTTAAATCGGCTCTTTTGGCTGGTCGTAAGGTGCACTTTACACCTCAATACAGAGGCGAAAACAAAATCAAATATGGTACAATACTAGGTGTTGAACCTGCAAGAATGAACGATTATGCCTCGGAGCTTCTTATTCGTTCGATTGTGTCTCAGCGTATCGTTAAGAGTCCTGAGGAGATAGAGGAATTGAATCGTGCTTGTAATATAGGTTATGAGATGCACACAGCAGCTATGCGAGCTTGTGGTGTTGGCAAGAGTGAGCGTTATGTTGCAGGAGTAGTCGAGGGTAAGGCTCTTGAATTGGGTCACGGCGTTTCGTTCCACTGTATCGTAACTCAAAGAGGTCATATTCTACACAATCACAATCACGATGGAATTCTTGAAGATGGTAGAATGTTGTTGGTAGACGCTGGTGGTACAACCACAATGGACTATTGTAGTGATTTCACTCGCACAATGCCAGTAAACGGCAAGTTTACAACTGTTCAGCGAGATATTTATCAAGTTGTTCAGAGTGCATTTGAATTGGGTATCAATATGGTTAAGCCAGATATTTACTTCAAAGATGTTCACCTAGCATCTGCTAAGAGAGTAGCCGAAGGCCTTATAAATCTTGGTTTTATGAAGGGTAATGTTGACGATGCAGTTGCCTCTGGTGCTCACGCAATGTTCTTCCCAACAGGACTTGGTCACAATATAGGACTTGATGTTCACGATATGGAGGGTCTTGGCGAGAAATATGTAGGTTATGACAACACTATCGAGCGTAGTACTCAATTTGGTCTAGCATCTCTTAGAATGGGTCGTCAGCTACGTGAAGGCTATGTTATGACAGTTGAGCCAGGTTGTTACTTTATTCCAATCTTGGTAGATAAGTGGCAGAAAGAGGGTATCAATAGCGAGTTTATCAACTTCGACAAAGTGCGTCAGTTTATGGACTTTGGTGGCGTTCGTATCGAAGATTGTGTACTTGTTACAGCAGATGGCCACAGAGTACTAGGCGATAAGCGCACTCCATTCACTGTGGAGGATGTTGAAGCTGAGATGGCAAAACCTCTATACTAATTTAAAAGCATACTAACTTTTTAAAAATACAAAATATGAAGAAAATTTTATTGTTCCTCGTAGCTCTTTTGTTGGTTGCACCAAAAGCAAAAGCAGACGAGGGAATGTGGTTACTTCCACTAATCCAAAAATTGAACTACAACAAGATGCGTGATATGGGTCTGAAGCTTACTGCCGAGGAAATTTATAGCATCAATCAAACATCTCTTAAAGATGCAATCCTAATCTTCGGAGGTGGTTGTACAGGTGAGGTTATCTCTTCGGAGGGTCTAGTTCTTACTAACCACCACTGTGGTTATGGTACTATCCAATCTCACTCAACAGTAGAGAATGACTACCTAAAAGATGGTTTCTGGGCAATGTCTAAAGCTGAGGAGATCCCTTCTCCGGGCCTTTCAGTTACTTTCATCAAGCGTATCGACGACGTTACTGCTGACGTTCTTAAGGGCGTTAAAGACAGTATGACAGAAGAGCAAAGAGCAGAGCTTATCGCAAAGAACACAGAGAAAATCATCAAGAAAACATCTACTAAAGATTTTCCAGGTTCGTCGGTAATGGTCAGAGCTTTCTTTGGTGGAAACCAGTACATCAAATTCATCACTCAACGATTCACAGACGTGCGTATGGTAGGTGTTCCACCTAGCTCTATCGGTAAGTTTGGTGGCGACACAGACAACTGGATGTGGCCTCGTCACACTGGTGACTTTGCAATGTTCCGTATCTATGCAGATAAGGACAACAATCCAGCAGCTTACTCAAAGGACAATGTTCCTTATGAGGCTCCTAAGCACCTAAAAATCTCTTTGAAGGGTGTTGAGGATGGCGATTTCGCTATGATTATGGGTTTCCCAGGCTCGACTCAAAGATATATGACTTCTTATGAGGTTGAGGAGAGAATGACTATCTCTAACCAGTCGAAAATCGATGTTAGAGGTGTACGTCTAGATCTTCTTTTGGAGGATATGGTAGCTGACCCTAAGGTTAAGATTCAGTATGCAAGTAAGTATGCAGGCTCTTCGAACTACTGGAAGAACTCTATCGGTATGAACCAGGCTCTTACTAAACTAAAAGTTAAGGACGACAAGATAGCTATCGAAAAAGCCTTTACAGCGTGGGTTAAAGCAGATCCAGCTCGTAACAAGAAGTATGGCAATGCCCTAAACGATATTAAAACTGCAGTTGATGGTCGTAAAGATATGTTCTATGCGATTAACTACTACAACGAGGTTTATCGCTCATCGGTTGAGATTTTTGGTATTGCAAGTCGTATCTCTGCTATGATGGCAAGAGACAACTACAAGCCAGAGACAGCTATTGCATCTCTTAAGGCGTTCTACAAGAACTATAATATGCCTACCGATAAGAAGATGACTGCTCGTATGATTGAACTTTTCCAAGAGAGTGTAGATGCTAAATTCCAACCAGTTAAGTTTAACGACATCGTTAAAGCTGATGGTGGAATCAAGTCTTACACAGATAAACTTTTCGCAAACTCTATTTTTGCCTCTGAGCAAAAAGCTATTGCAGCTATCGAGAAAGGCGATAAGGCAGCTATCGAGGCAGATATGGCGGTTGTTGCATCTAAGCTAATCAACGCTGAATCAGCTAAACTATCTAAAGAGGTTGCTAAGTATGGCGAGATGTTGGCTAGAGGTCAAAGACTATTTATTGGTGGTCTTCTTGAGATGAACCCTCAGACAGCTTATGCTCCAGACGCAAACTTTACTATTCGTATGACTTATGGTAAGATTGCTCCTTACTCTCCAAAAGATGGTGTTGTTTACGATTATGTAACAACTCTAAAAGGTGTTATCGAGAAAGAAGATCCAAACAACGCTTACGAGTTTACAGTTCCTCAGAAGCTAAAAGAGCTTTACGAGAAGAAAGATTATGGACAGTATGCTAAGCCAGGTGAAGATGTTGTGGTTGGTTTCATTGCAGACCTTGACATTACTGGTGGTAACTCAGGTAGCCCTACTATGAATGCACGTGGCGAGCTTATCGGTACGGCTTTCGATGGCAACTGGGAGGCTATGAGTGGCGATATCGCTTTTGAGCACGATATGCAAAGAACAATCGTATGTGATATTCGTTACGTTCTATTCATCGTAGATAAGTATGCAGGTGCAACTCACCTAATCGAGGAGATGGATATCGTTAAGTAATCCATTCAGTATTTATTGCAGGAGGCTATCTCGAAATATTTCGAGATAGCCTCTTTTGTGAGAAATATGTATCAAAATTCAGTTGAAGTAAAGGGAATGCTTTATTTTGATTTCTGTTTTGTTTTGGTGGATCTTGTGCTTATTGCACAAAAGCTTTACGACTGCCGATATGAGTATTTTACGAGTTGACTCGCAATACTCATATCCGCATCCGTAGGTTTGCCAGAGGGCAAACCCACCAACCCAATTGCAGAGGTTCTTGGGGGTATTTATTTCCTTTATTATTATATATGTTAGTTTATGCTTTTTTGAGAAAAAAGCACGAGCAGAAATTTTCTGCTCTGACAAAAAATCGAAACGCTGCCTTTAAGCAGCATTTCGGCAGCGTCCGTACCGCTGCTGCTTGGGGTGATTATAGGTTTTTCTTATCCGTTTTTCCCTTTACTATTCCTTATCTTTGCTTTTCCTACTCATTACCATAATTCTCCTAATCAATTCCTAGCTTATCCTCAATACAAACCACCGTGCACTCTTCAAGCACGATTCGGTACCCCAACTCCGCACAAGCGTAAGCGAGGGCGTGTTTTTGCCAACGAGCGTAGCGAAGTGCGCTTTTTTTAAAAAAGCGTCAACCGCAACGCTAGTGAGGACGTAGCGAATCAAGCGTAAGCGAGATTCAGTTATTGCAAAGGTAAAG
>CAYJOF010000086.1:0-6322 GCA_964371765.1 uncultured Rikenellaceae bacterium
TATGATTGGTGACGAACTAACAGCTCTACACGGCCTGGATCACGGGCTTACTCTTGCTTTGGTTGAACCATCGCTTTTGAGTGTAATGCGTGAGGATAAGGCAGATAAAATTGTGCAGTACGGTAAGCGTATCTGGGGTATTGAGATTGACAATAAGCAGGAGGCTATCGATATGGCTATTGCTAAAACTCGCGAATTCTTCGAACTACTGGGTGTGGTGCCATCCTTGGCGCACTATGGTGTAACACAAGAGAGTATCGACGAAATTTGTAGACGCTTTGAGAGCCGTGGCGCAAAGCTAGGTGAGAATGGAAATGTTACTCACATAGAGGTTCGTAAGATCCTTGAGATGGCAATGTAGTTTTAGGTAGTAATTTTTAGCGTGAGGGCGATTTCGTATCGCCCTTACACTTTTCTAGGTATGAAGTTTCTAAAGACAGTGGTCGTCATAGCACTATTTATGCTGCTATGTTCGTCTAGACCACTATCCAACAATCGTCCGATGACAGTCGAACAGAATCTCGATTCGATAGCCTATTTTATAACTAAAGGTATGGCTCGCAAAGAGTTTCCCGGAGGACAAATAATCATTGTAAAGGATAATAGAGTGATTCTTGATAGTTGTTTTGGTTTTACGAGCTACGACAAGCATCAGGCGGTTACTCCAAATACTCTTTACGATTTGGCATCAGTTACAAAACCAATGGCTACCACCCTTATGGCGATGGAGCTATATGAGCGAGGAGATTTTGACCCCAAGCAGACTATATCGCACTATCTCCCCAAATATGATTCGACAGATATAGGTGATATTCCAATCACTAGATTTTTGACTCACTCCTCAGGTTTGGTAAGTTCTCTTGCTCTGCAGTACAATCTTATTTATGCAGATGGTAAAAGTGCTGCCCTGAACAATTGGTTTAAAGGGGTGTTGCACAACCGTCGTGGGGCAGGTTACAGTACACTATTCTCGAAATCTTCTCGAGAGAACCTCTATGTATACAACAATATAAAATACAAGAAAGATTATATCGATAAGGCCTTCTCTGGAAGATACAGTATCAAACTATCCGATAGCCTATACCTCTCTCCTAGTTTCTATTCTAAGGTGCTCGATTCAGCAGTTAATTCATCTAAGCGTTATGATACAGGCAGAAATGTATATAGTGATATAAATTTCTATCTATTGCGAGAGGTGCTTGAGGGTATCTCACATACTCGTATCGACTCGTTCCTATACAAAAATGTCTACCACCCTTTGATGCTCAATAGGATTGGTTATGAACCCCTCGAGCGTGGAGTAGACCCTTTGATGATTGCTCCCACCGAGTATGATCATCTATTGCGCAAGAAACTGCTGGTAGGTGAAGTGCACGATGAATTTGCTGCAATTATGGGAGGAGTAGAGGGAAATGCGGGACTCTTCTCAAATGCTAGAGACCTCTTGCCTTTGTGTAGGGAGTTGATGGATTCAACTAATGGCTTTTTTTCTGCAGATACAAAAAAACTCTTCTTATCGCAACCTTATCTCGAAGAGGAGAATTTCAGAGCTATGGGATTTGCTAGACAAGACTCTACGCAATTTCTGCGTTCAACTTCCTTTGGCCACACTGGATATGCAGGAACTTTTTTTCAGATAGATCCCTCAAAAGGACTAATCCTCATATTCTTATCCAATAGCGTACACCCAAGCCGTTCAAATCTTGCACCAATAAAAGAAAGAACATACTACCAAATATGGAGAGTGTTGAACGATTCTCATATTTTTAACGATCAGCTCAAGCAAAACAACTAAAAATTGTTTTGCAAAGCATAAAAATAATATATATTTTTGCAAATTAATACTCACAGCAAATGAAGTTTAGACACTACATACTACCTATAATAGCACTCCTGCTCTCTTTGGAGGCACTATCTAACAATCGACAACAAGCTCCTAAGCTTGTGGTGCAGATAGTTGTGGATGGTATGCGTTATGATAACTTTGTTCGCTACTCTGGAAATTACTCTCAAAGTGGATTAGGAAGATTGGCAGCAGAGGGTACTCAATACCGTAACGCTCGACATAATTGCTTGATATCATATCCATTTGTGGGTATTGCCTCGATTCAGACTGGAGCTGCATCATCGGGACATGGCATTACATCTCAGTTTACTGTAAACTACACAACAAATAAGGTAGAAGATATATTCAACGATAGTAGTTGTGTGGGAGTAGGTACTGTGGGAGATAGAGGAAATTTTTCCCCTAAGCATCTTACTGTTCAGACTCTTGGCGATCTACTTCGCTCAAATGTAGATAGCTCGAAAGTTATATCAATTGCCCAAGATTACAGAAATGCAATTATTGCAGGAGGATCAAACCCTAGTGCTGTATATTGGCTTGACAATACCAACAATTGGTGGGTTTCGAACTCCTATTATATGAATATGTTGCCTAAATGGGCTGAAAGTTTTAATAGAAGTGAGATCTTTGAGGCAATATGTAATAAGGGTTGGAGTTCACAACTTACGGTTGATAGATTTGTCAACAGCAAGAGTAGACGACTAGAGGATAAGGGTCGCCAAGGAGGATTTTATGAGGATACAAGTGAGAGACGAGAAGTGGATTTTGCCACAATAGATGCAAGCCCACTAATGGATGACTATCTTCTTGAAATGGCTCGACAGACCATAATAAACGAAAAATTAGGACAGCGTAGCACAACAGATCTATTGACCTTATCATTCTCTGGCTTGTCTCGTATAAATGATCTCTATGGCATAAACTCTGTTGAGGCAGAGGATGCTCACTATAACCTAGATAGAATAGTTGGAGAGTTGACAAACTTACTAGATTTAAGATGTGGAAAAGATAACTATGTGATACTATTCACTGGTAGTAGTGGTACTAGCAACGATATTGATTTGGGTGGTAGGTCAAAATCAGGGGCATTTAACAGAGTGCAGTTCAAGGTGATGATGAATAGCTTTTTGGCAGCTCAATTTGGGGTTTATGACCTCATTACGGACTACCAAAAAGGTAATATCTACCTAAATAGAAAATTAATTTTCGAGAATCAACTCTCTTTAAGTGAGGTTCGTGAGAGATGTGCAACCTTTGCGCTTCAATTTGCTGGTGTGGCGCAGAGTTACAGTGCCGAAGAGGTGATTTTTATGTCCTCGGCACGTGGTGTGCAGGGTAGAATAGCTAACTCTCTTTATCCAAAGAGCGCAGGCGACGTGTTGCTGGTGTTGCTACCTAACTGGGTAGAGGTTGATGCCGAAGGTGCTAGAACCGTCTCAAGTTATGGTTCGCCTTACGATTACGATGTTCACGTCCCACTTATTTTTTATGGGAAAAATATCCTGCCTAAGGATATAGTTCGCGAGGTGAGTATTATAGATATAGCGCCTACACTATGTGAAATTATGAAGATTGGACGTACCGATATATCCCAAGGAGTGGTTCTAGAGGAGATGGTTCCAGTATCGATTAAAAGATAAATATGATGAAAATAGAAGAGATACAAAATGAGATTGTAGAGGAGTTTTCTCTCTACGACGATTGGATGGATAAGTATAACTACCTTATCGAGATGAGCGATGAGCTCAATGCCATAGATGAGAGTAAGAAGAATCCTGCAAACTTAATTGAAGGTTGCCAATCACGAGTATGGATTGATGCCACATTGACCGATCAAGGTACAATTCACTTTGAGGCAGATAGCGACGCCATTATAGTTAAGGGTTTGGTAGCTTTGCTTATGCGAGTGTTCGATAATCGCACCCCAAAAGAGATTATTGATTCAGAGATATTCTTTATCGACCAAATAGGGATGAGAGAGAATCTATCTCCGACTCGTGCAAATGGACTCCTGTCTATGCTTAAACAAATTAGAATGTTTGCTGTTGCTTATAACTCTAAAATTAACGAATAGATATATGGTTACACCACAAGATATATTGAGAATTGAGCAGGATATTGTGCTCACTCTAAAGAATGTTTATGATCCTGAGATACCTGTAAATGTGTACGATCTGGGACTTATCTACGAGATAGATGTAGAGCCAGACGGGCAGACAAATGTGACGATGACACTTACAGCGCCAAATTGCCCTATGGCAGATGAATTGATGCACGAGATTGATACACAAATCCGAAAAGTGAATGGTGTAACAGAGCTTAATTTGACTTTAGTGTTTGAACCACAATGGGACAGAAGTATGATTTCTGATGAGGCTCTTCTGGAGTTGGGACTACTATAAAACAGTACAATAATGAAAAACGAGATAGACAAAGCAGTAGAGGTTTTAAAATCTGGAGGAATTATCATATATCCTACCGATACACTGTGGGGACTAGGTTGTGATGCAACAAATCAAGAAGCAGTTCAGAGAATCTACGACCTTAAAAAGAGCGATAACAAACACTCGATGTTGGTTCTAGTAAGAGATGTTGCCTCAGTTGCGCGTTACACTACCAATGTGCCGCAAGTGGCTTGGGATTTGATGGAGGTAAGCGATGCTCCGCTAACTACTATACTTCCCGGAGCCGTAGGAGTTGCACAAAACCTCATACCACAAGAATGTACTCTTGGTGTACGAGTTCCTCAACATCAATTTTGCGAAGAGTTACTCAAAAAACTAAATCGTCCAATAGTATCTAGCTCAGTTAATATTTCTGGTGAAAAACCAGCAGTGAAATTTGAGGATATACCTCAAGAGATTATCAATAGTGTTGATATGGTCATCGATAAGCGTTTTGAAGGAAAACCTACATTTGCTCCATCGTCAATCATATCGATAGGACAGAGCGGTGAGATTAAAATCATAAGATAGATGACAAGAGACGATATACAAATTCGATTTGGCGATATTGACGCATTTAACCACGTTAATAATATCAATATTCAGCACTATTTCGATCTAGGAAAAATGAATTACTACCGTAATGTGTTGGGAATTGATGTAATTGATGCAAACCCAGCTCTTGTAATTGTTAGTACCACAACAAACTACTTCTCGCCTATTCTTATTGCCGATAAAATTGAGGTAGAAACCTCAATAGTGAAACTTGGAAATAAGAGTGTTACGTTCTATCAACGTGTGGTTGATAAATCCTCTCAGGCTACAAAGGCTGAATGTACTACCATAATGACAGGCTTTGATAGAGTAGCACTTTGCTCCATTGAACTACTAGACGAGTGGGTCGATGCGATTTGTCGTCAGGAAGAGAAAACCGTAGATCAGTTAAAAAATCCAAAACTATAAAACTATGATAAATAAAGTAATCCTACTAGGAAATGTAGGTGCCGACCCTGAGGTAAGAACATTTGAGGAGGGTACAAAAGTTGCTCGATTGAGAGTAGCTACTACAGAGCGTACTTATAACCCCAAGACACAAGAACGAGGAGAGAAGACACAGTGGCACACCGTTGTTATGTGGAGAGGTTTAGCAGCAGTTGCTGAGCAGTATATCCGTAAGGGAAGCAAGATCTATGTTGAGGGTAAGATCAACTATACAGAGTGGACAGATGGTAGTGGCCAGAAACGTTATGGTGTTGAGGTTATTGCAGATGAGATGAAGATGTTGGATAGTCGTCGTGAGGGTGGCTCTACACAGCCTGTTGCGCCTCAGCAATATACTCAAACTTCACAGCCAGCTCCAACTCAGAGCTTTGGTTCAGCACAACCGCAGCAGTACAGTCAGCCAGCTGCTGCTGCACCAGCCCCTGCATATACTCCTGATGATGAGGATCTACCGTTCTAGTTATCCAAATATTAGTGTCCGAAGAAATCTTGGATTGAACAGCTATGCTTCATTTTAAGGCCTTTTTATCAATAAGGCATTGTAAAACAGTTGATTATAGAGAACTTTTATCGGAAAACACTATTATCTAAATTGAGAAATTGGTTTAAAATAGAATTTCGATACATATTTCTAACAAATGAGGCTATCTCGAAAAATAATTCGAGATAGCCTCATTTATAGTAGTGATTCAGAGACAATGGTTAAATTGATAACTCTACACCGATTGTGGCAGTTGCACCAGGCATAGGGAATCCATAATTTATCTCATACTGGTCGTCTAGTAGATTATCTCCTTTAACATATACCGAAAGCCAATCGCTAACTCGATAACTAACCCTAGCATTTAAGAGAATGAACTCCTCGATGGACTCCCCACTCTGAGAGATTTGAGTATAAAGCCCTGCTACATACTGTAATCCAGCAGATGCTCTCCACCTACCTAGATGGTAGTTTGCTCCTAGGTAAGTTTTATGCTTAGGAGCAGCAATTACAGGGTATTTCATATTCAGGTAGCTATAGTTGGCATTA
>CAYJOF010000087.1:0-437 GCA_964371765.1 uncultured Rikenellaceae bacterium
GCTTGCCGTTTAGTTCATCTCCATAGGGCTCTATGCCATACATCTCAAAGATAGATGCAATATATTCAGCACTCAATCTACCTCCCCAGTCAAATGAGCCTCTGCCTTCCATATAGTCAGATCCTAAAAAGCTTAACTGTGCTTTTAGAAAATTGTCCGTTAATACCTCAAAACCCTTCTCTTTTGGGCTTGTTTGCGCTTGTGATGTTGTGCTAGTTAGCATCATTGCCAACGTTGCAATTATTATTATTGCTCTTATCATATTATTAGTCTATATTATACTATTTCATAGGTTTGTTAATCACGTCCCAAGACGATAGGAAACCCATTTTGATTAGTTTCACAAAAATATCGGTATCGATAGTAGATATTTCGTCAGTGTGGCGATGATACTCCTCGCGGTGACCCCCTTTCCACGAAATAAAAGGAACCATTGC
>CAYJOF010000087.1:447-6268 GCA_964371765.1 uncultured Rikenellaceae bacterium
TCGGTCGAACCTCCAGCACCTAGCTCAAGCTCACGAGTAGTTATGTTTACACCAATGTCATAGTTCTTTGCGTTGTCTTGAGCGTATTGCAGAAGAAGAGGCATAGTAACTACATATTGAAGAAGTACATCATTTGATCCCTCCTCAATATAGCGACTAACCATATCAAAATTCACATTCACTCGAAGTTTGCCTTCGTTGAAGTTCTTAACGTAGTAGGTAGAACCCAAGAATCCAATCTCCTCGCCTGTCCAAGCACCAAACACAACATTGCAAGCAGGCTTCTGACCAGTAGCCATATATGCCTTAGCAATAGTCATAACTGCAACCGTACCAGAGCCGTTGTCGTCTGCACCATTCCAAATAAAACCATCTTTCATTCCCATATGGTCGTAGTGAGCAGCAATTACAGCGGTCTCTGAAGTATCCTCACCTTCGATCATACCCAAAACATTGTATGCGGTTACACTCTCAGTATCAACTTCCATTTCAAAATCAACTCGCTTGCCTTCGATGTTTTTCGATTTTGGCTTCATCGTCTGAGCTATTTTCTCTTCAATCAGGTTCAGTTCCTCACCCAAAAGAACCTCTCCAACAATCCTAGAGGCGTTGATGTTTACTGGAGTAGTATTTAGAAGCGATGCAGCAGTACGAATAGAGTAAGCTTTACGAGAACTGATCGTCTCGCTAGGGTAGTCTGCTTTGTCGGCGTTCCTAATATCTTGCTCGGCAGTGTTGATAGTGATAATTCCAGCAGCCCCTGCCTCAGCAATTAGCTTGTTGCCCTCTGCCACACGTGGGTCAACCCAGGCTCTGCGCTTAGGTGCAAATTTTTTGTAGGCATCACTCATCTTGTCGTAGTGGCCAGGGAATCCTGCGAATCTTACTACTACCTTACCTTTTAAATCAACATCCTTGAAATCGTTGTAATTATTCTCCTTGTCTACCATACCATAACCTACAAAAACAACATCGGCGTTGTATGCAATTGAACTTTGAGGTGCAGTAGCTGTGTAGTCTGATCCTAGGGTGAAGATAAGCTCTCGTGTACTGTTGTTTTGGTTTGTAAGGATAGCAAGTGTTTGATCTTCACCTAAAGTTCGCTTAATCATAGGTAACTTCTGGAAGTAAGAACGAGTGCCGTCTGCTTGAAAATCTCCTGCTGGTTTAAGTCCAATCATCTCATATACAGAGGCGATGTAGTGTGCTGCTAATTTCTCTCCCTTTGTTGAGGTTGCACGCCCTTCCATCATATCAGACGATAGGAAGCGTAGTTGCCCCATCGCCCAATTTGCGTTGATTTGTTCCAGACCCAATGCTTTTGGGTCGTCTTGTGCAAAAGCTCCACCTGAGGCAAAAAGCATCAGTGAGCTAATCAAAATTTTAGATAATTTTCTTTTCATCTCTTTATGTTTGTTAATTATTGTTTATTTACAACTTTAATTTTCGTAATCATAAATATTAATCCTACTACACCAAAGCCAATAACCCAGTAGGATAGTGTTCCTTGTCCCCAATATAAATAAGCTGAGAATGAAACCATTGCACTCATAAGCAGTAGTAGTCTAATCTTTACAGCTTTTGTAGTTCCTCGCCGAGATACGTAAGATCTTACAACTTTGTACCGAAGCATCTTCTCGTGTAACTTCGCAGATCCTTTCGATAGTAGCCAAAGGGCGAGTAAGTATAGAGGTGTTGTAGGAATACCAGGTACAAAAATACCGATAGTTCCTAATGTTGCAGATACTGTTCCCAGTAGTATATATATGCCTTTTTTTGCATTCTTCATCACAAGTGCAAATATAGTAAAATTTTAGCATTATTTCACAGCCTATAATGATTATTCTACCAACTAAGTGAAATTGTCTACATTTATTGGTGTAGAGCTCTTGGTTTGTATTTATAAAAGCAGTAATTTTGTGGACAGAAATTAGTGATTAAATTTATGACAATCAGAAGGATATACTTGAGTGTACTTTTCGTGGTTTGGGCAGTCTCTATCGGAGCAATCATTGCTATGAAAAATAGTGGAGGAGTAGAGATAAGCGCATCAGGATCAGGTACTCATTTTAAGCTTACCAATAAATATTCCAATCTCCCTGAGCTAGAACGTTTCGATAAGAGTGTCGAAAAAGGTCTACGCAGGTATAATATCAAAGGTGCCTCTCTTGCAGTGATGAAAGACAATAAACTTATCTATGCAAAAGGCTTTGGTATGGCAGACGAGCAGCGAGGAATAGAGGTGCAACCTTATAGTCAATTTCGTATAGCCTCGATGTCGAAACTTATTACTGCAGTGGCAATTATGGTAATGGTGGACGATGGCGAAGTTTCGCTCTCGGATAAAGTGTTTGGGCCAGAGGGTATCCTCTCGCAAAAATATCCAGAGTATCAAGATAAGCGTGCAGAGAATATCACTGTTGAACACCTACTTCGTCACGAAGGAGGATTTACCACTCCCATAGGAGACCCAATGTTTAAACCAGAGATAGTAGAGAAAGGGCTAGATATTGAGCGTCCTCTGATTACAGACGACTACATTAACTACTCCTTATCTCGTCGTCTTGGCTATGCTCCTGGTCGCTCTCGCAAATACTCAAACGTCGGATACCTAATTCTCTCCGAGATTATTACAGAGATCTCAGGAAGAGAATATTATTCGTGGGTAAGGGATAATGTGCTTATACCAGCTGGATGCACCCATACACTTATGGCAGAGAATATGTTTGGAGATAAGTATAGAGACGAGGTTCGTTATTACTCCGATACTAAAGATGATGTAACGGAGGCCTACGATGGTAGTGGTGATATTGTCCCAAAAGCGTATGGAGGTAATGATGTAAACGCCCTTAAAGGTGCTGGAGGGTGGGTGTCTACCTCCCTAGATATGTTGCGTTTGGCAATGGCAATTGATGGATTAAATGGAAATAATGAGGTGAAAGATATTATATCTGCAAAGAGTGTCGGTGTGTTGCAAACAGCAAAGAAAGGCAGTATGCCTATTGGTTGGGCGAGTGTCACAGGAGGAGTTTTTGAGCGCACAGGATCGTTCTCTGGAACTGCAACAATTATGCGAAATGACCCAGATGGTACAACTTGGATTTTGCTCTCAAACACAAGTTCCTGGATAGGCTTTAGCCTTAATAATCGTTTTAAATCATTGATTCGTTCCTCTTTGAACCAACTCCCTAAGATGCCTAGCCAAAGAGATCTTTTCGATAGTGACTACATAGAGCAGTTTGATATAGAGCAAAGCACCAAAATAGATACCCAATAATATGAATGGTTTTATAGTAGATGTTTTTACCAACCAACGATTCAAGGGTAATCGTGCTGGAGTGCTTGTCGTTGAGGACGATTTTCCCGATGAGTCACTTATGCAGAACATTGCCTTTGAGTTAGGCTGCTCCGAGACAGCTTTTGTAAAACAACTCTCTGAAACAGAGTTTTCTATAAGATACTTTACACCTAATTCAGAGATTGAATTTTGTGGACACGCAACAATAGGTGCTTTCGAACTGATGCGTCATCGTTATGGGCTTTTGGCAGGAGAGTACTCCCTGTACACACAATCTAATCAATATAGTGTGGAGCTTACCGCTGAGACGACGCTATTTGAACTTGATGATTGTCGTGTGATAAAAGAACTTACACAGAATCAAGCAGATGAGTTATATGCTGCATTTGCAAGCTCTGCTCCAGAGGCTCAACCCGAAGATTTGGATGTTGTTATTGTTCATTCAGGTCTAAGCGATATACTTCTTCCAGTAAAAACCCTTGAACAGCTTAATGCTCTTGTGATGGATAGAGATAGGGTAGTGGCATTATCGGAGAAATATTCGGTGGTAGGTGTTCACGCCTACACAACTTGTTCAAAATTGTATACAGCCCATTGTCGAAATTTTGCACCTCTATACGCTATCGATGAAGAGGCTGCCACTGGTACCTCAAATGCTGGACTGACAACATATCTTGCAGCTAATGGTTATGTGTTAGAGATGGAAACAAACTCTATTTTGCAGGGTGAGGCAATGGCAAACCCTTGCACCATAACAACTATCCTGACATCTTCCAGCTCTGTAAAGGTGGGAGGTAGTGCCGTAGTTTCAATGTCTTTTACTCTTCTATAAAAAAAATTGTGTCAAAACAAAATTTTGATACATATTTATTATAAGTGAGGCTATCTCGAATTTATATTCGAGATAGCCTCACTTGGCAAAATTGGACTAATGTGCAGCTGTTCAATCCAAAATTTCCTCGGACACTAATAGTAGTATTAGTAGAGTAGATCTCTCTCTCCGTTACGAATTTTCTGAACTCTTTGTTCGATTTCCTGCTGCTTTGAGGCCTCAAGATTCTTAATCTCTTTCTCAATTAATTTATATCCATTCTCTCGAGTCTCCTCCGAGGCGTAATCTTCGAGGTACTCTGCAAGGGTAAATATTGCATTTGGAGTGCAATATCTTTTTATGAATCCGGGAACAGAAAATTCCATAAAATGTTCACCAGTACGACCTTTGCGATAGCAAGCGGTACAGAAAGATGGTAAATAATTTTGCTCTATCAACTCATCCATAACCTCTGATAGGGTGCGTTGGTCGTTTATCTGAAATTGTCCAGTAGCAGCATCGTCATTCGAGTAACCACCAATCTCAATATTTGTACCTCCATCAATTTGAGATACCCCATAGCTCATTATCTCGTCTCTTATCTCCTTAGGTTCGCGAGCTGTTAGGATTAGACCTGTGTATGGTACAGCTAATCTTAGGATTGCCACCAAGCGCATAAAATCCTCGTCAGACACGCCATCAAACACAACTCCATTATTGTTTGATGTCTCTTTTATACGAGGGAATGAGATAGTGTGTGGGCCTACTCCAAAACAAGCCTCTAGGTGGTTAGTGTGGCGCACCAAAGAAAGAATCTCGAATCTCCAATCGCCAAGACCTAGTAGTGCTCCAATACCCACATCATCTATGCCTGCCTCCATTGCTCGGTCGAAAGCCAGAAGACGATATTCGTAGTTGCTCTTCTGTCCATTTAGGTGATATTGAGCGTATAGTTCTGGATCGTATGTCTCTTGAAAAACCTGATATGTTCCAATGCCAGATTCTTTTATTGTTCTAAAACCCTCAACGTCAAATGGTGCAGCATTTATATTAATACGTCGCATCTCTCCGTTGCCGCTCTTTACCGAATAGACCTCCCTTACAGAGTCTGCAATGAATTCGGGAGAGTAGTCAGGGTGCTCGCCAAAAACTAAGATGGTACGCTTGTGTCCATCGTCAAGCATTGCTTTGGTTTCTTTGCGTAATTCTTTGTGTGTTAGGGTTTTGCGAATGATGTCAAGATTCTTTGAGCTGAAGCCGCAATAGGTGCAGTTGTTTGTGCATCTATTACCAACATAAAGTGGCGCAAATATCACAATACGATTGCCATAAACCACCTTTTTAACGTCTTTAGCCGTCTGCTTTATTTTCTTGATTTGCCACTCTTCTGAAGCGTTGACGAGCACGGCCACCTCTTGTAGAGAGAGTCGTTTCTTTTGAAGCGATTTCTCAATCACCTCGTCAAATTGCTCCTTTGTGGGTGCGCTGAATTGATTAAGTATATTGCGTATCTCAGAAGGATCAATAAAATTCTTATTTGGTTTATCCTCAAGAGAATAACTCTCTGGGAAGAATATTTTCTTCATTTCTTTCTTTTTTTGTAAATATAGCTTTGTAATCTTTTGGTGTTAGGCTTTTCCCTTCCTGTGCACCATAGTACTCTACTCTTTAAGCCTAAGAGTAGAGTACAAAAGTACAAAATAATATATAAA
>CAYJOF010000088.1:0-6213 GCA_964371765.1 uncultured Rikenellaceae bacterium
CTGTTATTACATCTACATACAACAACAGTTGTAGTGCAAATATACTCATTTTTAATATAAAAACAAATAAATACTTAAAATATTCTATAGATATTCACACCACCTGAATAATTTTTAAGGGCTTTATTAATATTAAGTGTTGATTGTGGATATTGTACCTTGATTGCATAATATTTAACATCTAATCTAGCTATGAGTTTAATCTATTGCAAAAATAGGAATCTCAAAAATGAAAGAGTTGACATAGAATGAGAATATTAACTCTACAAAAAATGCAACTTATTTTTAGAAATAAGTTGCATTTTAAAACTATTAGAAGTTAAAGTTTATTTTTCAAATCGCATCATCTGCCATTTTTCAAAAGAGGCAGTTTTGAGATGAACCAAACCTAAATTCTCAGCACAGGCCTTGAGCATAGGAATATCCTCCTCTAAAAATCCGCTAATAGATAATGTTCCCCCATCGACTAGATTGTCGACATAGGTTTTCATATCATCTAACAAAATATTTCTATTAATGTTAGCTAAGATAAAGTCAAATTGCATATCAATAAGCAGCGAAGCATCACCAAGTCTTGGCACAATAACATCTGCAACGCCGTTGGTATCGATGTTTTCAATTGCGTTCTCAAATGCCCACCTATCAATATCGATAATATCAACACTCTTCGCACCACGCTTTGCTGCCAAAATACCCAAAACGCCAGTTCCACAACCCATATCCAAACCTCGCTTGCCCTCTACATTTAGCTCAAAAATATCTAGCAACATAAGGCGAGTCGTTTCGTGGTGACCTGTCCCAAAAGACATCTTAGGCATAATCACAAGCTCAAACTCAGTATTTGTTGGCTCGTGAAATGGCGCTCTTACCGAACATATATCATTGATAGGGGTAACATCGAAGTTCGACTCCCACAACTCATTCCAATTACGCTGCTCAATCTCCTGTTTTTCGACCATCTTAACAGTGGGCTTAAGAGATTCTAGGTAAGAGGCTATATCCTCCTGCCACACCAACAATTCATTAGGTGTAATGTAGGCAGAAAGCTCCAAAGGCTCCTCTACGAAGCTCTCAAATCCCATATCACCTAAGTCTGAGATTATTATCCCCATCTGGTCGTCAGAGAGGTATTTATTGAGTTTAATCTTGTACTCTATATAGTTCATATTATTGAGCTAACCAGCCTTTAATAGTATTCCAAATCTCATCTTGCATCTGCTTAGGAAGTGTACCAATTCTAGCTCTGTGGCTACCCTCTGGCTCTACAAACATCTTCATCTGACTCTTACCTTCAAAGAGGTACTCCTCTGGAGCTGCAGCCGTCCAAGGATCCCACTGTCCATAAACAAAAATCATTTTAGGATCGTTCTCTTTAAGGTATTTGTAAATATCCTTATGCAATTTATGGTTGAATTTTGTGTTTTTTGCATCCTCTGGCAAGAAAATATTTTTAAGGTAATTGTCCGCATTCTTTATCTTCAAAAGACCTTTAAATGGCTTTGTATCATATCCATAATAGCCCAAATCTTGAGCTGCCTGCACAAAGAATGGCGCAGTATCGTCCATATTGGCAAAGTACTCTGCTCCTCCCGACTTGGTGATAGCCTCAGTGAACAGTTCTTTGTCTGTTGCATTTTTCCCAGGCACACTCTCAATAGGATTTCCCCACTGCCAGAAGGCAAAAGGATACTCCAATACACTATAATCTAAGACCTCATCAAGGGTAAGAGTCTCAAACACCAAGCCCTTTTCTTGTACATACTGCTCAAGTAGTGGTATCATCTTATCTCTTCTTGAGAGTACCTCCATCTGAAACTCCAACAAACGAGCTCTATCTTGGGCACTACCTACCTCATTTGCTAAGAAAGGTTCGTGGCGACCATCCTCCGTTCCAAAACATACAGGACCTACGTACGGCACTGATATATCGGCATCCTCAGGGAAGTAGGTCTTATATATCATAGTAGTTTGACCACCCTTGCTAATACCTGTTGTGATGAATTTACCTGAATATATAGTACGAAGACCCTTGTTGATTTTGTGTAGGTCGTTGGCTGCATTGAAACCTGTCATATATTTCCACGAAGCATCTGGAGTACTCTCGGCAAAATATCTATGTTCAACAACTACAAGATTGCATCCTAGATTTCTAGAAATTTCATCCTGATATGACGCTCTCTCTGCATATTTTGCGGTATACCCTTCGGTTACCATAACCATCGGTAATGATGCATCGTTGTGGAACACGAAGAATCTTTGTGTAAATGTACCACGTTCTGGCTTAAGTGGATCGATAAGTTGGGTAATTACAACTTTGTATTTCTCCTTAAACTTATCTACATCCATCTTCTGAACCGCCACTACTCCATCCATAGCCTTTAGCTGAGAGTATAGGGCACTTTGTTGAGAGACTGAACTATCTGTTCTTAAATTTGATTTAGCGTTTGATTCACCAAACCCGACAATCAATAGCACCAACAAAAGTGCTAATAATCTAAAATTTTTAATCATCTTTTTCTGCTTTATTAGTTATTAGTTTAAAATTTATTCGCATATTTTCGCAAAGATATATATCTTTGCACTATTCACAAAATTTATTTAGATGAAACTAACAGAAGAGTTGGCAGAGTATCGTAGTTTTTTAACTCTCGAGAAGAGGATTGCCCACAATAGTGTTTTGGCATATCTGTCGGACATTCGTGAGTTTTTTGATTTTCTAGCCACTACCAACACCTCTGCCCCCGAAGCAAGCTCCGCGCAGATAGAGGAGTATTTCAGATCCCTCACACCACGAGATCTTACAACAACCTCTCGTGCTAGAAAAATTTCATCTATACGTAGTTACTACAACTATCTCATAATTCGAGACAGAATCGAGCACTCTCCAGTACAGAATATCGAGTCGCCCAAGATTCAGCGCAAAATACCCGACACTCTTAGTCATTCCGAAATAAAGCGACTATACGAGGCAGCCTCACAAAGCTCAAAGAAGAGTCAGTTAAGAGATTTTGCTATCATTGATATGTTATATAGTACAGGTATTCGTGTAAGTGAGCTTGTGTCTATCACCTACAACGACATATTTGCACAAGATGGTTATATTAGAGTTCGTGGAAAAGGAAATAAGGAGCGTTTGGTTCCTATCGGAGAACAAACGCTATACTCAATAGAGCAATACCGACAAAGTCTATCTAATGAGGCAAGCTCTACCCTATTTCTCAACAACCGCAACCGTCCACTCAGTAGAGAGATGATCTTTATGATAATTAAGCGACTCGCCTTAGAGGCTGGTATCACAAAGAACATCTCGCCCCACACCCTACGCCACACCTATGCCACAGAATTGGTCACAGCAGGAATAGATATAAGGTTAGTTCAAGATATTCTAGGACACGATAGCATTACCACCACAGAGATATATACACATCTCGACACATCTCACAAAAGAGAGGTTATTGAGAGGAACCACCCACTGGGGGATTAAGTATTTACAGGACTAATTAAATTCTGAAGCAAAAACAACCCCAAACAAAAACGAGGCTGTCTTGAAATATTTCAAGATAGCCTCGTTTGTAGGAAATATGTATCAAAATTCAGTTTTGAGGCTTCGTGGCGAGCATAAGACACAGCGTACTTGGGTACGTGAGTATTTATGAGAGTCAGGAAGTGTCAAAAATGTTTTTTAGACAATTTCATCAAATTTCGGAGAATTAGCCTAGTATTTATTATAGTGTACTTTAGCTGGATCCCACTTGTCCTTAACTTTCATCTTCGCCTTTGCAGCATCATCAGGATATCCTATTACAATCACATTTAGAGCAAATGTTCCCTCTGGAAGAGCAAGCAATTCGCTCATCTTAGCAACACGACCACTCTCATTCTCTGGGTAAGCACCACACCACACAGCACCTAGACCCATTGCGTGAGCAGCAATAAGTAGGTTTTCGGTAGCTGCCGAGCAATCTTGAACCCAATATCCAGGAACAAGAGCTTTCTCAGGCGAACCAAGTACTGCAATTACCATCTGTGCACCACTTGCCATACGTGCTCCACCAATAATCGCTGGAATCTGATCAATGATAGTTTTGTCGTCGATAACTAGCATCTCCCAAGGCTGTTTGTTGCCTGCTGTTGGTGCAGACATAGCAGCTCTAAGAAGTTTCTCTACCACTTCTGGGGATGGTTTCTGATCGGTGTAACTTCTTACACTTGTACGACTAACAATAGCATCATACACAATATCTGCTTCGCTTTTAGCAACTGTTTGCCCTTCATTAGAGCCACAAGATCCTACTACTAACATCACTAGTAATAGCGACCATAATTTGATTAGTTTGTTCATAAGGTTACAATTTTAGAATTAAAAAACTATTTTATTTTGTTGAGTTTCAAATACTCCGTAAAGTTGTTGCGGTAACTATTTCCAACCGATACCCCAATATCTTTATTAAGCATAATATGGTTATGTTCAACATATTTGATCTTCGAAAGGTTGATAATGTACGATTTGTGAATACGCATAAATCCATAAGGACTTAGGTGTTCGTCGATGAGTTTCATTGTAATTTTTGTTACATAATTCTTGTCATCAGTGTAAATTTTCACATAATCCTTTAGACCCTCAACACAGATAATCGTGTCGGTATCTACCCTTACAGTTGAATAATCTGAACGAATCATAATGAACGGAGCTTTGTCTTGATCTCCCTCGCTAGGCTTAAGCAGCTGGCGAGCAGATTGCATCAGCTCTGCTTTGTTGATAGCTCTTACAAATCTATCGTAAGAGAAGGGCTTAAGAAGATAATCAACTGCCTCTAGTTCATAACCTTCAACCGCATAGTTCTGATATGCGGTAGTAAAGATTACCATAATACTTTTATCCAAGTTCTTAGCCAACTCTACACCTGTCATTTGGGGCATATTAATATCCAGGAACACTAAATCAATACTATTCTCTTTGAGGTAAGATAGTGCTTCTGGAGCATTGGTAAATGAGCATACAAGCTCCAATTCTGGTGTTTTATTGCAAAAGTGCTCAATAACATTGATTGCCAACGGCTCATCATCTACTGCTATACATCTAATCATTTTTTGTTAATTTTGTTAGTGGTAAAATCATCTCTACTGTAAAGATTCCCTCTTGGTTTGTAATATCCAATGAGGCTTCTCCGCGGTAGAGTATCTCTAATCTACGTATTATATTCTTAATTCCAATTCCTGAGTGGGTATCACTTGTTTTGTCTAACAATGCTCTATTCATAATTCTAAATAGCAATCGATCGTCATTACAAGTCACATAAACCTTAATAACTGTTTGGTCTATATTGTTGATGCCATATTTAAAAGCATTTTCAATAAAAGGGAGCATCAGAAGAGGCTCAACCTTATACATATGAAAATCTCCTTCGTAATTAAATTCAATATCTGCACTCGAATTACAGCGTAGTGTCTGCAACTCAATATAATCCTGCATAACCTCTATCTCTTTGGTTAGCGACACTTTCGATTGATCTGTCTCGTAGAGCATATATCGTAATATACTTGAGAGTTTTATAACAATATCAGACGCCTTATCTGAGTGTGGTAAGACCAGTGAATATATAGAATTAAGTGCATTAAACAAGAAATGGGGATTAATCTGCTGCTTAAGATAAGCAAGTTCAGATTCTATTCTTTTTCTATTGATCTCCTCTACAAGCATCTCACGTTTGCGCCAGCGTTTATTAATAGATACTCCAATACTTATTATGATTATAAGTATCAAGCTATAAGTCACCGACATATTAAACGAGTGTACAGGGTTGAAATACTTTATTTGGTAGGTATTTTTTATTCGACGCTCAAGGTCTGCGATGTTTAGGTTCTTACGATAGACCATAATATCTGTACGCTCGCTCTCCTTTAGTATATTTTGATGAAAACGCTCGCGATAGGAGTAAGTTTTATAGGATGTAATGGTAAAACTAAGAACACTCAACAGCAATAATAAGCTTGCTGCGTATGCTACATATCTACGCTTGAATAAAAAACGAGGAATTAGTTGCGCATAGTTGATATAATAGAGTACAATGTATGCTATCCACAAAGGGTAATTATCGACAAAGAAATTGAGATAGGCCTCAATAGATGGGTCTGTTACTGTTGTGCTAAATATTGCCACATTGAATAGCAGAGCTGTAAACCAAATGGCAATATGCGTTGACAATCTTTTTC
>CAYJOF010000089.1:0-6186 GCA_964371765.1 uncultured Rikenellaceae bacterium
TAGAGATATCAAGATTCTTCTATTTACAAAAATATCGGCTTGGTAGGTTGTATTGGCAGGAATATCCTCAATTACTGCATTCACAAATAGTGGATCATCAAAGCCGATAATCTTAAAATTTTTGCCAATTGCGTTTTCGTTGCCGAATAGTTTAACAGCCATAGAGCGAGTAAGCACTGCACCATCTTCTGCGTTTATCGCCTCTTGGGTGCTACCTTGATGGCTCTGGTATGGCAAGACATCAAAGATCGCTTTATCTGCCATCATTATATTCACATCGATTGGATCTTGGCTATCATCAACCACAACACCCTGCGGATAGATTCCAAATGCTGCGATAGCCTCCACCTCGCTCATTGCCTCCCCTAGCGTAACCACTCCACCTCCGACGATCGACCAATCGCTATTCTTGCCATACTCTAGTCGGTAGACACTCTCTAGATGCTCCTTGTCGAAAGTTTTTAGGTCGTGACCCAGTTCGCTCTCTAGGTTTAGGTAGGTGGCAAATAGAACGCCTACGGCTAGGGTCATACCCACTATATTTATTACTAGCGACACCTTGTGGCGCAATTTGGTTTTTATATTCTCTTTAATTAAGCTCTTCATAATTTGACAACAACTGTTAATAATTGATGGTTTTGGTAATTTAGATTTGTTTAGCTCTCGGCACGCAGTGGAGATGTATTGGGCAGAAAATACTGTACAAGACACCCCCTGCTGCTACCCTCTGCTAATTAAGAGTTAAAACTTCACTATCTCCAAATGTTTGGTAACTACTAACGATAACCTCCTCTCCTGGCTGAAGCCCCTCTACAACCTCGTAGTATTGAGGGTTCTGGCGTGCAATGCGAATATTTCGTCTTACTGCCTTTCCTTGCTCCATCACATATATCCAGTTACCTCCAGTCGATTGATAGAATGCTCCTCGAGGAATAAGCACGGCTTGGGTTGGGCTACCCAACTCTAGGTTGATGTAGTAGGTTTGTCCCGTACGGATTTGATCTGGTCGCTCTGAGGAGAATTTCAGCCAAGTTCTGAATTGTCCCTCACGCACCTCAGGAAATACTCGAATGACTTCCAACTGATAGGTTTGATCACCTCTTACGAATGTTGCAGGAAGGCCTCTTTGAACTCTGTCGATGTAGTGTTCATCTATCATCGCCTCCACTTTGAAGTCAGTCAAGTCGTTTATTTGTCCAATTTTGGCTCCCGAAGTTATCGATTGCCCTAAGAGTGCATCTAGCATACCCAACTCACCATCGATTGGAGATTTTACGTTCAGATTGTCGATACGTTGGCGTACAAGTGCCATATTTCGCTGCATCGAGACAAGATTTTGTTCTAGGTTTTCCACCTGAAGAGCTCTAAATATTGAGTCTTGCTCCTGACGTTCCAACACTAACTTGATGGTTTGTAGCGAAAGTTCATAATCCTCTTTAGAGGTTAAATACTCATCCTCTGAGATTAATTTTTCCTCGAATAGAACTCTATTTTGTTCATATTTACGCTGCTTGCGTTTCATTTCGATCTCTAGGGTTAGTCGCTCACGGTTAAGATTCAGCTTCTCTTGCTCCATCTGCACTCTAGTGTTGCGCAAAAAGTTCTCTTTCTCAGCTAGTGATGCTTCACTCTCTAGGATTTGGATATTTAGTTGCGGATTGCTCAATCTTAGGATAATATCACCTTTCTGAACCGTTGTTCCCTCCTCCACAACACGCTCTTCTACTACTCCACTCTCAAGGGGTGTGATAAGAACTGTTGTTAGGGGTTGTACCACTCCGCTAGCACGCATAAAATCGTTAAATTCTCCTCTTTGCACTTCGGCTATTGTGATGGTATCACTATCTACTCTAAGTGTTGGGCGGTGATCGGCAAAGATTGCCCAACTTGCAACGGCTAGCACAATCACTGCTACTACGATAATAGGAATATGCTTCTTTCGCAAAAATCCTTTTTGTTCAATTTTTCTGTCCATCTTACTATTTTTTTATTTTTATGTTTCTTCTATTTGTCGTCTTTACTAAAACCGTGCCAAACTCATAATTTTCTAATTTTCAACATATTACAAAACTATACTTTTTGAAAGTGTAAAATTATTAGACACTAGGTGTCAAGATTTTAGACACTGGCTCTTTATTTTATTACTTGCGTTGGATTTGTGCGAGCTGCATTAAGCGAACGCACAGTAACCACCACAACCGTAATCAACAACACAACCAAAAGAGCCACCACAAACACCCACCAGTAAACCGATACCTTATAGGCGTACGACTCCAACCAACGCTGAACGATATAATAGGATAGCGGAAGAGCTATCAAGAAACTAACCATTACAAGTCGTGCAAAATAACTATTGAAGATAGCCAATATTGAAGCTATACTCGCTCCGTGTACTCTACGTAGGGCGATCTCCTTGCGACGGAATTGTGTTTCGAATAGTACCAAACCAAAGACTCCCATAAGAGAAATGATTATCGATATTACCGTAAAGAGTAGTATAAGTGAGTTCAGTTTCTCATCCTTTACATATAGTTCTGACAATTCCTCCTCGAAAGGCACAAGGGTAAACATATCATCTCTAGCAATCGACCAGAACGATTGAATGGTTCTATCCACCAGTGCCTCTGCTTCCTGTATGCTTACTCCTTTAGCGAGACGGATATAGCAGTATGATGGCATTCTCCAAGGTTTAGTACCAAACACGTAGAATGCAAATGGCTCGCTGCTGAAATTCATAGGCTTAAAATTGAAATCCTCGCAAATACCTACAATATCTGTCAATCCATTATGCCCACCAAATTGACTCTCCAAATTGAGATTATAGCTCTTTGATGCTACCTCATTTAAGATTATTGTACCATTCTCTTTTAGCTCGTCCGACGGCAAAAAATCCCTACCATCAACAATTTCTATACCCATAAACTTAATGAAATCATAGCTCACGGGATAAACCTGAATCGAGATTTGTGTTCCATCGGGCAGGTTTCGCCCCCAGCCCATTCGTTGGGTCTGAATAAACCTACCATCACCAAATGTTGCTGCTTCAACCAAGCCACTCTTCTTCAACTCCTCTACAAATGCCTCACGAGTAGTGACTGACTCTACTATCGAACGTGGAAGATGCACAGAGACCATATTAGATCTATTGAAACCCATATCCACGCCAAGCATATAGCTATACTGCAAGGAGATAAAAGTAGAAATTACAAGCAGGGTCATTGAGATAACAAACTGCACTGTTATAAGCGTATAACGAAGCCTTTGTCCCGCTTTTGAGGCAGAAAAATTCCCTTTTAGCAGCTCTGCCGTAGGGAAAGAGGTGATGTAGTAGGCAGGGTAGATGCTCCCCGAAAGGGCAGTTACCACTGCCACTACAATCGTTAGAAGTACTATGTTTATGTTATCCAAAGGATCTAATGTGGTTGATAGGTTACTCATAAGGGAACTCTTCTCGAAGAACCTAACTAGTAGTATAGATATAAGTAGCGACATTGTAACCAATCCTAAAGCTTCAACTACAAAACTCAGGCGCAGCTTAGATGCTGGGCATCCAAATATCTTCTGCGTGTTCACTGTTTTGATTCTCACTGGAACAAGCGCAAAGAAGAAGTTCACGAAGTTAATAAGCGCAATCGATACAACCAAAAGAGCAACCGCAATTAGTGAGTAGGTGATAGTAATATTGCCTGTTTTAAAACTGTTGTATTCTGAATAATTTTTCCCAAAATAGCTATCCTCTAGTGGCATAAGTCTGATTGAGGCTTGGCTTACTGCCTCATCTATTCGAGCTTGCGATACATTTTTCAATCTTTCTTTAAGATAATCTACAAAAGCTCCTTGAATACTCTTTTGCATATCTCCAACCGAAACTCCTTCTTGTAGCTTTACATAATAGTAGAATCCCCACTCAGAGTCATTTTCGAGGAAGTCATCTCTCAACTGCGAGATATACTCAATATCGCCCCAATCGTTGTTTGATCCTCTCAGCTCAACGATAGCCGCAACTCTATTTCGAGCATTCTCGTTCTTATTGCCAAAAGGGTATATAATATCTCCAATTTTAATGTTGTAGTTCTCTGAAGCCTTTAGAGTCACTGCAACAGTATTCTCAGGGATAAGATCTTCATAACTGCCTTCAACAATCTCATATCCCAAAATTTGCATCGCGGAGCTCTCTATTCTACCTTGATTGAGCATTTGCTCTCGTCCTTCGTTTTGTGCTCCTTGGCTAGTTATCATCATCACACTATTACCCCAAGATGTGGTAGCTGTACCATAGCCTTCTACTCCCGGCAGGTTGGCAAGTGTTCTTTCTGAAAATGTTCGAGGCAAGTAAGCTGAATATCCATTTTCAAAGTGTTCTACACGATAAATTCTATCAGAATCTTTTATAGACTGATTGAAACTGAACTCATAGTTCACCTGCACCATAATCACATAGAATGATGCAAAGGCTACCGCTAGTCCTAAAATATTTAGTGCACTCGATACTCTGTATCTTCTTAATGCAGAGAAAAAGTTTAATATAAATTGTTTCATTATTGTTGGTTTTATTTATTTTTTAATTAAACTGGGGTAGAATCCAAACCTTAATTGGCATTGATATAAGGTATGCCTTTATAGTAGTTTACCTCTCTGAGTTTTAGTTGATAGCGCAAATAGGCATTTCGCATCTCTAGCTCCGAGTTGAACAACTCATTGTCGGAAGTTTGGGTCTCAATGATGTTTGCCGCACCCTCTTGATATTTCTTACGAATAGCTTGATTGGCAAGCATCTGAAAATCGACGTTTCGCACCGATTCTGCAAATGCCAAATCTAACGCCTCTAGCTCCAAAACCGCTTGGGTGATAGAACTCTCTAAAGCCCTCTGGTTCTCTGAGTAGTCACGTTTAGCCTGCTCGTAATCATTCTTTGCTTTTTTGACATTATAACGTCTCTCCAATCCTCCAAAAATAGGAATTGAGATTGATGCACCAACCCACTCTCCTAGATTATTTTTGAGCTGGGTATTGAAGGGATCAATACTAGCCGTAGCGTTGGCAAGTTGAGTAAAGTAACTGCTCGAAACCCCTCCATTTAAAGATAGCGATGGCCAGTAATCTCCCTTTACTATCGACAACTGTAATCTCTGCTCCTCTAGCATTTTTTGATTGATAAGTGACGTGGGGTGATACTCCATTGCATAAGTCACTATATTTTCGAGAGATGCTTGATCGTTGTAAGAGCTAATTTGCTCCACCAAAGGAACTATCTCCAGATTATCCTCAAGAGGATAGTTCATACAATCTTTTAGTTTGATTATACTTATATCAAGGTTGTTCTTAGCTCGAATAGATTGGAACTGCTCGGATGCTAGCTTTGCATCAATCTGCGCCAAATCGGCTTGTGAACCACCCCCAAGCTCCAGCATACGGCTCATCTTGCGCTGCTCTAGTTGGTAGTTCTCTATTCGGCGAGCGTATAGATGAACTAGCTCTGTGTTGTAAACCACCTCGGCATAGGCAATCATTGTTTGCTCTGCCACCTCGTCACGTACTCTCTGAAGTTGATCCATACCACGTAGTTTTGCAATTTTTGCACTACGAGTGGTGTTCAAGAGTTGAAATCCGTAAAAAATTGGCACCGAACCAGAGGCTTGAAAACTTGTATTAAGACTAGACTCATTTACATAGGTATTGGTAGCAGGGTCGATACCCCTTCCAAAACTAGCCTGCGAACCCACATTTCCCGAAACAGAGGGCAAGTGTTGTAGCAGTGCCGCATTGTAATCAACCGCTAGGTTATCGGCATCTCGCTGAGAACGCTGGCTCATAAAGCTGTTCTCAACAGCATAGGCCATACACTCCTCGAGTGTCATCATACGAGACTCTTGTGGCACCTGTGCTAAAATTAGTTTAGTAGTCAAAACTATTACTACTGTTAGAAAAAATCTCTTCATTTTATTATGTTTTTTAATTATTTTTCCGAATTTACTAACCACATTACTAAAACCGTGCCAAACAACACATCTGTTTGACTATCAGACAATTAAGAAAATATTAAAAACAAAAAGTGTAAAAAAATTAGACAGTAGGTGTCTAATTTTTTTACACTGTGATATAGTTTCTAAATTTGGTAAATTTGGTAAAAAAAATTATTGTTGTCCAATAAAAAATCTATTGACGCTTGTAAGTGATTATTTAGTA
>CAYJOF010000090.1:0-6115 GCA_964371765.1 uncultured Rikenellaceae bacterium
TGGTGTGCTGGTCAATAATCAACTTGTGAAATATGGCGGCAACTACGCTGTTGGAGCCTTTGGTATCATACACAGCTATCAACTATTCCTAGGACTTTTCCTTATGGGTATCACCTTTGGTATGCAGCCAATCTCTGGTTATAATTTTGGTGCAGGAAACCTCAAGCGAGTAAAGGAGGTGCTGATCCTTACGATGAAGGTAACTACGCTCTGTACGGTGCCATTTCTTATTATGGCAGAATTGTTTCCCTCGGCTATGGCTAGAGCCTTTACGACTGATCAAATACTTATCGATCACACAATTACAGCCTTTAGATTGTCCTTCTGGGGTGTGATGTTTATGGGTGTTCCTTTTGCTGTATCTATCTTTTTACTATCGATGAGCCGTGCACTGAAATCGGCTCTAATGTCGCTTGCACGTCAACTTATTTTCCTCGCTCCAATGCTCTATATCTTGCCCCTATTCTTAGGGATCAATGGTATTTGGTGGGCAATTGCGATTTCCGATATGTTAGCATTTATTTCGGCTACACTTTTTCTGATTACCGAATTGCGAGTTCTTTATCGAAAAGATCTTATTAAGAGAATAAATCTATATAAGATTATAAGACCCAAGTTGACGAAACTCTTCAAACCACAGACAGCCCTACCATACTAGTGGAAATGGAATTAACTGAAAATTAACTCATAAATATCAATCAATTAAAAAAAATATTGTACCTTTGTGGGGTGGTAAGTCTATTGCCATTTATAGCGGATTGTGTTGCTGCTCCAATACTTTGTTTTTGGGGTGTCTCTCAATTTGCGTTTATGTATTTTTTAACAATTTAAACATTCAGTATGACAAGCGATGTTTTAACCCAACCTGTTCAAGATGAACAATTCGACCAAATAGTCGAAACTGCGAACGAAGAGCAAGCTCTTCTGCCTACTCAGCAAGAGGAGAGTCAACCAGTATGTGACTCTACCGAAATTAGCAGCACCCTAACTAAGGATGAGCTACTTGCACTACTTACAAAATCCCTCGAACAGAATAGTATTGAGGAACTTAAATTAATCACTGAGAGCATTAAATCTGCTTTCTACCGCAGAGCAAAAAGCGATTTTGAGGCTGCTAGAAAAGAGTTTGTTGATGGTGGTGGCAATCCTGAAGAGTTTAAGATGGAGACAACCGATCACGAGATACAACTAAAGGAGAGACTGTCGATATATCGTCAGATGAGAAACGATCAAACTCAAAAACAAGAGCAGATCAAACAGCAAAACTTAGAGCTTAAACACCAACTTATTGAGCGTCTAAAGCAGCTTATCGAAAAAAGTGAAAACTCTAGTGAGAGCACCTATCCTGAACTGCTAGAAATTCAAAAGCAGTGGCGAGAGATTGGAGCTATTCCAAAAGAACAGGTAAACGATGTGTGGAGTGCTTATCACTTCCAAGTTGAGAATTACTACAATATCATAAAAATCAATAAAGAGCTAAGAGACTTAGATCTAAAAAAGAACCTTGAGCAGAAGATTTCTCTTTGTGAGGAGGCTGAAAAACTATCACTAAGTCCTTCTTTTGTTGAGAGTTTCCGCCTTCTTCAATTACTACACGACAAGTGGAGAGAGGTAGGCCCAGTTCCAAAGGAGAACAAAGATGAAATTTGGGATAGATTCAAGCAGGCTAGCTCTATTATCAATAAAAATCACCAACAATATTTCGAGGAACTAAACAAGCAGCAAGAGGCTAACCTTGCAATAAAGAGTGACTTGTGTCACAAGGTTGAGGCTATTGTTGAGAATCTTCCACTAGATGCCCGTCAGTGGGATACTCAAACCAAAGAGATTCTAAATATTCAAGGAATATGGCGAACTATTGGCTTTGCTCCAAAGAAAGACAACAACCGTATCTATGAGCGTTTCAAATCACTTTGTAATTTGTTCTTTGAGAAGAAGCAAGATTTCTATAAATCTCAAAGAGCTCAATCAGATGCAATCGTTGCTCAGAAGATGGAGATTAGCCGTATGGCTCAAACTCTAAAAGATAGCACAGATTGGGCAAAGACAACCAATGAACTTATCTCGCTGCAGAAGCGTTGGAAGGAACTTAAAGGTGTGTCATCAAAAGATCTTGATCAAGCTTGGAAAGAGTTTAGAGGAGCTTGTGATTACTTCTTTGAGCGCAAACAACAGCATAACAAAGCGCAAGATGCTTCCTATAATGAGGCTATATCCCTAAAAGAGGCTATTATCCTTGAATTGGAGTCATTCGACGAGCAAAATCCCCATACAGCTATCGAACGACTAAAGGAGATTCAGAGACGTTGGTCAGAGAGTGGCTTTGTTCCATCTCGTATACAGAACCCTCTCTATTCAAAATATAAAGAGATTATCGATATGCAGTTCAATAGATTCAAGCGAAATCTATCACAACTAAACTTGGATAATTTCAAACACAAGGTGAGCAATAGCTCCTCTCACACTGAAATGAGCAGAGAGCGTGATCGCCTACAAAAAAGACTTCAAAAACTAGAATCAGATATTCTTACACTAGAGAATAATATAGGATTTTTCTCTAAATCTAACAATGCAAATTCGCTAATCAAAGACGTTGAGCAGAAAATCGAATTGTCGAAAGAGGAGGCAAAGATAGTTAAGGAGAAGATTAGGCACATTATTAACGCAGAAAAAAATATTTCAGAGTAATGATAAACGATAAACAGACAAAATATATCTTTGTTACAGGTGGAGTAGCCTCATCGCTAGGCAAGGGAATTATTGCCTCTTCGTTGGCAACCCTGCTACAAGCGCGTGGATACTCGGTAACAATTCAAAAACTTGATCCATATCTAAACGTAGACCCGGGAACTCTAAATCCTTACGAGCACGGGGAGTGCTATGTAACCGAGGATGGTGCAGAGACGGATCTCGATTTGGGTCACTACGAAAGATTCCTAGGAACGCCAACCTCCCAATCTAATAATGTCACCACAGGTAGAATCTACAAGTCGGTGATTGAGCGTGAGCGTAGAGGTGATTATCTAGGCAAAACAGTTCAGATTATTCCTCATATCACCGATGAGATTAAACGTTGTATCAAACGTCTAGGGACAACCAAAGGATACGAGGTGGTTATCACAGAGATTGGTGGTACGGTAGGCGACATAGAGTCATTGCCATATATTGAGGCTGTTCGTCAGTTGCGTTACGATCTGGGACCTGGGAACTCGATTGTGGTTCACCTTACGCTAATCCCATATCTGTCTGCTAGTGGTGAGTTGAAAACAAAACCTACACAACACTCAGTAAAACAACTTCTTGAGAATGGTCTGCAACCAGATATTCTTGTGCTGCGTACAGAACACGAACTCTCAGACTCTCTTAAGCACAAAGTAGGATTGTTCTGTAACGTAGAGAAAGATGCTGTTATTCAGTCTATCGACGTTCCAACAATCTATGAGGTGCCAGTGAAGATGCTAGAGCAAAATTTCGATACTGTTGCCCTCAAGAAACTTAATCTTGAGATCCCAGAGATTGATCTTACTAAATGGAACGATTTCTTGACTCGTTACAAGAATCCAATCGGGACTGTAAATATCGGGCTTGTGGGTAAATATACAGATCTTCCAGATGCCTACAAATCTATTGCAGAGGCACTTATTCACGCTGCTGTAGTAAATAACTACAAAGTGAAAACTCACTACATCAACTCCGAGACTATCAACCCTACAAGTGTTGATAGTGTTCTAGGAGCGATGGATGCAATTTTGGTTGCGCCGGGCTTTGGAGATAGAGGTATCGAGGGTAAGGTAGAGGCAGTGCGCTATGCACGTACAACAAACACCCCATTCCTAGGTATATGCCTTGGTATGCAGTGTAGTGTGATTGAGTTTGCTCGCAATGTGTTAGGGCTATCGGATGCAATATCAACAGAGTTCTCGCCAACAAGTCAGAACCCTGTAATCGATATTATGGAGGAGCAAAAAGGTATCACAAATATGGGAGGAACGATGCGTCTGGGTTCATACCCTTGTCATCTCTCTGAGGGATCTAAAGCTTTCGAGGCTTACGGCAAAGCAGATATTACAGAGCGTCATCGTCATCGCTATGAGTTCAATAATAGCTACTATGATAGATTTGTGGAGATGGGTATGACTCCAACAGGCATTAACCCTCAGAGTGAGTTGGTTGAGGTTGTTGAGATACCTGAACATAAGTGGTTTGTTGGTGTTCAGTACCACCCTGAGTACAAGAGTACGGTGGTTGAGCCGCACCCGCTATTTGTATCCTTTGTAAAGGCAGCGATCGAGAATATTAAAAAGTAAACAGTAATTAATTAAATAGAAAAAAGTGGATAAAAATACGCTTACGGGCTTTTTGTTAATAGGAGCAATCCTATTAGGATTTACCCTATACAACCAAAATCAAGTAGATAAACAACAGGCAGTACAACAGAAAATAGATTCTGTAAATAATGTAGTTAAACAGCAACAGCTCGCACAAGCTGAGCAGGAGGCCTACAAAATGGACTCTCTTGTAAAAGCAGCTCGCACATACTCAACAGATCAGCTTACTTTGGCTGCAGTTGGTACGGAGAAGTTTTTTACTTTAGAGAATGATAGAATCATTGCTAAAATTTCTAATAAGGGTGCGGCGATTCGATCGGTGGAGTTGAAAGATTATAAAACCTACACCCAAGAACCTCTTTATTTATTCAAAGAGAAAGACTCTCGCTTTAATCTGGAGCTGTACTCTAGCACAAAGATAAATACCTCT
This sequence comes from uncultured Rikenellaceae bacterium, assembly GCA_964371765.1. GTDB lineage: Bacteria > Bacteroidota > Bacteroidia > Bacteroidales > Rikenellaceae > JADFUS01. Next base: position 4,759 of record CAYJOF010000090.1, read on the forward strand.
GATTTTTATTTCGATTGTGCGGGAGGGGATGTTAAGGTTGTAAGTGAGGGTGATTCTAAATCGATGATTTTCACTCTTCCGCTTGATGCTAATGCCTCTATTGAGTATATCTATACCCTTGCGGCAGGAAGCAACGTTGTGGATTTTAAAATTAAATTGAACAATGCACAAAGCATTATCTCATCGGCTCAGGAGAATCTATTACTAGATTGGTCGAACGTGTCGCCTCAACAGGAGCGTGGTTATAGCTATGAAAATACCTACACTACGGTTGCTTATATGTACCCAGAGGAGTCCTCTATGGAGGAGTTGTCAATGTCTGAGGGCACAGAACAAGAGGAGGTTAATCAATCTGTTCAGTGGGTTGCATTTAAGCAGCAGTTCTTCTCGTCGGTTCTTATTGCTAAGGACAACTTCTCAAAGGCTAATGTAAGCTATCAAACAATGCCAGAGGGTAGTGGTAATATCAAGGATTTTAGTGCAAAACTTTCTATTCCTTACTCTTCAGATAAGTCAGAGTATGACTTCTCGTTCTACTTTGGTGGCAATAACTACTCGGAGTTGAAGGGTATTGGTTATGAACTGCAAGAGATTGTTCCTCTAGGATGGGGAATCTTCTCGTGGGTAAATAAATTTATTGTTATCCCAACATTCAATTTCCTTAGTAGCTTTATCTCTAACTATGGTATCATAATTCTTCTTTTAACCATCTTCATTAAGATACTGTTGTTCTTCTTTACATACAAATCTTATGTGTCGATGGCAAAGATGCGCCTTATCAAGCCAGATATTGACGAACTTAATGCTAAGTTCCCAGATAAAGATCAAGCGCTAGAAAAACAGCAAGCTATGATGGATCTGTACCGCAGGGCAGGAGTAAACCCGCTTGGGGGATGTCTACCAGTGTTACTTCAGATGCCTATTCTTTTCGCTCTGTTTAGATTCTTCCCAGCTAGTATTGAACTTCGTGGACAATCATTCCTGTGGATTAAGGACCTATCGAGTTACGACTCAATCCTTGATCTTCCATTCACAATCCCATTCTATGGCGACCATGTCAGTTTGATGGTAATTCTGATGAGTGCGTCACTTGTGCTTTCAACTCGCCTAAACTCGATGAATACAAGTTCTAGTCAGCAGCTGCCGGGTATGAACTTTATGATGACTTGGGGTATGCCTATAATGATGCTATTTATTTTTAATAGCTTCTCGTCGGGACTTTGTTACTACTACTTCCTAGCAAACATCATTACAATTATTCAGACTTACGTCATCCGTCGATTTGTAGATGATAATAAACTTGATGCTCAGATGAAGGATAATGCTAAGAATCCAGTAAAGAAGAATAAGTTGCAGT
>CAYJOF010000091.1:0-5023 GCA_964371765.1 uncultured Rikenellaceae bacterium
CAAATGATGTAGCAGTGGATATTTCTGCTTGGGAGATGTATGATGATAAGGGGGAGGATGTATTTAAGATACCTTCAGGAACAGTTATTCCAGCTAAAGGTTTTGTGACATTCATAGCTTATGACGACAAAGTGGATGATGTGTCTTTGGCTCTTGAGCGTTTCCCATTTGGCTTAGGTAAGAGTGGAGATTGGGTGTTCTTATACAAATCTCCAAATAAAAAAGACATCATAGATAGAGTAGAGGTTCCTAACTTCAAAGATCTATACGAAGATATGGGTTACTCTTATGGTAGAAAAACAGATGGAGCAAAAGACTTTGTGGTCTTTGTAGAGGCATCTAAAGGAGTTAGTAATAACTCCAAAAAATCGTTGTAACTTTTATACGAATTTGTAGAGTGAGGCAGCTAGAGTATTCTACTTGCCTCACCTCTAAAATATTTGAATCACGTTTGTCGCTATGAAAAATATAACACTATTGATTTTTGTGTTTGGCGTATGGGCTTGTTGTACAACACCCCAGAGAGTAAGTTTCTCTTCTTATGAAGTTCCATACACAGAGTGTGTTCCAAAAGGAGGACGCGAATCGATTGCCTTTGGAGGGTATGGTTCAGCTATTGCCTACGATAAGAGCGATGGAATTATCTACCTGTTAACTGATCGTGGACCCAATGTTGATGGAACAAGTTCTGAGAGTAAAATATTTCCATTTCCGGAGTTTGTTCCTACTGTTGGGAAATTTGTTATCAAATCTGGTCAACTTGAATTGTTAGAGAATATTACGTTAAAAGATTTTGATCGAAGCCCTCTTTGTGGACTCCCTAATAGGGTTGGCGACGGCGTAACAGGTGAGGTGGCTTACGACTTAAACGGTGAGATTGTTGTTAATCATTCAAGAGGAATTGATAGTGAGGGATTGGCTGTTGCCCCCGATAAAACAATATGGGTAAGTGACGAATATGCACCTTTTATTATGCAGTTCTCTGCTGAGGGTGTTCTTATTCGAGAGTTCAAGCCTGGAGATGTCTTGCCTGATTATTACTCAAAACGTAGACCAAATAGAGGAATGGAGGGTTTGACAATCTCTAATGATGGAAAGAAACTTTATGGAGCAATGCAATCTCCTCTTTATATTCCAGATAGCCGTACAAAAAACAACTCTGTAAACAATCGTATTATTGAAATTGATCTTCAATCTGGCAAAACCCGAGAGTTTCTATATAGAATGGAGAGTGTAAGTAATATGGTGAGCGAGATTCTCTATGTCGACTCTACAAATCTACTTATACTAGAACGAGATGGAAAGTTCCCAACTACAGGATTTGCTGATCCAAAAGCTTTTAAGAGGGTATATAGAGTAGATACACAATCAGCAACAGATATTTCAAATATGGAGATAGAGATTCTTTCGCTAGAACAGCTAAAAGCTCTAAATGTTACTCCTCTTACAAAAAGTTTAGAGTTGGATATACTTCAGGCAATCCCTAATTATAGTCACGATAAGCCAGAGGGTATTGCATTCATCAAAAATAGATTTGCTATTATTAATGATGATGATTTTGCTTCTACCGATGACTCTAAGGGTGGATATATCCCTAAAAAGAATTCTGCTGGTCAGGTCGATAGATCTACACTATATTTATTAGATCTTTAGAACGAGTATTTTAATCATTTCTCAATCGAGGTAGTTGCACGTAATTTGCAGCTGCCTCGATCTTGTCTATTTGTTGTAGATAAGTTTTTCTGCTCTTTTTCGCTAAAATTAGCTGTAAAATGGCCTATTTAGCTCAAATTTTTGGAAAAATTTTGTGGATTAGAAAATTATCAGTACCTTTACACGGAATTATAAGATGTTAAAATTTTTTATTTTAGTTTATGTATAACTATACCGAAAAGGTTATCCAGATGAGTGGTAACCGAGAGATAGTAATCGAAACAGGTAAGTTGGCCAAACAGGCTGATGGTTCGGTTGTTATCAGACAAGGCGACACTATGCTACTTGCTACGGTAGTTGCCGCAAAAGATGCGAAAGAAGATTGCGATTTTATGCCTCTTCAAGTTGAGTACAAAGAGAAATATGCCTCAGTAGGTCGCTACCCAGGTGGTTTTCTAAAGCGTGAGGCTCGTCCTTCTGATTCTGAGATCCTTGTATCTCGTCTTATCGATAGAGCTCTTCGTCCACTTTTTCCTGCTGATTATCACGCAGATGTATTCGTAACAGTTAATCTTATCTCAGCAGATAAAGATATCCAACCAGATGCTCTAGCAGGTCTAGCTGCATCGGCTGCACTTGCAGTTTCAGATATCCCATTCAATGGCCCTATCTCAGAGGTTCGTGTAGCTCGTCTTAATGGCGAATTCATTATCAACCCACTTATCTCTCAGATGAGCGAGGTAGATCTTGATATTATGGTTGCTGCATCTTACGACAACATTATGATGGTTGAAGGTGAGATGAAAGAGGTGAGTGAGGATGTGATGCTTGAGGCTATCAAAATTGCTCATGAAGAGATTAAAAAGCACTGTGTTGCTCAGATGGAACTATCAAAAGAGTTAGGAAAAGATATCAAAAGAGAGTATTCTCACGAGACAAATGATTTCGATCTTAGAGATAAAGTTATTGCTGAGACTTATGACAAAGTATATGAAATTGCTAAGAGCCAATCTGCTAAGCACGAGCGTAGTGAGAAGTTTGAGGCAGTTGAAACTGAGTTTTTAGCTCAATACAGCGAAGAGGAACTTGCAGAGAAGAAATCACTTGTAAAGAAATATTTCCACGATGATGTCCTTAAAAAGGCAATGAGAAATATGATTCTTGATGAGGGAATTCGTCTTGATGGTCGTAAGACTGACGAGATTCGTCCAATTTGGTGCGAGGTGGGTTACCTTCCAGGACCTCACGGTTCTGCAATCTTTACTCGTGGCGAGACTCAATCTCTAACTACAGTTACACTAGGTACTAAGATGGATGAGAAGATGATCGACGAGGTACTTTATCAAGGTACCGAGAAGTTCGTTCTTCACTATAACTTCCCTCCTTTCTCAACTGGTGATGCACGCCCAGCGCGAGGTATCTCTCGTCGAGAGGTAGGTCACGGTAACCTAGCACTAAGAGCTCTTAAACCAATGGTTCCAGTTGGTGAGGAGAATCCTTATGCAGTTCGTGTTGTTTCTGATATTCTAGAGAGTAACGGTTCATCTTCGATGGCAACAGTTTGTGCGGGAACACTTGCACTTATGGATGCTGGTGTTAAGCTTAAGCGTCCAGTATCGGGTATTGCTATGGGTCTTATTGCTGATGGTGGTAAATATGCAGTACTTTCTGATATTCTTGGTGATGAGGATCACCTTGGAGATATGGACTTTAAAGTTACAGGTACCTCAGAGGGTATTACAGCTACTCAAATGGATATTAAAGTTGATGGACTATCGTATGAGGTTCTTGCTAATGCACTAGAGCAAGCAAGAGTTGGTCGTCTCCACATACTTGGTAAAATAACTGAGACAATGGCTCAACCTAGAGAGGATTACAAGCCACACGTACCACGTGTAGTTCAAATTTCTATTCCTAGTGAGTTTATTGGTGCTGTTATCGGTCCTGGTGGTAAGGTTATCCAAGAGATGCAAAAATCTACTGGAACAACTATTACTATCACTGAGGCAGACAACAAAGGTGTTATCGATATTTTTGCAGCTGATAAATCTGCAATCGATACAGTCCTTGCTAGAATCAAAGGTATCGTTGCAGTTCCAGAGGTTGGAGAGGTTTACGAAGGAAAAGTTAAAAACATTATGGCATTTGGTGCCTTTGTTGAGATTCTTCCAGGTAAAGATGGTCTTCTACACATCTCGGAGATAGATCACAAGCGTTTCGAGAATATCGAAGATGCAGGTCTTAAATCTGGCGATATGATTACCGTAAAACTTCTTGAAGTTGATAAAGCAGGTAAATTAAAACTATCTCGTAAGGCTCTACTTCCAAAGCCAGAGAGAACTCCAAAAAAAGATTAATAAATAAGTAAACAATTAATAACTCAAAAAATTAACGTATGAAAAACATTTTGAAATTCAGTTTGATCGCTCTGTCAGCATCATTAATTTTGACAGGCTGTAACTGTTTTAAGAGTGCTTCAAAGAAAGTAGACACTCTTGCGGCTTCGTCTACTCCTTCACCTGTTTCTCTTAAAGGTGATGCAGTTCCATTTACTGCTGAGGTTGTTTTCCCAGCTAACTTTGTTCACGCAAAGTCTATCTACAAAATTACTCCAGTATTTGTGTACGAGGGTGGTGAGATTGTAGGTAATCCATCTTTTGTTCAAGGCGAGAGAGTAGTTGATAACTATTCGGTAATTCCTTATACTGGTGGTGCTGCTAAGATTGCAGGTTCTGTAGCTTATACTGAAAACCTTAAAAATTCTACTCTAATTATGCGTGTAGAGGTTCAGTGTAAAGCTGATGCACCTTTCCTACCACTTATCGACCTTAAGGCTGCTAAGGGTGTTAGTACTATCCAAAATATGGTTAAGCCAATGGGTGTTGCTTACGCTAAGGACAACTTCAAAAGAGTAACAACTCAGTCTAAAGAGGCTAACGTACTATTCAATATCAATAGCTCAGTAGTTAGCAACAAAGCTCTTAACAACCAAGAGGTTGAAGAACTTGAGAGATTCATCGTTGAGAGCAAAGCTAATAACCGTATGACTGTTTCTGATGTTCACACTAGCTCTTATGCTTCTCCAGATGGTCCAGTTAAGTTCAACGATAACCTTTCTGAGCAGCGTGCTAAAACTACTAAAACTGCAGTTGACAAGCGTTTTGCTAAGAATAACATCAACACTCTACTTGACGTAGATGCTCTTGGTGAGGACTGGGAAGGCTTTAAGGAGCTTGTAAGCGCGTCTGATATTCCAGAGAAAGATATGATTCTTCAGATTCTAAATATGTATAACGATCCTGCTAAGCGTGATGAGGAGATCAAGAATATGTCTTCAGTATTCAATATCCTTGCAGAGAAGATCCTTCCA
>CAYJOF010000091.1:5033-6082 GCA_964371765.1 uncultured Rikenellaceae bacterium
TCGTTCTCAGATGGTTGTTAATGTAGAGGTTCAAGGTTATACAGATGAGGAACTTAAAGAACTAGTTAAGAGCGATGTAGCTAAACTTAACAACGAGGAGCTACTATTTGCAGCTACTCTTTTCAGTGATCTAGATACAAAAGAGAAGATTTATGTTGTAGCAATGAGCAAGTATCCAAACTGTTGGAGATCTGTTAACAACGCTGCTGCTGTAGCTATCAGAAAAGGCGATCTTTCTAAAGCACAAACTCTAATGTCTAAAGCATCTTCAATGAACTCTTCTGCTGCTGAGGTTATCACTAACCTAGGTGTTATCGCTTACAATAAGGGTAACCTAACAGCTGCGAAAGATTACTTCACTTCTGCTGCTGGGAAGAATGCAGTTGCTAAAGAGAACCTAGGTCTTACTTACATCAAGATGGGTCAATACACTGAGGCTATCCGTTACACTTCTGGTGCTAACAAAGCTGTTGCTCAAATCCTAGTTTCTGATTTCTCTGGTGCAAAGCAGACTATCAAAAGTCACACTTGTATGAAAGCAAAAGCTCTTGAGCCAATCATCGCTGCTAAAGAGGGTGATTTCAATACTGCTGAGAGACTTGCAAACGAACTTACTTCTGGTAAAGAGCAGGTTCTTGCTGAGATCGAATTGATGAAGTAATTCATTAACATCTAACATTTAGTTAGATATTTATATAGAGGTAAGCGAATTTTCGCTTACCTCTTTTTTTCTGAATGTTGTAGAGAGAGTAGTATAACTAGCATCGCTTGTTTCTCTGCAACACCATACAAACAAGGCTGCCTTGAAATAACTTCAAGACAGCCTCTATAAAATTCACGCTAACGGGCTTATGGTTTAGCCTTATAGTTGTCGATAATTCCCTTAATCTCTTCAACTTTTGCTCTGCCGTAGATTTTCTCTCCGATCATCACAACTGGAGCCAGTCCACAAGCACCAACACATCTTAGAGTATCGAGAGAAAACTTTCCATCGGTAGTTGTCTCTCCTACTTTAATCCCTAGTACTCTCTCATACTCCTCAATTACAC
>CAYJOF010000092.1:0-6049 GCA_964371765.1 uncultured Rikenellaceae bacterium
AATTTAGCTTATGCTCAATATATGAAGCAGCAACAAGAGCAGCAGCAACAGCAGGATCAGCAGCAAGATCAGCAGCAAGATCAGCAGAACGAAAATAATAAAGATCAACAGCAGAATCAAGATCAACAGGATCAGCAGAACAAAGATAACAAAGAGAATCAAGATAACAAGGAGGACCAGCAGAACAAGGATAATCAGCAGAAGCAAAAGGATCAGCAAGGCAAAGAGCCTCAAATGACAAAAGAGGAGGCTGAGAGACTACTTCAAGCAGTTCAAGCTCAAGAGGATAAAACTCAGGAGAAAGTTCGCAAAGAGAAAGGTGTTCCTGTTAAGGTTCTTAAAAATAAAAATTGGTAATTATAATGATAGATATAGTTAGATTTGACTCACCGCATTTTTTATGGTTATTGATGCTCATCGCGCCAATGGTAGCCTACTACATCTATAAGTTGAAAGATGGCAAGGCCACTATCCAGCTATCATCGATTGGAGGTCTTCTTAAGGGTCATAAAACAGTAAAATACTATCTTCGCCACCTCCCATTTGTGATACGAATTGCAGCTTTTTCGCTTTTTGTGACAGCTCTAGCTCGTCCTCAAAGCACTTCGGGGAGCGATTCGATAACAACTGAGGGTATTGACATTGTACTCTCATTAGATATATCGGGAAGTATGCTTGCGCGTGATTTCTCTCCCGACAGAATCACCGCAGCCAAAGATGTAGCAACAAATTTTATCCTTGATCGCAAGAATGATCGCATAGGTTTGGTTGTTTTTGCTGGAGAGAGTTTTACACAGAGTCCTCTGACAACAGATCACGCAACACTTATCAACCTGCTAAACAATATCAATAGTGGAGCGATCAATGATGGAACAGCAATCGGTAATGGATTGGCAACTGCGGTGGCTCGTCTAAAGGAGAGCGATGCTAAGAGTAAAGTGGTTATACTTCTTACCGACGGAGTGAACAACAGCGGGCAAGTAGCACCCCAAACAGCAGCCGAACTGGCAAAAACACTCGGGATAAAAGTATACACAATAGGCGTCGGCACTGAAGGAACTGCACCTTATCCCGTAAGAGATCCTTGGGGCAATATCGCATACCAACAAGCAAAAGTTGAGATTGATGAAGAGGTTCTAAAACAGATTGCCCAACAGACAGATGGCAAATATTTTAGGGCAACTTCTAATGATAAATTAAAATCTATCTATGATGAGATTAACGCTCTGGAAAAAACAAAAATAGACATACAGAACTACGTCTCATATCAAGAACAGTATATGCTCATACTACTTATGGCTATTGCTCTTGTTATTTGTGAAGTTATTATCAAACACCTATACCTAAAACAGATACCCTAAGATATGTTTAGATTTGCAAACTCAGAATACTTCTATCTATTGCTACTGATACCTCTAATGGGCTTACTTTATTGGGTGGTACGCAGAAGGTACTACAAACGCTTAGAGCTATTTGGTAATATAGACACCATAGGTCAACTTATGCCCGATGCTTCGTGGAATAAGATGAAGTATAAGTTTTTAATGATTACTACGGCCTTTATATTTATGGTTTTTGCACTTGCAAGACCTCAAATGGGGGCGAAGCTCAGAGAAGTCAAACAGAGTGGAATTGAGTTGATGTTTGTCATTGATGTGTCTAACAGTATGTTGGCCGACGACTACCAACCATCACGTCTGGAACGCACAAAAAATGCAGTAAACACAATTCTCGACAAGAGTGTCAACGACCGAATTGGTATTATCGTCTTTGCAGGTCGTGCGTTTGTTCAGCTTCCTATCACATCAGATTATGTTGCTGCAAAGCGATTTGTAGATTACATATCGCCCCAAATGATAGAACAACAGGGAACAAACCTCACTGAGGCACTTGAACTGGTTGAACGCTCATTCTCCTCACAAAGTGAAGGATCAAGAGCCGTTATTCTAATCTCCGACGGAGAGGATCATTCAAGTGATCCGCTCAAAGTGGCAGAGAGATTGGCCGAAGATGGAGTAATTATCAACACAATTGGTATTGGCACACCATCTGGTGTTGCTCTCCAGATTGATGGAACACCCGTAAGCGACCAAGACGGAAAAATAGTTGTCACAAAGCTAAACGAGGATATACTAAAAAAGATAGCTCTTACAAGTGGTGGAACCTATATCAAGGCATCCAATAGTTCGGTGGGAGTCGACGAAATAATTGCACAACTTCGAACGATGGACAGCACCGATTTTTCGACTTCAAGATTTGAATCATACAACGAACTATACCAATACTTTTTGGCTTTAGGTTTGGTATTCATATTACTCGAATTTTTAATACTTGAGCGACGAAATAGGGTGCTCAATAGAATGAAATTATTTAATATAGAGAAGAAATAGTTTAACAAAATGAAGATTTTTTAGATGAAATTTATGATTAGATATGTTTTACTGATAATAATGGTACTAAGCTCCGCAATAGCATCTGCACAAAGCAATGATATTGCAGTAGTTGCGCCAAACGTAGTAGCAGTAGGTGCACCATTCAAGATTGAATTTAAGACAACAAAAGACCCAGAGAGCATCAAGCAACCTAGTTTCGAAGGATTTGAAGTGCTAGCTGGACCAACAAGCTCCACGATGTCCTCAATTAGTATAATCAATGGCAAGCGAGAGAGCAAGAACGAGATTATATACACCTATGTATTAACTGCGACAAAAGCAGGTAATTCCAAAATCTCTCCTATAGAGATGCAAATTGATGGCAAAAGTGTTAAATCCAGAGAGATACTTATTGAGGTAGTAAACGAGGATACCGCTTCACAGGGCACATCTTCGACAAGCTCCGCAACGATACAAAGTGATGATATTTTACTGCTTATGAATGTAAGCAAACAGAAGGTGTATAGTGGTGAGGCACTTGTAGCTACTGTAAAGCTAGCAACAAGAGTTGAACTTGCTGGTATTGAAGGAACAAAATACCCTTCGTTTGATGGTTTTTGGACACAAGAGATTCAACTTCCCGATAACTTAGCTTGGCAGAGAGAGAATATAAACGACAAGATATACGAGACGAGGATTCTAAAGAAATATCTCCTCTTCCCTCAGCGTTCAGGAGAGTTAACAATAGAGAAAATGAGTCTTGAGATGGTTGCTCGAATCACGCTGAACACCCCAGCACAACGTCGCTCAATTTTCGATGATTTCTTTGGAGGTGGTGGCAGTGTACAGAACATCAAACGACAGATTGAGAGTAGTTCAATAGATATTGAAGTGCTGCCTCTACCAAGTGGTGCTCCTTCTACATTCTCAGGTGCAGTTGGTAGTTTTAGCATAGACTCTTATCTGACTCAGGATATGATTAGTGCTAACTCTTCGAATAATGTTGTTGTGGAGATAAGCGGAAGTGGAAATCTGCCTTTGATTACTCAACCAAATCTAAATTTGCCTAATTCATTTGAAAAATATAACGTAAAGACAAACGACCGTTTTACGGTGGCAGATAGTGGAAGTAGCGGAAGTAAGGTTTTTGAGTATCCGTTTATCGCACGTGCTGCAGGACAATACGATATTGAACCTATTGAGTTTACCTTCTTCAATCCTAAATCTAAGAGATATGAGACACTGTCGACCGATGCTCTAATGCTAGGAGTATCTACCGACACTACTGCTTCGGCAGAAAATTCGAGTACTAAAATATACACAGGGGTTACAAAGCAGGAGTTGGAGATTCTTGGTAGCGATATTAGATTTATAAAAAATGAGATCACTCCTACAAAAGAGCGAAACAAATTCTTTGTAGGTTCTTGGGGCTATATAGGGATTATCGTACTTATCATTTGCTCTTGGTTTGGAGTACTGTTTGTAGGCAGAAGACGAATCAAGTTAAACAGCGATGTAGTAAGAGTCAAGAGCAGTAAAGCTAGAAAAATAGCATTAGCTAGGCTAAAAGAGGCAAACAGATTACTTACAGCTCAACAATCGCAACAATTTTATCAAGAGACTCTGCGTGCAATGTGGGGATATTGTAGCGACAAGCTAAACATTGAATCTGCACTATTGTCGAAGAATAATATCGAGAGTGCGCTTTCATCCAAGGGGATAGATAAGGTGTTAATTTTTAAATACATTGGCATTATCGAGAGTTGTGAGTTTGCTCAGTACGCTCCAACAACAGATAACTCAATGTCTGATATTTACAACAAATCTGTAGATATAATTATCGAATTAGAGGAGGTTTTATAATGAGAAAGTTTATAAGTATAATAGTGGTTTTGGTGTGTTGGACAACTAGCTCCTACGCCGATACAGATATAAATGCACGTTGGAGGGAAGCAAACGCTGCCTACGCTGAGGGAGACTATCTAAAAGCCTCTCAACTCTACTCTCGACAACTAGATAGCGATTTTCACAACAGTGAGCTATATTTCAATTTGGCAAATTGTTACTATAAGATGGATATGTTGGCCGAAGCAATTCTCAACTACAACAGAGCCCTACTAATCTCGCCTAGTGATGAGGATATTATCCATAATCTACAAATAGCAGAGACTCAAACAACGAATCGAATTGAGAAAATGCCAGAGTTTTTTCTATATAGTTGGTTAAAAACTCAACGAGACTCTATGAGCTCCGACCAGTGGGCTTGTGCAAGCCTTGTTCTTCTCGCTTTAACGCTGGCAGCAACACTACTATTCTATTTCTCTCGCAAAACCGTTATTCGTAAGATAATGTTCTGGTCTGCATTGGTTCTGCTATGCTGTTTTGTAATGAGTTTAGCAATGTCGATAAGCCAACGTAACTCGGTGGTAAATAATATGGATGCTATTGTGATGAACAATGCCGTTGCCGTGAAGAGTTCTCCTATGAACGATGGAACAGACCTATTTGTGCTCAATCAAGGGGCTAAAGTGGAGGTTATCGAGCAGGTAGGAGAGTGGATCGAAGTAAAGATTCAGAGCGGAAATACAGGATGGCTCAGAGCTTCAACAATAGAGATGATTAACCCACAAAGTAAGCTTTAGCCATGTCACAACTACTAGATAGGGTTGTCGAAGAGCTGGCAAAACTTCCTGGAGTGGGACACAGAACTGCTATGAGGTATGCCCTACACCTACTAAAACAGCCAGAACAAGGAGTTATTAGTCTATCCGAATCGATTAGTAATTTCCGAACCAATATCAAAAGATGCTCACGATGTAACAATCTATCGGATACCGATCTGTGTCCTATATGTCAAGATATGAGTCGTGATAGTTCTACTATTTGTGTTGTTGAAAATGTTCGAGATCTAATCTCAATTGAGCACACAGGAACTTATAGAGGCAGGTATCATATCCTAGGAGGTGTTATTTCTCCTATGCAGGGGGTATCTCCCTCTCAGCTAAAGATTGATTTATTGGTAGAGAATGTACAACGAGATAGTGTCAAGGAGGTAATTATGGCACTAAGTACTACAATCGAAGCAGAGACAACAATGTTCTACATAACTCGCCGACTCAAAGAGTGTGATGTGAGAGTTTCGAATATTGCTAGAGGTATCGGTTTTGGAGATCAACTCGACTATGCCGACGAAATAACTCTAGTTCACGCACTAAACAACCGCATAACAATGCCTGAATAAGCATCTGTCCAACTTTGCCCAACGATAGGTTTTGTTAATTAAAAAATCCTTGAGTCTTGATTTTAAAGCTCGCTTATCAGCAAAGCACTGTAATACTTTACAAGACAATCGATTACAAAATCAAGCAGATTATTTATCGGACAATGCTAAAAAAAAGCACAAAAAAAGTTTGTAAAATAAAAAAAATGAGCTATCTTTGCACCGATAAAAAATGGTGGTTGTAGCTCAGTTGGTTAGAGCGTCGGATTGTGGTTCCGAAGGCCGCGGGTTCGAACCCCGTCTTCCACCCTTACAAGAGACTGTCTCGAAATATTTCGAGACAGTCTCTTTTGTAAGAAATATGTATCAAAACATTTTTGACGCAATTTATTTTTTCATATTAAATTATTGTTGTCCAATAAAAAATCTATTGACGCTTGTAAGTGATTATTTAGTA
>CAYJOF010000093.1:0-5988 GCA_964371765.1 uncultured Rikenellaceae bacterium
TAACTAACACACAAAAAGGCACTACAAAGATAATCATTTTTGACTAAAGCTGCAACAGTTGCACAGAAGTCTTGGGAGTTGGGTATCTTTCACAAGCAAAATACTCAGAAAATCAACTAAATAGATAACTGATAGTTATCTAAAAACAAAACTACAATTTCGAAAAAATGAAAAAGAAATTAATGATTATAGCGAGCGCATTACTGCTCGTAGGCGGATATATGGCTTATACTGCTGTTCAAAATTCAGTATTGATTCAAAGCGTTTTGGCGCAGAGTACTGAGGATATGGATGAGGGCGATGATACCATTCTGGACTTTATGGATGAAACATTTGGATGTGGAGGAGGAGATTCTAAATGCTTTACTGGAGAAGTCAAATTTGGAGGAGCTTCGATAAGTGGAACTTGGTACACTGTTCTAGACTAATCAACTAATGTGCTAGCTTGAGTAATACAAACGGAAAATATAATTAAGTAATCTTTGCTCAAGCTAGTTGTATCTAAATAAAACATTGAAAAGATGACAAAATTTACACTATTTATTACGCTGCTTTTAGTTAATGTTAGTTGTGCAAAAATCGAACAAAAGAGAGAAATTTTTACGGATTTTAAGGAACACAACAATCTCAAAATTGTAGATTCAATACTTCTAAGTAGAGATGTTTTTAAGGTAGGACAGATGCAAATGTTTGATGATTGGTTGGTTTTAACTAGATATGGCAGTGAGACTTTTTTGTATGCATACAACCTAAAAAGTGGGCAGGAGATTGATTTTTTGTATAATGGTCGAGCTGCAAACGAAACTGGCAATGTAATGGGGATTACTAAAATCGACAAATCTACGCTATGGGTGAATGGAGATTCTCCAAATGCTGCGATGGTTTATGATATTAATGATTTTGAATCAGGGGATATAAAACCTAAAATTGTATACGATCTTAATATGAGTGCCTTTAATAACTCTATCTTATCTAACAATAATCTTATCTATTTCGCACTCAATGTTGATAATAATACAACTATGTATTATGCCCAGAATGTAGAGGGGGATACCTTGAAATTCTTTGGAGAGTTTCCTGCTGAGGATATCGGATTGGCAAAACTTCCTACTAAGGGCTCTAGTAGAGGTATAACGTACCAGGGATCAATTCATAAGCACCCATCAAAGAATCTAGCTTATTTCTCTCCTATTTATGCCCTAGGTTTTGATATAATTAATACGAAGGATTTAGAAATTTCAAAGCGAATATTCTACCATTATCCAATTATGGAGGTGATGGATAGATTTGGTGCAACTTTTGTAAAAGCAACAGCCGAGAATGTGGGTGGTTTCACAGAATCATACTGCAATGACAAGTATATATATTTTATTCTCACTGATAAGAATTCAGCAGAAAGGAGTAAAGATAGGGATCAGTACCTACTAGTTTACGATTGGGATGGAGATCCTGTACGAAGTTTTAGGCTTGATAAATACGCTAAACAGTTCACTGTTTCAGACGACAACCAAACTCTTTATACACTTTATGAAGACGATATGGATTCTGATAGAGTAATACTTTATACTTATAAACTCTAATTATCCTTACGCAATTAATTACTGTTATCAAAGGAAAATTCGGATTGATTAGGCGAAGCAAAGGAAAGGAATAGCAAAGGAAAAAAGCGGATAAGATAACCCTCAATCGCCCCAACCAGCAGCGGCACAGACGCTGCCGAAATGCTACTTAAAGGTAGCGTTTCGGTTTTTTTGTCAGAGCAGAGTCACCTCTGCTCGTGCTTTTTTCTCAAAAAAGCATTAACTAACACATACATATATATTGATTATCACCCCCCAAAACCTCTACAATTGGGGTGGTGGGTTTGCCCTCTGGCAAACCTGCTGTTACTAATAGGAATATTGCGAGCTCGCTCGTAAAATATTCCTAGTAGTAACGGTAAGGGGCTTGTGCAAAACGCACAAGAGCCACCAAACTAAAACAAAATTAAAAACAAAAATCCCCCACCAAGAAAACTCTCAGTAGGGGATCCACCAATATAAACTAAAAACTACTTAACCTCTTCAAATTCCACATCTTGTGCGGCATTCTCACCACCTTGTTCAGGTGCAGGTTGTCCTTGTTGCTGTTGTTGCTCGCCACCTTGCGCCTTATAGATATCCTCGCTAGCTGCCTGCCAAGCAGTTTGTAGCTCTGCCGAGTATTTATCTATATCTGCAATATTTTGCGCTTTGTGTGCCTCACGAAGTGAATTTAGAGCACTTTCAATAACTGCTTTCTTATCTGCAGGTACTTTATCTCCATACTCTTTAAGCTGCTTCTCGGTGTTGAAAATCATACCATCGGCACCGTTTAGCTTGTCAATCTTCTCACGCTCAGCCTTATCGCTCTCTTCGTTAGCCTTAGCCTCATCGCGCATTCTTTGAATCTCTGCATCTGTAAGACCGCTAGATGCCTCAATACGGATATTTTGCTCTTTACCAGTACCTTTATCCTTAGCAGAGACGCTTAGGATACCATTAGCATCGATATCAAAAGTAACCTCAATCTGAGGTACTCCTCTTGGGGCAGCAGGGATACCATCTAGGTGGAATCTACCGATTGTTTTGTTATCGCGAGCCATTTGACGCTCACCCTGAACGATATGAATCTCTACAGATGGTTGATTGTCTGATGCAGTTGAGAACACCTCACTCTTACGAGCAGGGATAGTTGTATTTGCATCGATTAGGCGAGTAAACACTCCACCCATAGTCTCGATACCTAGAGACAGAGGCGTTACATCAAGTAGAAGTACATCCTTAACCTCACCAGTAAGTACACCACCTTGGATAGCTGCACCAACTGCTACCACCTCATCAGGATTAACGCCTTTAGATGGAGTTTTGCCGAAGAATTTCTCTACAACCTCCTGAATAGCAGGAATACGTGTTGAACCACCCACTAGGATAACCTCATCGATTTGAGAAGCTGATAGGCCTGCATCCTTAAGAGCTATTTCGCAAGGGCGAAGAGTAGCTTGGATTAGAGAGTGTGCCAACTGCTCAAACTTTGCACGGCTCAAAGAGCGCACAAGGTGCTGAGGAATGCCATCAACTGGCATAATATATGGTAGGTTGATCTCTGTTGCAGTAGAGCTTGAAAGCTCAACTTTAGCCTTCTCAGCAGCCTCTTTAAGACGCTGAAGTGCGTGAGGGTCATTACGT
Source organism: uncultured Rikenellaceae bacterium (assembly GCA_964371765.1). Taxonomy (GTDB): domain Bacteria; phylum Bacteroidota; class Bacteroidia; order Bacteroidales; family Rikenellaceae; genus JADFUS01. Next base: position 3,207 of record CAYJOF010000093.1, read on the forward strand.
AGGTCGATATTGTAGTCGCTTTGGAATTCAGAAGCCAACCAGTCGATAATTACCTGATCGAAGTCGTCTCCACCTAGGTGAGTATCACCATTAGTAGACTTCACCTCAAACACACCATCACCAAGCTCTAGAATAGATATATCGAATGTACCACCACCAAGGTCGAACACTGCAATTTTCATATCTGCATGTTTTTTGTCCAGACCGTATGCTAGTGCAGCAGCTGTTGGCTCGTTGATAATACGACGTACCTTTAGACCAGCAATCTCACCTGCCTCCTTAGTAGCCTGACGTTGAGAGTCTGAGAAGTAAGCAGGCACAGTGATAACTGCCTCTGTCACCTCTTGCCCTAGATACTCTTCTGCTGTCTTTTTCATTTTTTGTAGTACCATTGCCGACACCTCTTGAGGGGTGTACTGACGATCGTCGATTTGAACACGTGGTGTGTTGTTATCGCCTTTTACTACGTTGTATGGCACTCTACTCACCTCAGATGACACCTTATCGAAGCTCTCTCCCATAAAGCGTTTGATTGAGTATACCGTACGCACAGGGTTAGTGATAGCCTGACGCTTAGCAGGGTCACCCACCTTTCTCTCACCACCATCGGTGAAACCAACAATAGAAGGAGTTGTTCTTCTGCCTTCGCTGTTTGTAATAACTACGGGCTCGTTGCCCTCCATAACAGATACACAAGAGTTTGTTGTACCTAAGTCAATTCCAATAATTTTTCCCATTACTATAAAAAATTTAATTTATTTACTAATTTTATCTCCAGCAGTCTCCTTTTTCATCTGCTGCTACTACACTTTTATCAATGTTTGTGCCAATTGCAAAATTGGGCAAAGTTGTCGCGTTTTACGGCACAATAAATGACAAACAGACGACTCATACTGCCATTTTGGCAGCCACAAAAGAAAAAGCATGCCATATCTACAATATCGAGCCACTAAGAGTTTCATCACTGAGAAGGAATTCATAAATAAGATTAAGATATATACGAACAAATTATATTGGTTGTCGAAAATATATGGTTTATCTACTTTTTAGGAATTTACTTTGAGATACAAAAAATTGTTAGTTTCTTTGTCTAAAATGAGTAAATATGTATTTTTAACTAATTAAAATTAATACGATGAAAAGAATTTTATGTTCAGTGTTGGCTTTTGGTGCACTTATGGTGTCGCCTTACCTACACGCACAATCGGAGAGTTATGCAACTCCTTCGGCTGCTATTAAGCAGATTCTGGACTCTAAGCCTGCCCCAACTGTTGTGCTAGGCTCAGGTTCAAATCCTGATTTTATGGCAATCCTTCAACAGGATAATCTATTCCTTGATATAGAGGATATCGCTTTAAACGAGTTCCGCTTAGGTGGTGTTAGAGCAAACATCAAGAATTTCTCTACTACTCGAGTAAATCGTCCTAACAACATCTCTCTAAAGATTGATGGTGTTGAGAAATCTATCAAAGGTCTTCCAATGGAACTTAACATCTCAAATGTTAAATGGTCTCCATCTAACAAGTATGTTGCATTTGCAAACATCACTGAGAATGAGATTGAACTTTGGAGAGTTGACGTAGCTTCACTAGAGGCTAAAAAAATGAGTCAAACTCCAATGAACCTAACAACTATTCGTGACGGATTCTACTTCCTTGACGATGAGACAATCCTATATCCAGCAGTTGTAGTGGGATCTAAGGCTCCAGATATGAACAAAGTGGCAACAGGCCCAGCAGTTCAGGAGGTTTATGGAAAGAAATTTGGTGGTAGAACTATTGCCGACGTTATCAACAATCCAGCAGAGGAGGATATGTTTGAATATCTAACAACCTCTCAGCTAGTTGTGGTATCTGAGGGTGGTTCGAAGAAGATCGGTAGCCCAGCTATCTACTCTAGCATCGCACTATCCCCAGATAAGCAGTATATGATGACACGTACAGTTCACAAGCCTTACTCATACATTACAGCTTACTCTTCTTTCCCTCACAAACTAAATATGGTTGAGGTGGCAACTGGTCGCGTTATGAAAACTCTTGAGGACAAAACTATCAAGGAGGACGACGACAAGAAGAAGGATAAAACTCCTACTCCGTCGGGCTACGCTTGGAGAGCTGACAAGCCTTCAACTCTATATTGGAGCGAGAGATTGGTAGACGAAAGCGCAAAGGATGAGAAAAAAGATGACGACGCTGCTGACAAGAAAGAGAAGAAAGACACCCCAGAGAAAACTTTCCAGACAATGGTGTATCAACAAGCAGCTCCTTTCACAGCAGAGAAAGAGCTAGTTCTTAAGTCTGAGTACTCGTTTGGTGGTATCACTTGGGGTAACGACACATTCGCTATCTACAACGACACATCAAGCAAGCAAAAGGTTCGCCGTACTCTTAGCTTCAACCCATCAAACATTGAGGCTGCTCAACAGGTTCTTTTCACAAAATCTACTAAACCAGATAGCGTTGAGAATTATAGAGTTATTGGTCGTCCATACACAATCCAAAATCAGTATGGCGCAAACGTGCTTTACCTAGACAAGAAACCTACTAAGCTATACTTCACTGGAACAAACCGTCCTAGTCAAGAGGGTGTTTTGATGGCATTTGTTGATGAATTCGATCTAAAAAAGAAAACTTTCAAGCAACTTTGGATGTCACCTGCTCCTTACAACACAAGATTTATCAAAATCGAAAACTTCAAAAACCTAGAGCTTCTAGTGTCGAGAGTATCTCCAACTACTCCTCTTAACTATGCTCTTATCAATGTTAAGAAAGGTACATCTACT
>CAYJOF010000094.1:0-5981 GCA_964371765.1 uncultured Rikenellaceae bacterium
GTGAAATTGTCTCTGGCGTATGGAAAAAGGAGGACGAACTAAAGCAGCTCAAAAGCGAGTCGGCAGCCTTAGAGCGCAAAATCCAACTCTCGCTCGCTCCACCAAAAGATGAAAAGGCAGAGACAAGGGATCAAGGCGTGAAGGGTGAAGAGCCAAAAACGCATATCACCTCAACAGAGCAAAAGCGCACTCCGCAAGAGAGGGCTGCAATAGGCGATGAGCGAGTTATCATCGCCAAAGTAGCCTCCCAAAAAGAAAATAGAGGCATAAAGATATATTAATTAGATATATGATTCTATCTGTTAAAATGTGAGCTAGTTTAGTTGATTAGTTCACATTTTTTTATTAACTTTGCAAGTTGAATGAGTACGGAGCTATTTAGTCGTAAATATTAAGTATTCAGAGTATTGAACTAAGAAATGGTTATATGGTCGATATATTAAACGAGTTTGAGAAGTTAGCTGCCAGCATCGAGTTTTTTGATGTTGACAAAACTCTTGTGCAAAAACATATAGCCAAACTTAGCGACTATGCAGATAGTTATAACTTAGCTGTCACCATTCAGGATTTGCAGGCAAATAAGACTGTTTATAAATCTGAATTATATCTGAGATTTTTTGATAATGACGAGGCTGTTCACCCTGATGACCTTGATGAGTTTATGCGAGGTGCGCTTGTTGCATATAAATATTTCTTGACTAATCGCAATAAGTTTGTAGGTAGCTTTCAATTTATGCGCTGTTATCGCAAAAAGGTTAATGGCGAATATAAGGTTGTCGAGGAGACAATACTCCCTTTAGAGTTTGATAGCAATGGTAATATTTGGCTCTCATTTGACGTGATAAATATTTCACCTAATCAGTCCCAACCTCATAGAGTACTCAATAAGCTCTTTAATTCACAAACTGGTGACTCTATAACAGTAGTCACAGATCATATCTCAGACAAACCAATCTTGTCGCAACGTGAGTTAGAGGTCTTGCGCCTGATTGATAAGGGGTTTTTGAGTAAGGAGATTGCCGAGCAACTATCCATCAGCGTGCATACGGTAAATACTCACCGCCAACGCATACTCGAAAAGCTAAAGGTAGACACATCTATTGAGGCGATACGCTATGCCTATAACTTGGGCGTATTGTAGTTATGAGGCAAAATCTACTTAAAACGTTTATACCAATTGGAGTTATTAGCTTTGCTTCGGAGTTAGCACCATATATTCTGATTCCTGCACTGCCTCAAATATCATCTTCCTTGCTACTGAGTGAGGGGCAAGGCACTGCGCTTATATCGCTCTATTATCTTGCGTTGTTTATTTCGTATGGTGCGGCAGGTCTACTTAGCGGTATTATGCCCAAGAAGAGGGTTTTGCTCCTAAGCGCACTACTAATGATGGTAGGAGCATTAACAATGGCTACTGCCAACGGTTTTGTACAGCTTGTTATGGGGCGTATTGTTCAAGCATTGGGAGCAGGATTTGTAATTATTGTGGCTCAAACGTGGATCGCTGAACTTGCAACTTCTAAGAGTGCGGCACGGCTCTTTATGTTACTTTCTATGTCAATGAGTGTAGCACCTCTACTATCACCCATTATCGGTGGATATATCTCGCAATTTCAGTCGTGGCAGTATATTTTCTATCTTTTAGCCGTTGTTACGGCACTATCGCTTGTCGCTATATTTTTTAGCTCGCCACCTAAAAGCACCCAAAGTAAGATAGATTCTCCGCGAAAGGTTTTTGGAGAGTATGGAAGATTGCTTACTAAGACACCACTAATAAATAGGTTTTTATCGGTCATAGCCTGCTTTTTCTTTATTGGTAGCTTTATGTCCTACTCCTCATACCTATTTATTGATGAGTTGGGGGTGAGCGAGTCGCTGTTTGGATTTATCTCAGTGCCCTCTGTTGTTGGTACACTAATTGGTCAATATATTGTAGTGAGAATTGAAAAATGGCGAGGGCTTAAAACCGCTTATCGCTTTGCTACGGTGGTGGCGATTGTGGCTCTGCTTATCTCTTTACTGCCTACTATGGGCAATGTGTATGGTTATGTTGCTATATTTACGCTCTTTAGTATTGGATTTGGGGCGCATTACCTCATAGCTATTCGCTCTGTTATGGTTGATGACGACAGCTCACATAAGAGTTATACATCAACTCTCGTAAATCAAATTACAGACCTCACTAATTTCGTGTCGGCAGGAGTTATACAGCTCGCTTTTTTATGGATAACTACAACGAATGAAATTCATATCGTTGTTTCAATCATCTCTATTTTAGCACTTTATATCACATATAACGCAGGTCGAAAATCTATATACTGATAAATCAGTATTGCCCAGCTTGTGCAGTAGTCATACCTTTGCAGTGAAATTAATAACAAAATAATAACTGTAAAAGTATGAAAAAATTAATCTGGACGCTATTAGCGTCATTGGCAGTATTTACTGCATCAGCACAAGAGAAGACAGATAAACTGTCGTGGATGGTTCGTGGCGGAGTAAATCTTAGTACTATTGAAAACTCAGCACTTCAAAACAAATTCGGATGGAAGATTGGTACTGGAGTTGAGTACTCATTTTCAGAGAAATTCTCACTAAACCCAATGCTTTATTACTCAACCAAAGGGGCATCTATGGGCGATAATACTATGGGTTTTGGAAATGATGTAACACATAAACTTAACTATCTCGAATTGCCAATTCTTGCAGCATATAGATTTAAAGTGGGTGCAACTCACTCAATATCGGCAAAATTGGGTCCATATTTCAGTACTCTACTTAGTCGCACCGCTCCAGCAGGAACAGAGGAGTTCAATAAGTTTGATATGGGCGTAGAGATTGGCGCAGACTACAATTTCAAACGTTTTATCATTGGTCTTAGTGGTCAATATGGTTTAACTGGTTTATCAAAAGCAGATCCTTCGCAACTACACAATATCAACTATTCGCTTTCAGTGGGATATAGATTCTAAGCGATATGTGGGCAGTAGTTACAGGTGCAAGTATGGGGCTTGGCAGAGCATTTTCAGTTGAACTGGCAATGCGAGGTTACAGCCTCATACTTGTTTCACTGCCTAACGAGAGGTTAGAGGCAGTGGTCGATGAGTGTCGGTTCAATGGTGTTGAGTGTGAAGGTTACGAGCTGGATCTAACTGATAAAGATAAACTGATGGAGTTTGTTGATGAAATCAATTCTAAGTATAATATCTCTATACTCATAAACAACGCTGGTTTTGGCGGCAGTAAATCTTTTGCTGATGTATCCTTTGGTTACATAGATAAGATGATGCAGTTAAATGTTATCGCAACAACTACATTATCACATCAGCTTTTGCCAAATCTCAAACGACAAAAGAGAGGTTATATTCTTAATATATCTTCTATGGCATCGCTTGTTCCGAGCGGATATAAAACCGTGTATCCAGCATCTAAAGCATTTATTCGACACTTTTCGCTAGGTCTCAGAGAAGAACTGAAGAATACAGGTGTAAGAGTTTGCGTTGCAACACTTGGTCCTATGCCTACACAAGCGGAGATAATTAAACGCATTGAGGCACAAGGAACCATAGGAAAACTACTCACTATCTCCACTGAAAGTGTTGCAAAACATTGCATTGATTCACTACAAAGAGGTGATAGCGAGGTTATAGTGGGGCATTTTAATAGATTTACAAAATTTCTTCTTACTCTACTGCCATCAAAATTAGTTGGGAAGCTAATGACTCGCAAAGTACGCAGAAATGAGATTGAATAGTATGAAAGTTTTGGTAACAGGAGCTAATGGAATGTTAGCAACAAACATCATTAAGGAACTTCTATTCAAGGGATATAGTGTACGTGGCATTTTGCGTAAAAAGTCTAGTTATAAAGGTGTTTCGCATCATAACTTAGAACTTTTAGAGGGTGATTTTACAGATTTCAACACAATAGAGAGTGCATTAGAAGGATGCGATATGATTATTCACTCGGCAGCTATTACAGCGCAGAATCTCCTTAATTATGAATCGTATCGTATTGTAAACGTTTATGCAACTGAGCAACTGCTACGAATTGCAACGGTAAAACGCATAAAACGGTTTTTATATGTGAGTACAGCCAATACAGTCGGCTACGGCTCGCCATCTTCGCCTTCCAACGAGGATGTTCCAATGATGAAGCCATTTTCAAACTCAATGTATGTGCGAAGTAAAAAAGAGGCAGAAGATAGTGTACTGAGTTATTCAAAGCTACTTGATGTAGTTGTAGTGAATCCTACATTTATGATTGGTCGGTATGGCTCAAGCTCTGGTTCTAACAAAATTCTAAAGATGGCAAGACCAATAACATTTGCTCCATCGGGTGGTAAGAATTTTATTGATGTAGAGGATGCCGCACGAGCCTCGGTAGCAGCACTTGAGTGGGGCGAAACAGGCGAGAAATATTTGATAAGTGGTGATAATCTTAGCTATAAGGAGTTCTTTCGCCTATGCCCTAATGTACGCCACACGGTGACTATTCCATCATTTGTACTCTATATAGCAGGATTCATTGGAGATGTAGTCCGACTATTTGGTGTTAAAATAGATTTGTCATCTGTGAATGTGAGATTACTAACCGCAAAGGTTGGGTATAGTAATAATAAGTTAAAAACAAAATTAGGTGTCTTGCCTAATAGAATCAATGAGAGTAGGATATTTAAAGATTTATGAGACGATATATATTGATATTTGTTCTTGCGTTTGTGGCATTAGCAGCTACTGCGCAAGAGAAAACGAGAAATTACAGTCATCTGTCATTTGTGCTTGACAATGGGTATGTAATGCCAAACACTGAGTTTGCGGCAGGAAATAATAAAACAGGAAGACCCATAACAACATACCAAGCATACTCACTTCGTATGTTATGGCAGAATCCTGGTTACACACATTGGCAGCAGGTGTTTAATGCACCTTATTATGGTTTTGGGTTAACACTCAATAACTTTTTTAATCCAACTGAGCTTGGTACTCCTGTCTCGATATATGGTGTATTGGGATTGCCGATAGCTCGCTTTGAGCGACTAACACTTAACTCGGAATTTCAATTCGGTATGGCGTTTGGCTGGAAACATTATTCGCCCGAAAATCCATATAACCATGCTTTAGGTGGTCCTCGTACTGTTCACGTTACAGGCGGTTTAGATGCAACATATCATATTAACGATAAACTTGATATAGGTCTCGGAGCGAGTTTTGTTCACTTCTCAAATGGCGGTATGGAGCGTCCAAATAGAGGGGTGAATATCTTATCAACACAAGTTAAAATGAACTATCACTTTGGCGGACGAAGTGAAGTGAAAAAGTTTGAGGTAGAGAGTCCTCGTCAGAAAAAACGTAGCCTACTTTTGATGATGAGTCATGGTAATCATCAATTAGTAGAGCACGAATTTTCAGACAATTATTTTGCAGTTGCAGGGCTCTCCGCTATATATTTAGAGCAATTGTCACAAGCATTTCGCCTCGGCGCAGGTGTTGATTTTGGCTATTGGTTTGGACTTAATGCTAATCCAGATGGCACTATTGCACCTCGTGACTGGACTAACCTAACCGTTGGCTACATACTGCAACCTGAAATAATAATAGATAAACTAACTCTTGTTGGAGGGATAGGTATATATGCTCGCCATCGCAACTACGGAAATTACAAACAGTTATATCAAAGGTTAGGGGTAAGATACGATATTTATAAAAACTACTCAATAGGTGTAAATGTTAGAGCAATCAACTTTATGCTTGCCGAATTTATGGAATTTAACCTTGGATATAGGTTTGACTGGAAAAAATAAAAATACTAAAATGAGTTTAAAATTATTAACAGAAATGAGCCTTTTAAAAAATAATCAAAGGCGAGGTTTGCAGTGTAAATATTTACGCTGCCTATGATGAATTTGCAGCAGAAGTATTTAGACTGTATAATGAAGTCTCGAATTATCGGGAGGCAATAAGCGTTCTGATATATGCAGA
>CAYJOF010000095.1:0-3913 GCA_964371765.1 uncultured Rikenellaceae bacterium
ACTCTTTTATTTGAGGAGTTCGTCTAACTCCGCAATACCCTAGTGCTGAGAAAAACTTGTCTGTTTGTGGTATTGGTGATATTGTATTATCACCACTGTCTACTAGTGCTAGGACATCAATATTGCCATAAAATTCGACAATAGTGTTATCATTCATACGATACCCAAAATCACGAAGATATTTTGCTGTAGAGGGTTCTAATTCAGCAATAGTATTGCTATGCACTCCCGTAAATTGCGAATAGAATTGGTTTAATGTTGTAGAATACTCATTTAGTTCATATGATTCACTCATTAATAGAGATGCAGACGGTGCATTGTCGATTTTTTCTTCAGAGATATACTCCCACCTCGAAAGAGCGCCAGCTGAGTTGTATGCATGATTATAACTATTAGTAATACTATGAATTATAGGTGTTGCTCCCTCCTCGGCATAGTTTCTTTCAGAGTAACTTCTATAGCTGTCAATCATTTTATTGGCATTTAACGTTGCCTCAATGCTATTTCCCGTTGCGCTGTCTGTATAAGAAACGCTATTTGCAGAATGTGAAAATGTTACAGTTGACTTTACAATTGCTGTTGTAGGGTCATACGCAAACATATTTTCAGCTATGGTTTCTATATAACTCACCTTGCCATCATCGCTATAGCTTATTGCGTAGTCGATATTTTCAAATGTGACATATTGCGAGTTATTCATCTCTTGCCTTGTGATTGTTACGCTCTTTACCACGTTGTCTTTAGGCTTATAAGGCAATTGAGTTACAGTAAAAATATGTTCTTTATATTGATCATTTCCTGTATGCTCATCGATAAGCAACTTAAATTTTGTGACTATTGGAGCATTAGTAGTATTTAACTCACTTGCTGTCACGCTAAAAGAATTTGAATCATTGAACAGGATGCTAATTCCGTTTGATGAAGTGCCCTCTAGTAGCTCTGCTGCAATTTTTATGTCAGAATTTGTCTCAGAGATTGTGTAGTCTACTTTTTTTATAAGTTCATCTCCTTCGTCAATATAGCCATCAAACGTAATCTCACTTGTCGAGATCGTATCAAAAATCTCTAATTTGTGTTCTTCTCCTTGTAGGGTAACTTCTTTCTGTGTTATCTCAACAGACAATAAATTGCTAAGACTTCCAGTGCTAATGCTGTTTGTTGGAGTTATGCTTATTGTGGCATCTCGAGATTCACCAGTGAAATTTTCTAATAACGAAAAGATCAGTGCTGATTGCTCTGTAATAACTAAGTCTAGAGTTGTACTATCCCCTGGAAACAAAATTGTAGGGTTATAAGTATTTGAGACTTGAGCTGTGATCAATGGTTTCAATAGACTGTCTGTTATATATGTTTTTGTTACTTTCAGCTCATCGGCTGGCACAACTGCAACAGCTATCCATATATCTTCTGATGTTCCATCATTCTCATTACCTTGACTATCGGTGTTAATTCTAAGCTCAAATTCCCCTTGCCCAGTAAAGAGTATCGGCTTTACAGTACTCTCATTAGCATAAGTCTCTTGGTTAAGTAGCTCTGGATTCTCTACCTCTATTGATGGCTTTGGGGTGTCATTGCTGGTTTTATTGCATGCGGCTAGTATTAATACTAGCCCCATTGCAATAAATAATATTAGTTTCTTCATTTTTATTTGCAGTTGAATTCACCGATATAACCTCGAAGACTATTTTGTGTATTTAGACCACTCTACATTGTTCATATCGCCACTCTCCATGAACTCTTGGTGGAATGCAAATGCAGCCGAAAGTGTTTGAGGAGTGTGTCCGTTATTGCAACTCATCTCCAGATAAGTGTTTAACTTCTCTCTGTAGTCGGGGTGAACACAGTTGTTGATAATCTCATGGGCGCGCTGAATTGGCGATTTTCCACGAAGATCTGCAACGCCATACTCTGTAACAATAATTTTAACAGAGTGCTCTGAATGATCCATATGTGATACCATTGGCACAAATGCACTGATCTTGCCACCCTTTGCCGTCGATGGGGTAGTGAAGATAGATAGGTAGGCACTGCGAGTGAAATCTCCCGAACCTCCAATTCCGTTCATCATCTTTGTTCCCATTACGTGAGTTGAGTTGATGTTACCAAAAATATCAGCCTCTAGCGCAGTGTTGATAGTAATAAGACCTAGTCTACGAGCAACCTCAGGATTGTTTGAAATCTCTTGAGGGCGAAGAAGAATCTTGTCCTTAAAGAAATCCAAATTTGTGTAAATGTCGTCAAGTACCTCGTTGCTCACCGAAAGAGAACAACCACTAGCAAATTTTACTCGTCCGCTCTTCATCAAGCTAATTACAGCATCTTGAATAACCTCTGTGTAAACATTGAAAGCAGGAATATCTTTGTTTTGGCCAACTGCACCTAGTACAGCGTTTGCAACATTACCCACACCACTTTGCATAGGTAGGAAGCCTTCAGGAATTCTTCCCTCTTTAAGCTCCTTTGCAAGGAAGTTAGATACGTTGTTACCAATTGCCTCTGTAACAGCATCAAGTGGAGCAAAGGCACCACCGTCGTTAATAATATCTGTCTCTACAACCGCAACAATCTTAGCAGGATCCACCTTTACGCAGTCGCTACCTATTCTGTCAGATACGCCATACACAGGAATCTCTTGGCGCTTAGGCGGATCAAGAGGCTCATAGATGTCGTGAATACCACGAATGCTCTTTGGGTGCTTTGCGTTTAGTTCAACGATAATTTTATCTGCTAACTTACAGATAGTTGGCAGAATACCAACTCCACAAGTAGGTACAATCTCACCACTCTCTGTAACCTCACTTGCCTCTACGATAGCAACATTAACCTTGCCTAGGAATCCATAACGTAGGCTCTGTGCAAGCTCTGATAGGTGCATATCGTAATACTCAGAATCGTGCATGTTTAGGTTGTTGCGCATATCTTTGTGAGATTGGTATGGAGTTCTAAACTTTACAGCGTTTGCTCTAGGAAGTGCTCCGTCAATAGCATCGCCTGTTGATGCTCCTGTAAAGATACCAATTTTAAATTCTTCGCCTCTTTGGTGAGCCTCAGCTGCACGTTGAGCAATGGCTGCAGGAACCGATTTTGGGCAACCAGCAGGTGTAAATCCGCTAAAACCTACATTATCATTGTGATTAACGAACATTGCAGCCTCTTGTGCAGACATAAATTTAAGTGCCATATTATCTAGTTTTTTTTGTTATAATTTTGTTTTGTTTCTGAATTTAATGCTTTGATAATCAACTGATTGAGTATCAAGCGATTTCTCGCTATATCTAAAAGCACTGCAAAGATATAAAAAAGATGTAGAATAGCTACACTTACTGTTTAATTTTTTTGAAATATTCTCTAAATAAAACTTTATCTATCTAGCAATATATCCTCCACCCCTCCCTCCCAAACGAAAAAAGCATATACAATGCTGTATATGCTGACTTTCGAGAGTGGGAGAAGATTACATTTCGCTAGAAACAGTAAGCTTTTTTCTTCCCTTTGCACGTCTTGCTGCCAAGACTTTTCTGCCGTTTGCGGTAGCCATTCTCTGACGGAAACCGTGCTTGTTCACTCTTTTACGGCGTGACGGTTGATAGGTTCTTTTACTCATCTCTCTTTCAGTTTTATTTTACAATTTCTTTATTTTCCTTTTTCAGTGTGCAAATATAGTTATTATTTTTTAATCCACAAACTTTTTTTCTATTTCTATTGTTTGCAAAAAACTTGATGTATCCTTTATCTGGTTATATATCAGATAATTAGTTAGTTTTTGGATTTCTTGATATATACTATTTTTTTTGTCTCAAAGAACTCTTCGTCAAATATCTTAGAGATTTCGAGCACATTTACACTATCAATCTTATTTACCGATGCAGTTCCAAGTGCGATCTCTTCGCCAATATCTCCCCCGTTTAAATAT
>CAYJOF010000095.1:3923-4963 GCA_964371765.1 uncultured Rikenellaceae bacterium
CACCCAATGTTGTAACAGCTCTTGAAACCACATAATCAGTGTGGGTCGAGACACTCTCTGCTCTTCCGTTAACGCTCTTGACATTTGTTAGTTCTAGGCCCTCAACAAGTGCGTCAACCACCTTTATTTTCTTAGCAATAGAGTCGATAAGTATGAAATTTACATCTGGAAACATAACAGCCAACGGAATCCCCGGGAAGCCTCCTCCGCATCCAATATCCATAACTACAGAACCACTAGGAAACTCCATTATCTTTGCAATAGACAGTGAGTGAAGAATGTGGTGAAGATAAATATTGTCAATATCTTTTCTTGATATTACGTTAATCTTTGCGTTCCACTCCTTGTACAGCTCTCCCATCTTCACAAACTGATCGACCTGTTCTTGGGTTAGTCTATCCCCAAAATATTTCTTAATTATCTCAACATCTATCATAATCCTTTTTTAAGCTCCTTTTTAGCTCTATGTAACCAAGTTTTTACTGTTCCAATTGGAATGTTTAGTCTCTGAGAGATCTCCTCATAGCTCAAATCTTGAAAGTACTTCATATTTAGAATATCCTTATACTCCTTAGGAAGTGATTTGATTGCAGCCTCAAGAGAGTCAAACATTATCTCTTGTTGTTGCCAAGATTCGCTCTCAACCTCCACAACAAATACTTCTGAGGCGTAATCATCAGCATATATATCTCTTTTAGAGGACTGTTTTCTGATTGTGTCTATATATATATTGCGTGCAATGGTTTTGAGCCAACCGCCAAAAGAGATATTTGTTCTATAACTTTCGATCTTTGTAAAGGCTTTGATCAAGGACTCTTGTAGTATATCATTTGCATCATATTGGCTGCCCGTTAGATTCACCAAAAAGTATCTGAGTGCACTAATGTGCTCCGAACACAGTTGTTCAAAGGCGCGTTTATCTCCTCTTTTAGCAGATTCAATTAGGTGTGTTTTGTCCCTTAGGTCGCTTGCCATACAATATTCTATATTGAATTATCAATCTGCAAATGTACTCAATTATCTGCAACTCAACAAATCCC
>CAYJOF010000095.1:4973-5857 GCA_964371765.1 uncultured Rikenellaceae bacterium
TATCTTCTTTTGGGTTCAAGCTACATAATCCATTAGAAAGGCTTTGAGTGAGCATAGGAACTACTCTATCAAGGAGATATATACTGTTCCCTCTCTTATATGCTTCTTTATCTAAGGGCGAACCTTCCGTAACATAATGGGCTACATCCGCAATATGTACCCCTAGGATATAATTTCCTTTTTGATTTTTTTATTGAGAAGTTTTGCCTATATTTGTACCCCCAATTATATCGAACTTGTTTCGATATGAGTAGGCAATGTGAGCCTATTATAGGGTGTGCAAATTATCATTAATATAGTATGAGTAGTCAGATCGAGAAATATCAATTAGTGTGGAAGAGCTGCCAATCGCAGTTCCGAAAACTATTGCCAGCCCAAGACTATATCTGTTGGGTGCATCCCTTGGAGCTACACAACATCGAAAATGGTGTGCTGGCACTCAACGTTCCCAACAACTCGCATGCTGCTTTTGTAGAGAACAACTATATGGAAATGATGAAGCCGATTATCATTAAAGAGTTTGGTGGCAATGTGACGGGGCTGAAATACCTACTTGTAGAGAAGCAATCACAGGCTCCTGTCCAACCAACTGATCAATCAGGTAAGAGTTTGTCTACAATTAACGACTACCTCAAAAAATCAACACCAACGAATCAAACAAACCCAATCGTTGCACCGGGAGTCAAGAAAATTGAGATAGATTCTCAGTTGAACTTCGACCTTACGTTCGAAAACTTCATCGAAGGAGATTGTAATAAACTTGCTCGTGCAGCAGGACTCTCTGTGGCCAAGACCCCAGGTAAGGAGTTTAATCCTATGTTTATATATGGTGATTCGGGTTTGGGTAAGACGCACGTTGCACAAGCAATCGGAATAGAGGTAAA
>CAYJOF010000096.1:0-5841 GCA_964371765.1 uncultured Rikenellaceae bacterium
CTCCACTCTCGTTACTCTTCATCTTTAGTGCGGCAGCTGCAGACCCAGACGCCACAAATCTCACACCTCGATAACTATCAATAAGTGATTTAAGGTGAACTTCCCAATTTTTTAAGTATTGAATTTCATCATATATAACAAAAAAATCGCTTATATTATCCTCTTGTAAAAGAGCCTCTCGTGCATAACTAAACAACTCCTCTAAAGATGTGTTCATATATATAGGGGTGTCGATGGATAGATAGATAATCTTCTGAGGATTTACTCCATCGTCAATAAGTTTTTGGATGGTATGGAACAACATAACGCTTTTGCCCACACGGCGAGGTCCCATTAATATTATTCCCCTATTAATAGAACGTTCAATAACTAAAGGATAGAATGAATCCAAATACAAACGATGTTTCATAACTCTATAATCAGAAGGTATTGCACCTTCTAACCACCAAGGATTGTCGAATTTCATCCTTTTTAAAATCTGCTCTTTTAATATTTCTCTATCCATAGTTGTATAATTTAGTGCAAAAATAATGCATTTTTTCGAACTAATCAAATATTTTTGCACAAATAAGCACATTTCATATCTGTCTATTTGTGCATTTTCGGCAAAATAAGCTATTTTTAGCCTCTATTCACACTCTAATCTGCAAATCTATATTTGGAGTTATCGCACTTTGCCAAACTTGCGAGAGCTTCGGGACGTGCCGACCCTCCACCACTGTCATTCACTACGATTTATTTTGCTTTAATCATCCAAAGAGATGTAATCTTATCACTCTTATGCAATAAAAAAACTACGCTTAATATAGAATCTTTATCTATTTTTCGATTATGGCGATTTCGTCGGGGGTGAGGTTGTAGAGGGCGTAGACCATCTGATCGATGGTGCGGTCGGTGGTAGCGATTTGGGCGCTTAGGTCGTTGCAGGCGGTTTTGTAGGTAGTGAAAAACGGTTTCCACTCCACTTGTTCAGATAGTGGTAGTGTAATTTTCTGCTTCTTTAGGTGGAGTAATAAATCTTTGAAATCCATCTCATCAAAATGCTCTAACGCACCTGTAATCTTGATGCCACTAACGTTGTCTTTGAGTGTTTCAATATATTCTGCTCTTTTTTCTGCAAGCTCTGCATTAAGTTCCAGCATCTTGTCTGCTAAGTCGATGAAGGGTTGCATCTCCGCCTCAGATATTAAAGGCAACGGCAAGTTTTCCATATATATTTTTCGCAACTCTCGTGTTCCGCCTTGAATTTCAGGGCAATTATCTTTTATCCAATATTCTGAGACCTTTGAATTCATTAAAGCAAGCATATATTTTGGATGCTCAGCTGTAATTATAAAAGATTTATCATTTGAGAAATATCCTTTCTCATCATAAAGAAAAGGAAGATATTTTGTCATATTTGGATACATAATCTTGGGCTTTGTAAAATCCTCTACATAAGCGCAATTTCTTAGATTGTAAGGCGTTTCACCTTTATCTCCTCTTTTTGATATTATAGTCCAAAACGAATCTAAATATGATTTTACCGCAGGATAATCCATTATATTTATGGGCTGCACACGTCCTTTTATACCATTATGTGTATTTATCAACCACATATCAGCCCACTCGGCATTGTATCGCTTTATATCTCTTCCTCGAAGAATAGGAGCGATTAGAATCTTTGTTCGCTCAAGTTCTTCGACTGTTTCGCACATTGCCAAAATTTCATCACGCTTTTCTGTCGAAATTATAAAGGCATCATTATAACCTGTCTTAATTCCATAATTAATCTCTATATTCCACTTTTTAAGAGGCGTTCCAAATGCCTCAATCTTACTCTTGATTTTTAATTCGATAGGCGATGATATTAACCAACTATCTCCGCCAGATATTTGAACAGCTGCAAGTTCTATTGCAGATAAATCCTCACCAACTTTATAGTTTGCACCACGTAACATAGCTTGATTATCGCAACGTTGGGAGATAAGTATATTTGAAAAAACTGTTGCATCTTCGAAAACATCAGACCCAAGATCAATGATAATCAATGAATTATATTTTGATAAAAAAGCTCTTGTTTTTTCGCCATAACCTGCGCGCATCCACTTGTTAGAAGTTATATATCCTGACAGTCCATTTTGTTTTACTATTTTTAATCCCAATTCGTAGAATAAGCAGTATATATCTCCGTTTCGTGTAAATGTTTCGTAATCACATTTTTCTAAATCATTTGCTAGTGCACCACCTCGTGCTTGAAGTTGTATATACGGCGGATTCCCAATAACCACATCAAAGCCACCACGCTCGAAGACCTGCGGAAACTCCACAGACCAATCAAATGCCTTGTCGCCTGCGACTTCGGGGTCGGAGATTAACGAGTTACCACACTTGATATTGTTCGACAGCGAGTTTAGCTTACGCTGTGGGCGTGCCGTGCGTAGCCATAGCGAGAGGCGTGCAATCTCGACACTCTCGTCGTTTATATCGACTCCGTAGAGGTTGTTTTCAAGGATGGAGTTCTCTATATCCGAAAATACGATACCACCGCCATAGAGCGAGGCTGTGAGCTCGTCGATGTAGCGATGTTCCACAATAAGGAAATCCAAAGCGGCATTAAGGAACGCACCACTTCCGCACGCAGGGTCGCAAATAGTAAGCCCCAAGAGCCATTTGCGGTACACATCCAATTTGTCTGCAAGAACTTTAGCTGTCTTTTGCTGCCTGCGCTTATCCACTGCATAATCTTCGTCTTTAATTGCAAGTTCATCCTTTTTCTCAGCGCACAATCGCCCAAGGGTGTTTTCAACAATGTAGCTAGTGATATAGCGAGGAGTGTAGAATACACCATCCTTTTTGCGTTTCGAGACCTGCTTTTCGCCCCTTGTAATCTCGGCTGTCACCTCTTCAATTTCGTTCAGCGAGTTCTCGAAGATATGACCCAAGATATTGACATCGACTTCGGTGGCGAAATCATATTGCGCCAATCGTTCGATGTGCGAGCGTAGCACCTCGTCCGATATCTGCACGCTGTCCAATATCTCGTCAGGGGCGAAAAGCCCTCCGTTATATGCAAAAATTCCAGAATCTTGATTACCAACATTTAGCATCCCAAAATAACTCTTGAATCTATCATATAGCCTTTGGCGAGGGTTAAGAGGGTCATTCATTAACCTCTTCCAACCCTCAATGTGATTAACGATGGTGTTAGGTGGCAACAATCCTTTATCCTCGGCAAAGAAGATAAAAAGTAATCTATCTAGTAGCTTTTGTGATTTCTTGAATAGCGTAAGGTGGTCGAAATTACTATTTCTCTCACATAGGTCAGCAAACAAAGCTCTTTTGAAATGCGAATAATCCTTGTAGAGTTTAGTTGTAACCTCATCCTCTCGGCTCACAGACTCGCTTTTGATACGCTTTGGTAAGTTTTGAGCAACACTTGTGTAACTCAAAAGAAGATGCAAAAGAATGAAATCCTCACGTGAGAGAGTAAAGAGATTAAACTCCTCGTGCTCGGTTTTATTGTCTATATAAAAGCGCAATTTCTCGAAGTTCGAAGTGATGACGTATGGGCAATTCTTGTGGCTCGTTTTATAACCGAATGCCTGCCCTTCAACCTTCTTTAAGTTTGTGGTTTTTAGGTCTTTTAGCTCAATTATGGCACGCACCTCGGACTCTATGATAATTGCTCCGTCCGCCTTCTTGCTATCCTGCTCGTTCTTCTGCTCCGTTTTGAGGTTATAGCCCTCATCAGGGTTGACCGTATAGCCCAAGACCTCGCCGAAGAGCTTACGCAAAAAGCCCTCTTGAAACTGCTCCTCTTTGCTTGTACGGATATTCTCCTGCACCTCAGCCTTTAGGAAATAGTCGCTGTATGTTTGATATGCCCGTGCGAGAGTCTCTTGGTTTTGATCCTCGTGAGCCTTGATATATTTGCGTAGTACGGTGGTTTGGAATATGGTCATTGCTTGTTTTGTGTTATATTGTGCATAAGCATATACAAAAGTAATGTTTTTTACAAAAAGAGCAAAACACTTTTTACGGATTATATCTATTTGTAAAGTTTATTGAGCTTTAATGCTTCATAATGTGTATGAGTATGAGTTAGCATAGTTCTTGATATTAATATCGTCTATAAATATTTACTATAAGACTATAGTAAATTAAAATAAGCAAGTTTGAAATTTTTATTGTATCTTTGTGATAACTAAAAAAATACAGATATGAAGACAGATATTGAAATTTCGAGAGAAGCCACATTAAAGCATATTAATGATGTTGCTGAATCTATTGGTATTAATCCAGAGGAGTTGTATAGTTATGGCAAGCACATAGCTAAAGTGCCAACTGAGTTGGCATACCAGAGCAAAAACAAAGGTAATCTTATTCTTGTAACGGCCATTACGCCTACAAAAGCAGGAATTGGTAAGACTACCGTATCGGTGAGTCTTGCTCTGGGACTTAACAAGATTGGGAAGAATGCGGTGGTTGCATTGCGAGAACCCTCTCTAGGGCCCTGTTTTGGAATGAAGGGAGGTGCTGCTGGTGGTGGGTATGCTCAGGTTCTACCAATGGATAATATTAATCTACATTTCACAGGCGATATGCACGCTATAACTTCTGCCCACAATATGATCTCGTCGATGCTCGACAACTACATCTATCAGAATAGAAATACAGATCAAGAGATTAAGGAGGTGGTTTGGAAGAGGATTCTTGATGTCAACGACAGAAATTTGCGAGAGGTGGTAACTGGGCTTGGCTCTTCGGTCAATGGCGTTACGCTTCAAACTGGTTTTGATATTACAGCGGCATCGGAGATTATGGCTGTACTGTGCTTAGCAAAGGATATTGAGGAGCTAAAAAAGATGATTGAGAAAATCATTCTTGGATATAAGTATGACAAAACTCCATTCACGGTCAAAGATTTAGGAGTGGCTGGAGCAGCTACCGTTCTGCTAAAGGATGCTATGAACCCTAATCTGGTTCAAACAATTGAGGGAGGTGCAGCCTTTGTGCACGGGGGACCTTTTGCAAACATTGCTCACGGTTGCAACTCGCTAGTGGCTACAAAAATGGCTCTTGCTCATAGCGAATACACAATCACTGAAGCAGGTTTTGGAGCAGATCTAGGAGCAGAGAAATTCTTCAACATTAAGTGCCGACGCTCGGGACTAGCCCCAAAACTTACGGTTTTGGTTATAACCTCGCAGGCTCTTAAACTACACGGAGGGGTAGATGTCAAGAAAATCAAGGAGCCTAATCTGTATGGCTTGGTAAGAGGGTTTGATAATATGGACAAGCATATCCGAAATCTAAAGTCATTTGGCCAGACGGTGGTGGTTGCATTTAATAGGTACGCTACCGACTGTGAGCAGGAGATTGATGCTCTAAAGACTCACTGCGAAGATATTGAGGTAGGTTTTGCTGTTAACGATGCTTACGTGAATGGTGGCGAGGGAGCTACCGAGTTGGCTCAACTAGTAGTTGATACTATTGAGAAAAAACCTTCAAAAGCTCTCAAATTCACATACAACTCTAACGATACGGTAGAGGAGAAGGTTTTCAAAATTTCGAAAAACATTTATGGAGCACGAAGGATTAGATATACCAAAGATGCTCAAAAAATGATAAAGAGAATCAATGATTTGGGAATATCTCACTACTCTGTATGTATTGCAAAAACACAATACTCATTTAGCGACAACCCCGACCAAACAGAGATGCCAGAATCTTGCGAATTGATTGTTCGTGATATTGAGATCAACAACGGATCAGAGATGCTGGTTGTCATTATGGGTAATATTACTCGTATGCCGGGTCTCCCAAAAATACCACAAGCAATAAAGATAGACATCGTTG
>CAYJOF010000097.1:0-2334 GCA_964371765.1 uncultured Rikenellaceae bacterium
CTATATCGCAGAATTAAAGAGTTAGGAATAGATGAATAGAATGATTTATAAAGTTGTATTGCTGCTTGTTGTAGCTATAACAGCGTGGTCTTGTAGGGTTAGTTACTCATTTACAGGAGCCTCTATCGCACCAGAGGTTAAAACTTTTAGTATTCAGAGTTTTACAAATACTGCGGCGATGAGTTCTGCCATCTTAACTTCCCGCCTTACTGATGATCTGGCAGACAAATTTGCTCGTCAAACAAGCCTTGTTCAGGTAAGTAGCAATGGAGATTTTGCCTTTGAGGGCAGGGTTACAGGATATAGTTCAACACCTATGGCCATCACCTCCGAAGAGTTTGCATCTGCCAATCGACTCACCATTACAATTGAGGTTAAGTTTACCAATAAGGTAGATCCAAAGCAGAATTTCACAAAAACATTCTCACGATTTGAAGATTATGATAGCTCTGTTCCGCTTCAAACAGCAGAAACAACACTCATACCATCAATCGTAGAGCAATTGATTACTGACATTTTCAACGCATCGGCATCAAACTGGTAGAGATGACACAAAATAAAGGCTACACAGAGGAGATAATTCTCTCTAACAAGAAACTCACTCAAGATCAAATTGAGTGGCTAGAAGGGCTTTCTAAACGTTTTAGTTGGTTCTCTGTTTGTGATATTATTCTTATCAGGGAGGGATGCAACCCTCAAAACAACACTACTGACATAACTCTTACAGCCAATAGTTGCTACAATATATTTAATCGCTGTGGCGAGCCTAGCGTAGAACACACAAAGGATATGGGCTTTGATCTTATCGACAACTTTATCTCAAAAAAGATTTCAAAGATAGATATTGAAAATGTTGATAAGGCTCCAAAAGGAGATTTGGCAGTAATTGAAGAAGATTACGAATCGATGGTTGCATTGGCTCAATTTATGGAAAAAATTGGAGATAAAAAGCAAGCTATTGAAATTTATACAAGAATTTGTTTGACTTTTACAGAAAAAAGTGTTTACTTTGCACCAATTATCGAAAAACTCTCTAAGTAGCAATTATGCAAAAACGAGGTAACACACTGATAATTAACAAATAAAACAGAAAAAAAGATAGATTATTAATAAAAAAAACTTAAAATAGGATGTATATTTTTTGTATTGTACTTATCGTACTAGCTAGTATTTTGATGATTTTAGCGGTTTTGGTTCAAAACCCAAAAAGTGGTATGGCTGCAAACTTTTCAGCTTCAAACCAAGTATTAGGTGCAAGAAGCACAAGTTCATTTCTTGAGCGTTTCACTTGGAGTACTGCTCTAGTAATTTTTGCACTAAGCGTTCTAGTTACTGCCCTAATCCCTTCGGATAGCGGAGTAAGTGGTAGCTCTATCCTTGAGCAGACGATCAAAGATGAGCAAGTTGAAGTTCCAAGTTTTACTATTCCAGAGGGAACTCCATCACAACCAGATAGCACAAAATAATTTATCTTAGACAGATAAATTTTCATATCGAAATATAGTGCCAAAAGAGATTTAATGCAATGTCTCTTTTGGCACTATGTATATTATAGAGATGTAGTTAAGTTTTTATACAAACTGTACAATATTAGTAAACAGTTGTCCGTTATATTTTAAAATAAATAATAACGCGTATGATCGAAAATTACAATGACGAAGAATTAAACATTATGGAGGACGAACAGCTTATGAGCCAATTTGTTATAGCTGGAGATGAGCACCTACACAACATCAACCAAATGCTTGTAGAGAGTTTCGCCTCACTAAGAGATGATGTTTAGTTATTAAGTAGTTGCAACCACGATAGCAACTACTTTTTTATTTACAGTAATTTTTCGTAAGCTTTGTCTCTATTTTTAGGTAATTTTTACTATATTTGCAGACCTAAAGCTAAGAGCTGAAGATTGATATTATGTCGAAGAACCAACATCAAGAAAATAATATAAACCAAAAACTAAAAGTCTCACGACGAAGAAACAGAAGATGGGTAATCAGAGGCTATCTACTGCTATTTTTGCTGGGTGTTATTACTACTGCGGCGACTCTTATCTTTACGCCTCTGCTAAGCAGATTATCGCTATCACAATTTGGAGGCTACATCTCAGAGGATCTTATTATTGAAGACCTACATAGAATTGACTCTATGCGCTACCAAATTGAGGTATGGCACTCTTATAATCAAAATATTTTTGATATAATTCAAGGTAAAAAACCCTCATTGGAAATAGATTCTATCAATTCTACCGAATCTCAAATTGCACCTACCGAGGAGTTCTTCGCTTCGTCATACGAGCAAGTATTGAGAGAAAAAAGCTCATCATCACTTGGCTTT
>CAYJOF010000097.1:2352-2658 GCA_964371765.1 uncultured Rikenellaceae bacterium
AATTTCTACCCTCCACTTATCGGGGATATAACTAAAAGTTTTGACAACGAGTTGCCATATATCGAAATAAATACCTCATCACATCAAAACGTACTGTCGATAAGTGATGGTAGTGTTATAGCAGTATACTGGAGTGAGCAGAGTGGAAACACAATCCAGATACAGCACGCAGATAATATTATCTCAAGCTACTCTCTTCTATCAATGGTATCGAAGAAGGTTGGAGATAAGGTTCTAGGAGGTGAATCTCTTGGTTATATTGGCAGTGAGAATAGTTCTACGGAGAATCAAACACTTAACCCAAAT
>CAYJOF010000097.1:2668-5527 GCA_964371765.1 uncultured Rikenellaceae bacterium
GGTAAACCCAGAGAACTACATAGTATTCTAAAGTAAATATGAGCAAAAAGCAACAAATATCAATATTGGGTTCTACTGGTTCGATTGGAACGCAAACACTAGAGGTAATTGCAAGCTACCCAGAGAGATTTGAGGTGGTATCACTTTCCTCAAATAACAATTGGCAACTGCTGGCACAACAAGCTATTGAGTTTGGGGTGGATAGTGTTGTGATTGCAAATGTTCAGCACTATGAAAATTTAACAAAAGAGCTTGCCTCGCACCCAATAAAGGTATATTGTGGGAGCGATGCTCTGGAGCAGATAGTCAGCAATCAGAATGTAGACTGTGTTGTCTCAGCATTAGTTGGCTTTGCGGGCTTAGGTCCTACAATCGCTGCAATCAAAAGCTCAAAACGTATAGCTCTTGCAAACAAAGAGACTTTGGTTGTTGCAGGAGAGATTGTAATGAACCTTGCTCGAGAGCATAAGGCAACGATCCTACCTGTCGACTCTGAACATTCAGCAATTTTTCAATGTTTGGTGGGGGAGCTATGCCCAATTGAGAAGTTGATTCTTACAGCCTCAGGAGGACCGTTTTGGGGGATGAACCACGAACAACTAAAAGAGGTTACAGTAAAGCAGGCTCTTAATCACCCAAATTGGAGTATGGGCAATAAAATCACTATCGACTCAGCTACTCTTATGAACAAGGGCTTAGAGGTCATAGAAGCTAGATGGTTATTCGATATATTGGTAGATAAAATTGAGGTAGTTGTTCACAGAAGCTCAGTTATCCACTCTATGGTGCAATTTAAGGATGGCGCGATAAAAGCACAACTAGGCTCACCCAATATGTGTCAGCCCATTCAGTACGCCCTATCATTCCCCTATCGACTACCGATGGAGCATAACCCAAGACTTAATCTAATAGGGATGAATCTTGAATTCAATGAAGTTGACAACATCAACTTTCCTTGTTTAGGGCTTGCATACCGAGCAATCGAAATGGGAGGAGATATGCCCTGTATAATGAATGCGGCAAACGAGATAGCTGTCTCAGCCTTCCTAGAAGGCAAAATCTCTTTTGTGGATATTCCTAAATACATTGAACTGGCAATGAAGAGTGTGGAGCATAGTAAATCTCCAACCTTAGATTCTCTAATAGAGACTGACGCTGCAACAAGAGAATTCGTAACGAGTAAAATAGATAAACATATCAAATAATGGAAATTATTATTAAAATTCTACAATTTATCCTTAGTTTTTCACTACTGGTATTTGTACACGAAATGGGACACTTCCTATTCGCAAAACTTTTTAAAATTAGAGTTGAGAAGTTCTATATGTTCTTCAACCCTGGCTTCTCGCTATTTAAGTTCAACTACAAGGGAACTGAGTATGGAATGGGATGGATACCTTTTGGGGGTTATGTCTCGATAGCTGGTATGATTGATGAGACGAAGGATGCCACAAAGCTTGCCTCCGAACCACAAGAATGGGAGTTTAGAAGCAAACCTGCTTGGCAAAGATTACTGGTAATGACTGGTGGAGTTATAATGAATATTATTACAGCAATAGTAATATTTATATTTATGAGCTACTCTTACGGCACTTCATATATAGACACAAAAGATATTAAAGGTGGGTTCGCATTTACTCCTACTGCAAAAGAGATAGGGTTTATGGATGGTGACAAGATTCTAAGTGTCGATGGAGAGAGTTATGAAAACTACATAAAATATCGCGAGGCAATCATCATCAACAACGAACCGATAGTTCTGGTTGACAGAGGAGGTGAAAGAGTTGAGATTAAAATTGACAAATCTCACGTTTCGAACCTGCTGAAAGATCAAGTAATTTTTGATCTCCGAATGCCATTCGGCATAGACTCGATTTTGAATGACGGGGCTCTAGCTGAAACTGGAATTAAAAAGGGGGATAAGTTAATCTCTGTGAATGGAAAGGATATTGAGTATGTGGATGAATTAATTACTGTGGCACAATCTAATCGAAACAGCGAGATTAAGCTAATAGTCGAAAAGGCAGGAGCTCAGAGCAGGGACACAGTTGCTGTAATGGTTCCAGAATCGGGCAGCCTAGGGGTTCTCACATATTCCGACAGAATGGCAAACTACTACCCTATTACCCACAAAGATTACTCAATTGCTGAAAGTATACCACTAGGATTTACTCGCACTTGGGATATGTGTGTAAGCTATGTAAAGCAGATGAAAATGATTTTTTCGCCTGAGACAGAAGCTTATAAGTCGGTGGGTAGTGTGATGACGATGGTTAATATCTTTCCTGCCGAATGGAATTGGGCAAATTTCTGGGGTCTAACAGCTCTATTCTCAGTTATTCTAGCCGTAATGAACATTTTACCTATACCCGCTCTGGACGGCGGTTACGTACTATTCTTATTAGTAGAGCTTATAAGTGGTAGAAAACCAAGTGACAAATTCCTAGAAAGAGCGAACATGATAGGAATTTACATTCTTATAGGGATAATGATTCTTGCAATGTGGAATGATATTGCAAAATTTATATTATAAATTTCGACTAAAATTAGATATAACATTTATCAGATATAAAAGGGGCAATAATTATATTGCCCCTTTTATATTGGTGAATATTAACTAATTAACGAGGAAAGTGTAATTTTATACAAGATTGTGCAAATTTCACATTGCCTAAGATAACAAAAAAGAGTATCAGGTATTAATATTTTTATTAACTTGCAGTTGTAAATAGAAATCTAAATAAATATGGAAAAGGTACTCTCACCAACTCACCTTATTGAGTTGAGAAAGAAATATCTCAAAGATTTAGAGCCTAGAACCGATAAAAACTGCAAAAAGGAGCACCATTTGATGGTATG
>CAYJOF010000097.1:5538-5837 GCA_964371765.1 uncultured Rikenellaceae bacterium
CAATTCAAAAACACGGATTAACCAACACCAAAGTTGTAAAAACAGGTTGTTTTGGTTTCTGCGAAAAAGGGCCTATCGTTAAGGTAATGCCAGATGAGACATTCTACGTAGAGGTTAAACCAAACGATGCCGAAGAGATTGTAAAATCTCATATCGTTGAAGGTAAGCAACTAAGAAGGCTCTTATATCTCGATCCTGAGTCGAAAGAACGACTAGACAAATCTGAGGATATGGGTTTTTACAAAAAACAGCGTAGAATAGTTCTCGAAAAGGCAGGATTTATTGATCCAGAAAAGATT
>CAYJOF010000098.1:0-5830 GCA_964371765.1 uncultured Rikenellaceae bacterium
GAAACGCTGCCTTTAAGCAGCATTTCGGCAGCGTCTGTGCCGCTGCTGGTTGGGGTGATTGTTGGTTATTTTATTTGCTTTTTTTCTTTACTATTCCTTGCTTCGCCTAATCATTACTTCGCTTATCCCCGATACAGACCACTTCGAACTCTGCTATTACTTTTCGGCAGCTTGATACAAACCACTGTGCACCATTCAATCACGATTCGGCACCCCAACCTCGCACCTTCCTGCTGAGATGTATTGTGCATTAAAGGGTATCGAAGATACTTTTGGAGCATCGTGTAGGTTCGTGTTGCAAAGCGTACTAGAGCGTACGCGTGCGAGCGGTTCTAGGGGATGTTTCAAAAATGCTGTGCAAGACGCTCAGCCTATCATTCCCGAATCACCTAGCTCTGACAAAAAATCGAGACGCTGCCTCTAAGCAGCATTTCGGCAGCGCCCGTGCCACTGCTGATTGGGGCGATTGTGGGTTTTCTTGTCCGCTTCTTTGCTATTTATTATTAATGATTAACCATTAACCATCATTCATCATTCATTATTCGCAGCTCATTCGAGCTATCTTTTTCTTGTGTAACTCCCACATTTTTTTCGTTTCCGAGAGGATTGCTAACCGATACCACCTCATTGTGTATGATATGTTTTTCCCATTATACTACAACATTAGTGGCATACAATTATTGGTGCCACTAATGTTGTAATTTTAAATAAATTAGCTCTGCTCACTAGTCTCTATCGATGATAAATCCTCGCAAGAGCAACCAGATAGTGTGCAACAAGCATAGTGAGTATCTCGACACTCGACCGAGCAAGATAGCTCACCTGACACAAGTGCATACCCAGCAGATGCTGATATAGAGCATGCAGAAGCTCCTTTACCGCCAGCTATGCAACTTGCATTAGCATTAATACTGACAATAGTCAATATTGACAAAAGTGCTATATAAGCACTTAAAATCACTTTCTTTCTCATAATTATATTTTTAAAAGGTTCTTAATATCTGTTTTCAGAATAATTGGATTGAGTGCACTTGTGCTAGCAGCAGGCATAACAAAGTAGCAGATGTCGTTGTGAATTGTGAAGAATTGATAGTTTGTGTGTTCGTTCAATAAGTGATCGAATAGCCTAAATGCTCTGCCCTCCTTTTTTTCCTTGTCGAATAGCATAAGATGTAGCTTTTTTTTGTACACATAGGTAAAGTAAAGGTACTTATCATTCTGTGCAGCGAAGTCTGATAATACGGCATATTTATCAAGATTTTCCTGCTTGTTGGCGTGTTTCATAATATCTGCAAAATCTGTTGATCCGTCAATCTCGCTTGGAAGTCGATAATCACCAAAATCAATATAGTAACTATCATATATCTCATCAGTTTTGTTGATAGTGGTAAGTGTGTCATTTGTGAATAGTGGCGAGTATAAAACCTCATCTTTCCATCTAGAGAACGGAACAGTTCTGTGAAGTCCTGAATTTTTTGTGCGTTCGCTAGAGCTTATTTTTGTCAGAGAAGAGTCATAAATTGAGAAAAGTGGTATTTCGTTTGGCTTCCCACTCCAAGTATTGAGTGAAACATATTTATCGCTATTCCCAATTTCAACTATCTGCCCTAAATTTCTTGTTGATTCAGGAAATCTGTTAGTAGATAGATGTTCCCCGTTGTTATCATACTCTAGAAGTTTTTTATCATTAAAATCGCTAATGTAATACTTTCCATCCGACACATATACGGCATTTAGGTTAAGATACTCCCCAGGTCCTCGCCCTTGTGTGCCTAATTGATTAATGAATTTGCCATCTTTAGTGTAAATGATAGCTTTGTTGGGCCCCCATATACAAATATTATCCCCATTGAAGAGTATGTCACGTGCCCTAAAAACAAGAGCTTCGTCACTATTGTCGAGATGTAAAGTGTCGAGTGAGAAAAGTCCTATGTCGCTTACTTCTCGGTTGTCGAGATCCATAGATATTGTTACCAATTGGCCGTTTTCGTTGCTTTTAGATGATTCACAACTAGTAGTTGCATACAGAATACTTGCTATTGATACCAAGGTAGCAATTTGCGTTTTTAATTGATTCATTTTCATATGTCTTATTTTTTATTAAGTTTAATATTTATCAATTTTAAATATCTTTCAGTTAATTCCTCAGCTCCATACACTGGATAGAATACATCAACAACTTTAAGATTATTGTTTACTGTAAACATGGATTGAGTCATATTAGTAAATGCCCTTTCTTCAGAGTCGTCAAAATAGCAAAGAATAGGTACATTCCAAGATTTATACATGCTCAATAAGTCTCGATATTTAAAATCTGAAAATAAAAAAATAGCTTTTCGATCAAAAGATTTATTTTTCTTTAGTTGTTCAATAATATCTGTAAGACAAGAACTGCAAAATGCTGGAGTAATGAAAATTACCAATGTCGTTTTATCAAAAATATCTTCTACTTTCTCAGTTTCATTATTAATGTTTTTCAGAGATTTGATAGGTAGCATTTCTCCTTGATATTCCATTTGTCTAATCGAACTATCTTTTATTACTTGTAAATTTACTTTTGAAACAGCTATTTGCTCTTCATACACATTAGTCGATTCTTTAATGTCTCCACTCATGTCAACAATGATATATATTTCAGCTAGAAAAAAAATCGTTAATATTATTGTTAGCAATTTATATGTGTTTTTCATACTATTCTAGTTTTTATATTGAAATTTGTTTCTCTATTGGTATGGAATATCTCTTTCACACGAACATCCCATTAAACCGCAGCATGCATAATATCCACTATTGCATTCGATCGAGCAGCTGTATGGACCTAATAAGCTATCATCTTCACCAAGGTCAAGCGAAAACATAGCTGAACAGCTAGATTTTCCTACTCCACCTCCAAAGCCACAATTTGCTTTAGCGTTAATATTTATAATCATAAAAAGAGATACACTTAATAATATTATTAGTAAGTTTGTTTTCATAAATTCAAAAGTTTTTAAGGTGTATATTATATACTTATTTGAGTTTAAATAAGTTATCTCTGAGGTATTTTACATCTGAAAGATACCCAACTCCCAAGACTTTTGTGCAACTATTGCAGCTTTAGTCAAAAATGATTATCTTTGTAGTGCCTTTTTGTGTGTTAGTTAAACAATGTGAGCTGCGAAACTCGTTTATCTGCCTAGCAAGGAGGCATTTTATTTTTATAGATATTAAGTAGTGCTTGCAAAGCGTACCTAATATGTTTATTGTTCTTGATTCCTTTGTTCTTAACTTTCTAAAGGCAAATTTAGATATAATTGTTATAACCACCAAATATTTTTGCAATTTTTTTTGAAATTTCTTTCTTTCTTTCTTTCTTTCTTTCTGTAACTAATTGATAGCTAGTGTGTAATGTCGTTAATTTGTCGATGATGTTTTAACTCGTAAGTAGATTGTTTTTCAGTGAATTGATTAAAGATGCTTGAATTACGGCACTTACAGTGCCTAGCCCTGCAAAAAATTTGTGCTTAGACGAGCAAGCTCCTCACGCATAAACCTTTCACAGTGCTTTTGCCTCCCCCTAGGGGCAAAATTCAATCTTTTGTTGTCCTTAGAGCTAATAGGTATAGATATATCCTATTTATTTTATATGTAAGTTTGTTTATGCTTTTTTGAGAAAAAAGCACACACCGAGAATCTTGATTCTCTTGTGCTGACAAAAAACCGAAACACTGCCTTAAAGCAGCATTTCGGCAGCGTCCGTGCCGCTGCTGGTTGGGGCGATTTTTCCGCTTTTTCCGCTTTTTCCCTTCACTATTCTTATCCTATCTATTAATAATCAATAATTATTCTCGACTCAAGCGTGCTATCTCTTTCTTGTACAAATCCCACATTTTTTCGTTTCCAAGTGGACTCCCAACCAATACAACCTCATTGTTTTGATCAAGTAGGAATGTCTTGAGATTTTTATTAATAAGGGTATTTTGATTTAGCTTTGCAAAATTCCCGGATTTATCGAGTAATAGAAGAGCGTTAATTGATTGGTATCTACTGATCGAACGCCTAATTGCTTCAATGTCTTTGTTTTTTGGCGAGAATATAAAGACAATAGCAAATTTTCCTCGAGTCCATATGTTAACATCTGAGATGTTCGAGTATCGTGGTAAATAGTTGATCTCACAACTTGAACACTCGGTCGAATCAAGATATACCACCATTTTACTAGTCGTATTATCTAGTACGCCTATTGAGGTATCCCTTCCATTGATATAACATTCTATATCATTAGGAATAAGAATCTCTTTTCCTATCATATTCTTTATGTCTTTGTGAGTAGAGAATAGAGAACAGGAGCATAGAATCCAGAAATAAAATGCAAGAATAGAAATATTTTTCATAGACTACTTTAATTCTATTTTTTGGCGAATAAGGGCTGTTCCTTCATCATCTTCCTCTAAAAGCATATAGAGATAACCATCTTTCTGATTATATGCCATATTCATAATCTCAGATGGTGCTTTAAATATATCTATAATCTCGGCTTTTGTGTTAAAAGCAATTATGTATTCTTTTGATGAAACATAATCGCAATATAGCGCAAAAATATACTTATCGCCTGCTGAAACAGAGTAGAGTTCTGCTTTAGGAGAGCTTAGATTTTTGCCTTTTCTCTTTGGTGCTATAAGCACATTAGAGCCACTTAATATGATTTTTTTATCCTCTATTGTAAAAACTTCTAAGACGGCAGCTTGAACTCCTGTATTTGCAAAAAATTTTTTGTTAGGAGAAATGGATAATGATGATGTACCCCTGTCGAGGCTTAATTTCATTGCTGAATTGTCGTCACTCGTAGGGTATGTTGAATATGTGTTTAGGGCTTTGCCGCTATCATCCACTAAAGCAAATCTATTTGGCTTGAGTTCTGGAGCTTTTGGAGGAGTTGTTCCATCATAGAGATAAAGATTCTTGCCAAGTGAATAAACGCCATTTACGCCATAGAATACCTCTCGTAATTCAATTCCTCTTTTTGTGTCTTTGGGGAGTAGTTTACCTGCAAGAATCTCATCCATATTATATAAAAAAACGGTTTTAGTGAAACTGTCGTATACAAATATCTCGTCAAGAGAAGCACCAGCACCAATAGTTGTTGGTTGTAGCATTTCCCCTGGTCCTCTTCCATAATTTAGGAAAGATGTGAGCAGTTTACCATTATTGTTGTAAATATGGAAAAACTTTGAGTTTATACCCGCTCTGGCAATAAGTTTTCCATTCACAAATGTGATGGTTGCGCCTCCGTAAAAGAGGCTCTCACTCAAAACTTCATACGGTAATTCTTTGGCTTTTGATAGTTCTAGCTTTTTGTTATCGTGAGCATAGGCAATACTGCATGATATGATTACAAGAATGGTGATGATGCTTTTCATATATATTAAAATTAGCTGTTTATAACTAGTTGCACTCACTACATGGAGCCATATCAGAAGTAAGTGATCCAAAAATCACTCGTCCGGGATCGCTAGGCTTAATTGCTATGTATAAAGTGCCACATGTCTCGCACCTATATTCACATCTTGTTTTTGCGGGGCTACATAAATCCGGTTCGTCATCTTGTGCCATTGCTGATTTTATCATAGTAAAAGTATCAGATTGGTATATTCCAATTATGGAAATTGTTAGAATTGCGATAATTATTGTTAAAATGCGTTTTTTCATTTTTTCGAAATTTTAGTTTTGTTTTTAGATAACTCTCAGTTACCTATTTAGTTGATTTTCTGAGTATTTTACTTGTGAAAGATACCCAACCCCCAAGATTCTTGTGCAACTATTGCAGCTTTAGTCAAAAATGATTATCTTT
>CAYJOF010000099.1:0-705 GCA_964371765.1 uncultured Rikenellaceae bacterium
GTAGCTATGATCTCCGTGAAGATGAGATATAAAAATATGGTTAATCTTTAGGATATTAATTCCATATTTTTTTAGTTGTCGTTGCACCCCCTCGCCACAATCTATCAAATAGAACTGCTCACGAACATTAAGAACGTGAGCAGTCGGGTATTTTGATACTGTTGGCAGAGCAGAGCTACAACCGAGTGTAGTCAGCTCAAAACGCATAGTATACTGTATTATTCTTTACCTTCTAGTTGAGCTTTAAGTTCAGCTAGTTCAGCTAGGTCACCAAGTGTTGCCTTCTCGTTAGACGAGTTCAACTTCTTAACTGCCTTTTGAGTTTCGTTTCCACCACCCTTAGGCTCTGAAGACTTCTTCTCAACTGGCTTCTTCTCCTCAACTGCTACGTTAGATAGAGTGATACGCTTAGTGTTCTTAGCAAAATCGATAATAGTAAGAGCAATAACATCACCTACTGCAACCGCTGTACCATCTGGCTTAGCTACGTTCTTAGTAGGAGCAAAACCTTCAACACCATTCTCTAGTGCGATTACAAAGCCTTTATCTGTAATTTCAGATACAGTACCATTGTGCTCGCTACCTACTGTGAATAGTGACTCAAACTCATTCCAAGGATTCTCTTGAAGTTGTTTGTGACCTAGGCTTAGGCGACGGTTCTCTTTGTCAATATCTAGAACTACAACCTCGATCTTATCACCCTTC
>CAYJOF010000099.1:715-5720 GCA_964371765.1 uncultured Rikenellaceae bacterium
TGAGCAAACTCGTTTGGATGCTTGATCTTCTTAGTCCAGCTTAGGGCCGAGATGTGGATAAGTCCATCAACTCCCTCTTCGATCTCAACGAATACGCAGAAAGTGGTGAAGTTTCTAACTGTAACAGTGTGTTGTGTTCCAACTGCATATTTCTCTTCGATGCTCTCCCATGGATCTGGAGTAAGTTGCTTGATACCCAAAGACATCTTTCTGTCGTCACGATCAAGAGTTAGGATTACTGCCTCAACTGAGTCACCAACCTTCATAAACTCTTGAGCAGAACGTAGGTGCTGAGACCAAGACATCTCACTTACGTGGATAAGTCCCTCTACACCTGGAGCAATCTCGATGAATGCGCCATAGTCTGCCATAACAACAACAGTACCTTCTACCTTATCACCAACCTTTAGTTCAGCATTAAGAGCCTCCCAAGGGTGAGCAGAAAGTTGCTTAAGACCTAGAGCGATACGCTTCTTTGAATCGTCGAAATCAAGGATAACAACGTTTAGTTTCTGATCTAGCTTAACGATCTCCTCAGGGTGGTTAACTCTACCCCAAGATAGGTCTGTGATGTGGATAAGTCCATCAACACCACCAAGATCGATAAATACACCGTATGTAGTGATGTTCTTAACTGTACCTTCAAGGATTTGACCTCTCTCAAGTTTAGAGATAATATCCTTCTTCTGCTGCTCAAGCTCAGCCTCGATAAGAGCTTTGTGAGATACAACAACGTTACGGAACTCGTGGTTGATTTTAACAACTTTGAACTCCATAGTTTTGTTAACGTAGATATCGTAATCACGGATTGGTTTAACGTCGATTTGAGAACCTGGCAAGAACGCCTCAATTCCAAATACGTCTACAATCATACCGCCTTTTGTACGACACTTGATAAATCCTTTGATGATTTCGTCGTTCTCAAGAGCTTGGTTAACTCTATCCCAAGAGCGTAGTTGACGAGCCTTCTTGTGAGAAAGAACTAGTTGTCCTTTTTTGTCCTCAGCACTCTCAACATACACCTCTACTTTCTCGCCAATAGCAAGATCTGGATTGTAACGGAACTCGTTAATTGCAATAACGCCCTCCGATTTGTAGCCAACATTTACTACAACCTCACGGTCTGAGATTGAAATAACGCTGCCCTCAAGTACCTCTCCAATCTGAATATTAGATAGAGTTTGGTCATATACATCACTGATAGCCTCTTTGTTCTCGTTTTCGTATAGACCTAATTCGTTTTCAAAAGCCTCCCAGTTGAAAGACTCAACATCTGCCGACGCATTGATGTTTTTTTCGATAATTTCACTCATTTTTTTACTTTTTTTTTGAAATTAGTGATTGAACATTATGTATAGTGGGGATGCCCCCTTATTTTCTGCGCTGCAAAGATAATATTTTTTTATGAACTCCCAAAATAAAAACATATTTTTCCTTTTACACTCAACTATTTAGCACACACAAAATACGTGCAACAAACAATTCTTAGATTAGTTTTAAGGTAGAGATACACCCCTAAGAAATCTCTCAACTAGTTAAGTTTCGAATTTAGATTGTTTGAAAATATTTCTAATTTTACATTAAAGCATCTCTGACCTGCTCCATCAACCATTTGGGGGTCGATGTAGCTCCACATATACCAACCCGTGCAACACCCTCTAGCCAACTAGGAAGAACATCTCGTTCATCTTCAATTTTATAGCAGTTATGATTGTGCTTCTTACAAAACTCATAAAGTGCCATTCCATTTGAACTATCTTTACCGCTAACAAAGAGAATTAAGTCGTAGTTTATTACAAATTTCGCCAATTCGCCCTCACGGTTCGAAACGTTTCGACAGATCGAGTCCTTTATCGTCAAATATTTATTATCTAAGCGGAATTTTTTAGTAACCTCATCAGAGATCTCTTTAAATAACTCAAGAGGTTTGGTTGTTTGTGATAAGAGGTATATTGGGCGGTTAAAATCTACTAGAATTAAATCATTAAGCCCCTCGATTACTATACCTTCATTATCAATCTGGCCATTAAGACCCGTCACCTCAGGGTGACCTTTCTTTCCTACTATAACAACTTGTCCGCCAACTGGCTCCATAATCTCATAAGCATTGCGAACAGTTTGCTGAAGCTTCGATACCACTGGGCATGTTGCATCGATAAGCTCTATACCCATCTCTTTGCAACGCTCAAAAGTTGTTGGTGGTTCTCCGTGAGCACGAATATAGACTCTTTGTCCAGCCAGTTGAGCCAGATCAGCGTGGGTCACTATCTTAAGCCCCTGCTCTTGAAGGCGATTAACCTCTATTCTATTATGTACGATATCCCCCAAAGAGCACAACTCGCCATTTTTCAGCTCTCGCTCAGCTCGCTCAATAGCACGAACCACACCAAAACAAAATCCAGAATTAGGATCAATCTCGACTATCATATTCTAAAGGTCTAAAGATTCTCGATTATTTTCATCACCCAATCCATCTGTTGAGCAACTGTCATTGCACTATTGTCCAATACTCTTTTTTCAGAGGGCTGACAGCTCGATTCTCATCTTGAAAATCTCGTTGTGCAATATTCTCACTAATTTGCTCTAGTGAGACTTGCTCTCCCTTACCAACCAACTCATCGTATCGTCTCTGCGCACGCACCTCCACTGAGGCAGTCATAAATATCTTCAAGTCGGCATCCGGGAATACTGTTGTGCCTATATCTCTACCATCCATCACTACACCTTTATCCCTACCCATAGATTGTTGTAGAGCAACCAGAAGCTCCCTTACCTTTTTGTTTTGACTTACAACGCTAACTAGGCCGCTGACCTCAATCCCTCTAATCCTACTCTCAACCCTCGCCCCATTGAGAAGGATAAAGCTGCGTTGTTGGGTGTCGTCATACTGAAATTTTAGAGATATTTCAGGTAGCAGTTGTTCCAACATTTTGTCATCTAAATTACCCTCGTGAAAACACTCACTCTCAAGAGCAAAAAGGGTAACGGCTCGATACATAGCACCAGTATCGATAAAAATATAGCCCATGCGCTTTGCAATCTCTTTTGCAAAAGTGCTCTTGCCACACGACGAGTGGCCATCAATTGCTATTACCAATCTCTTATTCATAATGTTAGAGTGAATTTGGGAAGAAAAATGCCTTAAAGACTGCTGCCACTCCTAGAAGGGAGATAGCAACGCCAGCAACACGGTTAATGATGATTAGGTGACGAGCTCTAAATCGCTTACGAAGAAGAGAGATAGAGAACGTAAGAGCAAACCACCAAGTAGCTGCACCAAGCAGAACACCTGAGATTGTGGCTATGTGCTGATACCCGCTCATTGCATCTCCGTCAATCTTGAAGGATGTGAATAACACTAAAAAAATTGATATGTATGCAGGGTTTGATATTACTAAGAAAAATACAGAGAAAAAATCCTTTGCAAGCGATAACTTACTCTGTCTGTTGTGTTTTATGCTTTTAGGATTGACCTTTGAAAAGAAAATCTTCAAACCTAAACCCAAAATAATAGCACCACCCACTAGCGTAATCTGGAATTGATATGTATCGACATAAGGCATAATTAAGGACACAGCAAATAGGGCAATTGCTGCATAGACAGTGTCTGCTGTGGCTGCCCCTAGTGCCGATACGTAGCCACCAAGAAACTTCTTAGTAATGGTTCTCTGCACGCACAACACTCCGATTGGTCCTAATGGGATAGAGGCAAGTAGTCCTACAATATAGCCCGAAGCAAAATCGCCTACCATAAAATACTAGTTATTCGTTAAAGTTCAATCCTAGCGCCTTAGCACTATTGTTAGCAGCTCTCTGCTCTGCCTCCTTCTTGGAGTTACCTACACCATAGCCAATCTCCTTGCCGTCAATAATAAACACTGATACAAAGTGCGGAGTTTTATCGGTAAAGTTATCCCCTGCCTTAGAGTCGATTTTTAGAGATTTGCGGCTCTTCTGACACCACTCAATCATACGACTCTTAAAGTCTGTTTCGATTACCATCATCTGCTTCATATCTACATAATTGTGATAGATTTTGTTTATCAACAGTCTATTGGTAAAGTCGTATCCTTTATCTAGGTATATTGCTCCAATTGCTGCCTCAAAAGCATCGCCGCCAAGGTGTTTACGCTTAGCAAGTAGATTATTATGAGAGATAATGTGGTTATCAAGCTCCATTGCTTGAGATATATTGTTGAGTGAGCTACGACTAACAATCCTAGATCTCATCTTTGTCAAGAAACCTTCATTCTCAAAAGGGTACTCAACATAGAGGTAGTCAGAAGTAATAGTTGCAATAACCGAATCACCTAGAAACTCTAGGCGTTCATTATTAATTTGAGAGCCATCATCTAAAACAATACAAGCTGACTTATGGATTAAGGCCAGCTTGTAGAGTTCAATATTGTGAGCTCTTACACCAAACATTCTATTTACGAGGCGATAATAGTATTTATCTTTGCCAAAGTTTGCTTGGTATAGATATGTTAAATAGGAAAACATAGTCAAACAGTTTACAGTTCCATTACAATTTTCACACCACCAATAAGTGGTAAGCTACACTCAGTTTAGCATTACAAAACACAAACCAAACCGAATACTGCACCAATGGGGAAAAATACTCTCCCCATTGACACAGAGATAAAGGAACTTAGCAGTGACTAAAAGTCACGCTATTATATTTTTTTGAAAATCACGGTTGAGTTGTGACCTCCAAAGCCAAAAGTATTACTTAGGGCATACTTCACATCACGTGTTTCAGCCGTAAGCGGAGTAAGATTTAGACGACTATCGATTTGTGGGTCGATATTCTCTAGGTTGATTGTTGGAGGAACAACACCACGCTGGATAGCCATAATACAAGCTAGAGCCTCAACAGCACCTGCAGCACCTAGTAGGTGTCCAGTCATTGATTTAGTTGAGCTGATATTAAGAGAGTATGCGTGATCGCCAAACGCGCCCATAATACTCTTAATCTCTGCAACGTCACCAATTGGAGTTGATG
>CAYJOF010000100.1:0-5669 GCA_964371765.1 uncultured Rikenellaceae bacterium
GGAGAAAATTGCATCTCAAGTACGAAGAGATATTATTCGTATGGTAGCAGATGTAAACTCAGGTCACCCAGGGGGTAGCTTGGGAGCCACAGATTTTATGACAGCCCTATACTTTAGAGTTTTGAGGGCAAAACCAGAAGATTTCACCCTAGAGGGGAAAGACGAAGATGTGTTCCTTCTTTCGAATGGCCACATCTCACCAGTATGGTATAGTGTACTTGCTCGATCTGGCTACTTTGCCGTATCGGAGCTAGCTACATTCCGTCTTTTGGGTTCACGCCTACAAGGGCATCCAACTCCAGCGAAATCACTACCTGGAGTAAGAATGGCCTCTGGTTCACTTGGTCAGGGTTTATCAAACGCAATAGGTTACGCTACTGTAAAGCAGATGAGTGGCGACAATAAGCAGGTCTATGTGCTTATGGGCGATGGAGAGACACAAGAGGGTCAAGTGTGGGAAGCAGCTATGTATGCTGGTGCCAAAGGCATCAACAACCTAACAGCAGTAATCGACTGGAACAACCAGCAGATTGACGGCTCGTGCGACGAGGTACTATCTCTGGGCGACTATCAAGCAAAGTGGGAGAGCTTTGGCTGGGAGGTTATTGTGATTGATGGTCACAATATGGCTCAAATTGTTGAGACTCTAGAGCAGAACCGCACTAGAGAGTCAAAGAAACCTCTAATGATTCTTATGAAGACAGAAATGGGCAAAGGCGTAGATTTTATGTGTGGTACAAACGCTTGGCACGGAAAGGCTCCGTCACAAGAGCAAAAAATCTCAGCATTGTCACAACTAGAGGAGACTCTAGGAGACTACTAACCCCACAATTTTAATTGAAATTAAACTATGAAGAGATTTAATCCAACAGGAAATAAAGATACACGTTCTGGATTTGGCGACGGTCTGTTAAAGGCTGCCAAGAAGAATAGTAATATAGTTGCACTTTGTGCAGATTTGACAGGCTCAGTAAAGATGGATGGATTCCAAAAGGAGTTCCCTGAGAGATTCTTCCAGATGGGTATTGCTGAGGCAAATATGGTAGGTGTTGCAGCTGGTATGGCACAAGCTGGTAAAGTTCCAGTTATTGGCACATTTGCAAGCTTTGCTACTGGTAGAGTATACGATCAGATTCGTCAAGCGGTGGCATACACAAACACAAATGTAAAGATTGCAGGCTCACACGCAGGTATCACTCTTGGAGAGGATGGTGCAACACACCAGATTCTTGAAGATATTGGTCTAATGAAGATGCTACCTAATATGGTAGTCATTAATCCTTGCGACTACAATCAAACTCTTGCGGCAACTGTTGCAGCTATGGAGTATGAAGGTCCTGTATACTTACGTTTTGGTAGACCTGTTGTCCCAATTTTTACGGCAGAGGATCAGAAGTTCGAAATTGGCAAGGCTGTAAAGATGGTTGAGGGTAAAGATGTAACAATCATTGCTACTGGCCACTTAGTATGGAAAGCTGTTGAAGCTATTGAACTACTAGAACAAGAGGGTATATCAGCAGAATTGATAAATATTCATACTATCAAGCCGCTAGACAAGCAAGCCATCATCGAATCGGCAAAGAGAACATCTTGTGTAGTTGTAGCAGAGGAACATTTTATTGCAGGAGGACTAGGAGAGAGTGTAGCTCAGGTTCTTGCAAACGAACTGCCTACTCCAATAGAGTTTGTTGCAATTGACGACACCTTTGGCGAGAGTGGTACACCAGAGAATCTAATGGTGAAGTTTGGACTAGAGAAAGAGAACATTATCGAAAAGGTGAAGCTAGCTATCTCAAGAAAAGCTTAGTACACACCTTATACTAAAAGAGGCTGTCTTGAAATAATTTCAAGACAGCCTCTTTTATGAGAAATATGAACGACATCCCCCTCCTAGCCCTACTTCTTGTTCTTAGGAGCTAGTATCATATTCATTTTATTGCCTTCAAGCTTAGGCATATTCTCCACCTTACCAATCTCAGTAAGAGCCTCAGCAAAGCGCAACAATAGAATCTCGCCTCTATCCTTAAAGACAATTTCACGACCTCTAAAGAACACATAAGCCTTAACTTTAGAACCCTCCTTAAGGAAGTTCTCTGCGTGTTTTAGTTTGAAGTTAAAATCGTGTTCGTCTGTATTAGGGCCAAAACGAATCTCTTTTAAAACAACTTTAACACTCTTAGCTTTAATCTCTTTAGCCTTCTTCTTTTGTTGGAAAAGGAACTTTTGGTAATCAATCAATCGACACACTGGAGGATTTACATTTGGCGAAATCTCCACCAAATCAACCCCCATCTCAGTAGCCATATCTCTTGCTACCTGAATAGGAACAACTTTACTCTCTGGGATATTATCACCAGTTAGACGCACCTCTAGCGCATCAATCATTGCATTTGTTCTGTGCAGTTGCTGACGTTCCTCACGTCCTCTTCTTGCCCCCCTGTTTCCAGGTCTATTTCCGCCGGGCCTTTTTACCATTTTTATAGCTTTAGTCTCCTATATTAATTAAACTTTTTTACGGTCTGTAACTAACACTAAATTAGTCTAGTATGTAATTACATCCGCAAAGATATATAAATTCTCTTATCGAATTGCAAATTTAGATCAAAATTTAGCAAAAAAGCCATCAAAGTGGCTTAAATGCTACTAATCAATAGGTTTTATCTCCTCCGCAATCTTGTCGTTTACAAATTTAATGTACTGATCGATAGTCATTGAGCCCTTATCGCCCTCACCCTGCCAACGTACAGAGACAGTACCCTCTTGAGCCTCTTTCTCACCTACGATAAGCATCATAGGGACACGTTTAAGCTCATTGTCACGGATTTTGCGTCCTATTTTCTCATTTCTATCGTCTACCGACACACGAATATCATTTGCTCCAAGTTTGTGTGCCACCTGCTGTGCATAGTCGTTAAACTTATCGCTAATTGGCAGTAGTACTGCTTGCTCAGGAGTTAACCAAAGAGGGAACTTACAGGCTGTGTGCTCAATAAGTACCGCCACGAATCTCTCCATCGAACCAAAAGGCGCACGGTGAATCATAATTGGGCGATGAGCTTTATCGTCAGATCCTGTATAAGTCAAATCGAAACGTTCTGGTAGATTATAGTCAACCTGAATAGTACCTAACTGCCATTTTCTTCCAATTGCATCACGCACCATAAAGTCAAGTTTAGGACCATAGAATGCAGCCTCACCATACTCAACCACGGTCTCTAGGCCAACCTCTTGAGCAGCCTCAATGATTGCAGCCTCTGCCTTATCCCAGTTTTCATCCGAACCGATATATTTCTCACGATTAACTTTATCACGCAGAGATACCTGTGCAATAAAATCTTCGAAACTTAGGGTTTTGAAAACATATAGAATAATGCCGATAACTTTCTTAAACTCCTCCTTTAGTTGATCTGGACGGCAGAAAATATGAGCATCGTCCTGAGTAAATCCTCTTACACGAGTAAGTCCGTGTAGTTCACCACTCTGTTCGTAACGGTATACAGTACCAAACTCTGCCAAACGAACTGGTAGATCTTTGTATGAACGTGGTTTGAATTTGTATATCTCACAGTGGTGAGGGCAGTTCATTGGCTTCAACAAGAACTCCTCATTCTCATCTGGAGTGTGTATTGGCTGGAAAGAATCCTTGCCATATTTTGCATAGTGACCACTTGTAACATATAGGTCTTTCATTCCGATATGCGGAGTGATAACTTGCTCATATCCTTGAATCTTCTGAACACTCTTAAGGAAATTCTCTAAACGCTCACGAAGTGCAGCACCTTTTGGCAACCATAGTGGAAGACCCATTCCCACTCTGCGAGAGAATGTGAAAAGTTCCAACTCACGGCCAAGCTTACGGTGGTCGCGCTTCTTTGCCTCCTCCATAAGAGCTAAATACTCATCGAGAAGTGATTTCTTAGGAAAAGTCACGCCATAAATTCGAGTAAGCATCTTGTTTTTCTCATCTCCTCTCCAATATGCACCTGCTACGCTAGTTAGTTTAACTGCTTTGATTACTTTGGTGTTAGGGATGTGTGGCCCACGACAAAGGTCTGTAAAACAGCCGTTTGTATAGAACGAAATTGTACCATCCTCAAGACCAGAGATAAGGTCTAGTTTATATTCATCGCCCTTATCGGTGTATGTTTTAATTGCATCTGCTTTTGTGATGTCACTACGCACAAAACCTTCAGATTTTTGCGCAAGCTCTAACATCTTCTTCTCAATAGTTGGCAGATCAGACTCGGTGATAGGTGTTGGAGAATCTACATCGTAGTAGAAACCAACCTCAATACTAGGACCAATGCCAAATTTAATTCCCGGATAAAGCTCTTGAAGAGCCTCTGCCATAAGGTGTGAAGATGAGTGCCAGAATGTCTGCTTACCATCTTGGTCGTCCCACTTATGAAGAACAATTGCGGCGTCGTTACTGATTGGGCGCATAAGATCCCAAACCTCGCCATCGACAGAAATACTAAGTACCTCCTTTGCCAATCTAGGCGAGATACTTTCGGCAATCTGCATACCGTTTATGCCCTTTTCGAACTCACGAACTGAGCCATCAGGAAATGTAATCTTTATCATAGTGTAATATTTTATCTAATACATAGAGTGCAAATATAGTGAAATTTATCTTGATATACAAATCACACTCTTAAACAGCTAAAAAGCAGACACAAAAAAGAGGTAGCAAAGTGCTACCCCTTATATTCATTGAACTAAAATAGCGCTATTTTTTAAGCTCGTATTCAGTAGCGTCGATGTGATAGAACGAAAGATAATCTTTACCCGACTCTGCCTTTCTTTCTGCAATTTTTTTTCTGAAATCTGCGATTCTCCCCTCAACAGTATTTGCCGTCTCACCTCTAGCCTGAGTCTCTGCACCACAGCCTTCGTGAGCCTCTTCTCCATTTTCAGCTTTAGCCTCAGCAGCTTTTGCAGCCTCTTCTGCTGCTTTTGCAATCTCGGCTTCCCACTCTTGAAGATACTTCTCATCGACACGCGACTCGCTGACTACACCTTTTACCAAAACTGCACTCTTTGCTAGTGATTTATCAAATGCACCTGTTGCGTCGCTAGACTGAACTCTAAAAATATCTTTTGAGCCCTCATCCTTGATGAACATCTTTAGTCCTCCGTGACTACACACGTGATTACAAACACCCTCAACTACCACAGATTGACCCACATACTGCTCGGCAGATGCCATCAGATCTGTTACGTTCATAACTTTTGGAGATGAGCTACAACCAACAGCCATAAATGCTGCAACGATTAACCCTAATAGGAAATTCAACTTTTTCATTTTACTTCTTTTTATTATTAAAATCTTAAATTTATTCACAATATCATTGTATGGGAATATTCGGCAAAGGTAGTAGATTAAGATAAGAAACTCAATCGTCAAAATTGGGGATTTAGACCGAAAAAAGTCACAACTTATTGCTATTGAAAAGTCTGGTTAAGGCAGGTGGGCAATTGCCCTCTTGGCATTGAAAAGTTAAGTTGAAAGCTACAACAATTCAATTACCTAGATATTATGTCGTAATTTAATACAATATGATAGAAAATGATAGTTGATAAGTGTATAATTTTATTACCTTTGTTGAAATTAATTCAAAAAAAACGAGACAATGAGTAATCAGCAGAGAGATGGATTTCAATCTAAT
>CAYJOF010000101.1:0-5620 GCA_964371765.1 uncultured Rikenellaceae bacterium
GAACTAATCTTCTCTATGCCATCTACTGCTGAACGATCGGAGTTTGAGAAGTTGTCTACTATCACAACCTCATAACCTGCACTGTATAGTTCAACCACTGTATGGGAGCCGATATATCCTGCTCCCCCTGTAACTAATACTCTTTTTTTCATTGTATTTAAATTTTCATTATTCTGCACAAAAGCACTATCTTTGCAGAGAAACAACCACAAAGTTAAACCAATTTTGTGGATAAAAATATTTATTATGGAATTATTTTTAACTATTGTTGCTTTTATCCTAATCATAGCAGGGATTATAGGCTCAATCCTACCTGCTCTACCCGGGCCGCCTGCAAGTTGGGTGGGTCTGCTGATTCTTAATCTAATAGGTTTGGGGGTCTCCTTGCAGACTGTGATAGTGTGGGGTGTGATAGTGGCAATTATATCTCTGTTAGACTATTTTGTCGCTCCAATGCTTACTAATAGAGCTGGAGGATCACGAATGGCTGCCATAGGTTCAATGGTGGGAGTTGTACTTGCGGTGTTTGTCTTCCCAATTTCTATATTTTTAGGAGCCTTCCTAGGAGCATTTCTGGGAGAGTTGATACACGATTCTAAAGATGTTCAAAAAGCTCTAGTCGTTGGATTCTATTCGTTTTTAGGCTTCTTGATAGGCACTTTTATGAAAGTAGTAGTGTGTGTGTGGATTTTGTGGTTGGCTATAAGTTCAATTAGCTAGGTATGGTATTTGTAAAATGATAATTATTAAATATTAATGATTATCGTTATGTACAAACTAAAATTTTTTTTGGCAATCTTTGCCCTTAGCGCACTAGCAGCTGCGCTTGTCTCGTGTGCTTGCTCCAACACCAACAAATTGGAGAATAATCTGGAAGTTACACAAAGCGCACAAATGGTAGATGAGTATATCCCTAATCTCGACAGTACGGGTTTTGCTCTTAATATAGGAGCCATAGATGTGGATCCTGCACAGTGGAAATATATTGGTAGTAAGCCTGCAATTATTGAGTTTTATGCAGATTGGTGTGAGTTCTGCAAAGAGCAACATCCAATCTTTGAGAGTGTGTGGAAACACCATAAAAGTACGATTAATTTCTATCGAATAAATATCGAAGAGCAAACTATGCTTGCAAATTTATTCAACATTGAGGCAGTCCCAACTCTTATCTATATTGCTCAAGATGGAACTATGAGAGAGGTTCAAGGCTTGCAAACCAAAACCGAGATTGAAACTACGGCTACTGCATTATTTGCAA
The DNA here is from genome assembly GCA_964371765.1 of uncultured Rikenellaceae bacterium. Taxonomy (GTDB): domain Bacteria; phylum Bacteroidota; class Bacteroidia; order Bacteroidales; family Rikenellaceae; genus JADFUS01. The sequence continues at coordinate 1,259 of CAYJOF010000101.1, forward strand.
ACCCACCTAAAGATACGACTCCAAAAACAGGAGATCACTCTACTTTAAAGAAGTAGTATATACATATCATGAAATTGTCTCAAAAACATTTTTGAGACATATTTCCTACTAACGAGGTTGTCTTGAAATATTTCAAGACAACCTCATCTATTTTAACATATTCATCAAAACCACCTGAGCCGATATTTCTCGGTTTGCAGCTTGCGGAATGACAATAGAATTTGGAGAGTCAATAACCTCGTCCGAGACAATCATATTGCGACGAACAGGTAGGCAGTGCATAAATTTGGCCTGATTACTTAGAGCCATCTTCTGACTATCGACCATCCAGTTCATATCCTGACTTAAAATCTTTCCGTAGTTATCGCCACTATACGCCGACCAGTTCTTAGCATAGATAAAATCTGCACCCTCGAAAGCCTCCTGCTGATTGTGAGTGATAGTAGCACCTGCGGTAAACTCTTCGCTTAGTTCATAGCCCTCAGGGTGGGTAATTACAAAATCGTAGTCACGCTTTGTCATCCACTCTGAGAATGAATTTGCAACGGCCTGTGGTAGTGCTCTAGGGTGAGGTGCCCACGTAAGCACAACCTTTGGTCTTGCTACCTTCTTATACTCTTCAATGGTTATTAAATCGGCAAATGATTGTAGCGGATGGCGAGTTGCTCCCTCCATACTGATAACAGGCTTGTCTCCATACTCGATAAACTGTCTTAGAACTCTCTCACTATAATCATCTTCTCTGCTTTTGAGTTGTGCAAAACTTCTTACCGCTATAATATCACAATATGAACACATTACAGGGATTGCCTCAAGAAGATGCTCTGCCTTATCGCCATTCATCACAACACCCAATTGGCTCTCAAGCTGCCAAGCACCCTGATTAACATCCAAAACCATCACATTCATTCCCAAGTTCATAGCCGCCTTTTGAGTTGAAAGACGAGTACGAAGACTTGAATTGAAGAATATCATAAGTAGAGTCTTGTTGTGCCCTAGTGTGTTGTGAGCAAATGGATTTTGCTTGATTTCGGCTGCCATCTCTAGCCACTTTTGTATGTTATCTACATCGTAAAATGATTCAAATTTATTCATAATGTTTCTTTTAATCTTGTTGAACTAATTTTTGCTCTGCCATTTTGAATTTTGCTATATTGAATTGCTGTTCGATTGACTTGAACATCTCCACAATCTTATCATTACACAGCTGTCCGATACTACCTTCGTGAGTATGAAGGACATCTTTCATTGGGGTGAACTCACCTCGCTCAATATCAGCCGACACTCTTCGGTAGGCCTCTCTAAATGGCGCCCCCTCTAACACAAGAGCATTCACCGACTCGACACTAAATATATAATCATAACGACTATCTTCAATAAGAGTGTTGTTGACCTTGACCTGCTTAATCATATTTATAACCATACTCAACACCTCTTTAAGTGTCTCAATTGCAGGGAAAAGTGACTCTTTTAGTAGTTGTAGATCTCTATTATAGCCCAAAGGTAGGTTTGTCGTTAGCATAGAGATTGTCGTAGGAAGTGATTGCAACAGATTGCACTTGCCGCGAGTTAGCTCCCACACATCTGGATTCTTCTTATGAGGCATTATACTTGAGCCAGTTGTGAAACTGTCTGGATAACTTACAAAACCAAAATTCTGACTCGAATATAGACAATTATCACCAGCTAGTCTGCTAATTGTACTTGCAATTGAGCTTAGTGCCATAGGAAGTATCTTCTCGCACTTGCCTCTACCCATCTGAGCATAATTAACCTTAAAGTTGTGCTTATCAAACCCCAAAAGCTCTGTTGTAAGCTCCCTATCATGCGGGAAGGAAGAACCATATCCAGCTGCCGAACCAAGAGGATTTTTGTTACATACCTTATACGCAGCAAGAAGCATCTCCATATCGTCTACCAAACTTTCGGCATAAGCTCCAAACCACAATCCAAATGATGAGGGCATAGCCACCTGAAGATGAGTATAACCGGGCATCAATACCGACTTATGTCTCTCTGAGAGAGAGATAAGTGTATCGAATAACTCTCTGCTTAGCTCCAATATTTGAGCAATCTCTCCTCTTAGGAATATCTTTAGATCGACCAATACCTGATCGTTTCGAGAACGTCCACTATGTATCTTCTTTCCTGCACTGCCGACCATCTCCGTTAGATTGAATTCAACCTGAGAGTGAATATCCTCCACATCATTATCAATCTTGAATTTGCCGTCCAAAATCTCTCCATATATCTGTTTTAGCCCCACTTGAACCTCATTTAACTCTTGAGCTGAGAGTAACCCAATCGAATGTAGCATACGCGTGTGTGCAAGTGAACCTATCACGTCTGCTCTTGCTAGAAGCATATCCATCACTCTGTCTGCCCCAACGGTAAAATCTTCGACCTGTTTGTCGAGTGTTACCGATTTTTGCCATAGTTTCATATCTATTAACTTTTTTCTTTACAACAATCTATTCCCAAATATTTTGAGAATATTTCAATATACTTATCTATGCCTTGCTCTAGTTCCTCAAGTAGAATATACTCATCGGCTGAGTGAGAACGGAGGCTATCTCCGATTCCGATTTTTACGCTAGAGCAGTGAATAAGAGCCTGGTCTGACATAGTTGGTGATCCGTAAGGATTTGATCCACACGCTATGCTAGCCTCTACAAATGGATGATCGAGCTCAATGGTCGAGGGGTTTAGATGTACCGAACGAGGTATGATTTTAATATCTAAATGCTCCTTGGCTATATCCAAAATCTCTTGATTGGTGTACTCCCCATTATTCCTAATATCTACTGTGAAGTTACATTGGCTAGGTACAACATTATGAGCCTGTCCAGCAGAGATTACAGTCACACTCATCTTTACCTCACCGAGCATACTTGATACCTTCTCGAAACGATATTGGCTGAACCATCGTATAGAATCCATTGCTTTTATGATTGGATTAACAGTGTTGTTGTGTGCGGCGTGGCCTGCGATGCCCTCAACAACACAATCTAAAACCATTAAGCCTCTCTCAGCTACCGCAATATCCATAGATGTGGGCTCACCAACTATCACCAGCTCTGGATTGTGAAGTCGAGGGAACATAATAGCCATACCCTCCACCCCTGAGCTCTCCTCCTGAGCAGTGATAAGTAGGGCTATGTTGTATGGAAGGTTCTCCAGCGAATATAAAAAATCAAATAGCTCAATCAAAGCTACTAGACTTGCTCCTGCATCGTTGCTGCCCAAACCATATAATCTTCCATCTTTCTCGATAGGCTCAAAAGGATCAAGAGTGTATCCTTTGTTGGGAGATACGGTATCGTGATGAGAACATAAAACCAGAGTACGCTTTTCAGGTGAGAAGTGTTTGTTGTAGCAGATAATATTATCCTTTACCCTCTCTGGGCTGAATCCCCTCAAAATCATCTCATCGTAGAGTAATTGAGCAGATAGTTGCTCACTCTTTGTAATCGATGGAGTAGATACAAGTCTCTTTAGTAGCTCTTTTGCTCTATTGAATCTATTGTTTTTCATCTGCCAAACATATTTTTGTTCCGCTGTAACTCCCCAACGAATTCGTTATCTTAACACTCTCTACTCCTTGAGAAATTGCACTAAGAGCATTATCAATCTTTGGTATCATACCGCCACTTATCTTACCCTCTGTCTTTAATTCAACATATATCTCTGGAGTGATTTTGGGAATAAGTGAAGTGGGATCGTCAATATTGTGCATCACCCCACTCAGCTCAAACATATATATCAACTCAACACTATAAATCGAGCTCATAGCCACAGCAATTCCCTGTGCGATGGTGTCTGCATTTGTGTTTAGTAGACTCCCCTCACGATTGCTTGTTATTGGAGCTACGATAGGGGTGATTTCTCTTTGAAGTAACATATCAATAAGTTCACTGTCTATCTCTTGTCCAATAATATCGCCCACGTATCCATAATCAATAGCTCCAACAGGTCGCTTATTGGCAGGAATAATTGCGGCATCTGCTCCACACAAACCCCACGCTCTACATCCAAGATGATTCAGGCGTGCCACAATAGACTTATTTATCCCCCCTGCATATACCATAGTTACAACCTCAACAGTATCCTTATCGGTTATTCTCTTGCCGTCTACCATCTGAGTTTTTATACCCAAGGATGCCGAAATCTTTGTTGCAATTTTGCCCCCTCCGTGAATCAATATCTTTGGTTCCGAGATTTTAGAGAACTCCTTTAAGAAACCCTCAAGAGCCTGCTGAGAATCGATAATGTTGCCTCCAACCTTTATTACTTTTAGTCTTTGCATTGTAGTAGCTTTGTAAGTGATGATATGAATTTATCACAATCATTTTTTGAGATTGT
>CAYJOF010000102.1:0-5555 GCA_964371765.1 uncultured Rikenellaceae bacterium
TCAAAAACATTTTTGACACTTCCTAGCTCTCATAAATACTCACGTACCTTTAGTACGCTCCGTCTTATGCGCGCCACGAAGCCCCAAAACTGAATTTTGATACATATTTCTCACAAATTTGACTGTCTGAAATTGTTTCAAGATAATCAAATCAAAGCATAAAAGAAATGAATTTTTACATCTACGATTCCCTTTGACACTACTAAACCCCAAACTCATTGCGGTGCTGTGAGTTGTAAATATACGGAAAAACACTTATCTTTGCAAAATTGAAAATATTGTTACTAAATTTATATTAATCAAGCCTATTAGTAGGTGATAATTGTGCTTAATTATGATAAAAATGAGAAAACTATTGATGTTTTTGCCCATTGTGGCAATGATTATTGTGGGCTGTCAAAAAGGAACGGGAGGTGGCGCAGAGGATGATCCTCAAGAAGAGACTGTAGCCCAAACAGAGATTACAACTCTTTATTCTCCCTCTTCACAGGGTGATGTAGAGATGATTATTCAGTCAGGTAATTTTTCCGATATCGCCATTAGTATTGTTGGTGAGAATGTTGATTGGGTGAAATATGTAGGCGTACAGAGTCAACAAAACGTTGCTGCTAAATCAGAAATCGGAACTATTTCTAGTTATGTTGCAACTTTTCAGTTCGAGGAGAACACATCAAGCTCTAGTCGTAGTGCAGTAATTAAATATAGCCGTAGCGACTCTAGTAAAGAGTTTACTGTGACGCAAGCTGCTGCTAATAGTGAGGCTGGACTTGTGATAAATGCAGCGTCTCCCGACCTAGAGGCTCTCTCTACGAGCAATGTGTGGCTAATTGAGTCAGGTACAGACGAAGAGATCTATAATCTTCTGTCAAATATGAGTGCCAATCAGCTGATTAGAGTTAGTGCTAAGTCCTACAATGGTGAGATCCCTAGCAGTAACTCGCTCTCGCATTTCCATTCGGGGACTATGAACGTACTGTCTACTCGCAAGATAGGGTATTGCCCTAATCTAGTTGAATTGAGCCTTCCTGCGGTGAGTGAAATCTCTGAAGAGTTCTCTTTGGAATATACCCCAAATTTGCAAAAACTGATTATTGCAACTACCTCAACCAGCTTGGTGGCAGATGTTTATTCGCAGCAAACTCCTGAAGATAATATGAATAGAGGTTTCGAGAGATTGGATGTTATTATCGGAACAGATAATCTAGCCAATAGTGGTGTGTTTATCGATGGTGCAACAATAACAGTACCAGTTAAAAATCCTAACGAAGATTTAGAACATTACTTGTATGGACCATTCAAATCAGTCAACGGCTCTGAGCAGGCAAAAATGGAGGGTCCTTTCTATTTCAGTACTTTGCCATATACTATTGATTTGATTGGAACAGACACCATTGTTATTCTTGACAAAGAGGTGTCTCTAACTGGATCCAATAAGTTGAAGGATATTATTTACGCACACAATAGCGAAAACCTCGAAGGATCCGATAGAAGATTTCATCTTGTGTTCCCAAATGTTGAGCAGATTATGGAAGAGGATGCTTTGACTTACTTAAACAATGTTAAATCTATCTCTGCTCCAAAACTTACTTATATCGGACTGAGAGTTTTTCAAGGGAATTACGACTTGGAGGAGATTAATATTCCTCAGGTTACCTTTATCGATAATAGCGCATTTGCTGAGTGTACAAATCTAAAAAAACTCTACTTGCCAAAGGTGGAATATTTAGAAGATTATGTATTTTCTGGCTGTTCGAGTCTCGACTCTCTGGTGATTGCTACCGAGGTGACATCCTTTAGAGCAAGCTCTAACTCTCTGTATGGATTAGATTACTCTAAGATTACTCTTAAAACCTCAGAGAATAATGGTACTGAGTTTAGTGGCTTAAATTGGGTTGTTAAGGGTACTAGTTATGGACCATTCTTTGCAATCAACGATGTTGGGCAGGATGATATTATAAGTGGGCCTATGAGTTATAAAACTATGCCAATCCACGGATCTTTGATCGCAGGAGACGAATGGGTGATTAGCGACAGTGAGGCTATTACTGGTGCCACAAAGCCATCGGGTAGTCAGGGAGATATGTGGCGTCTTACGGAGGCTCTAAAGAGTGCTGGACGATCTGTTACAGTGACTTTTGCAAATATGAAGAAACTGCCTCCAAGAACCTTCAATTATGGTGTAACAGACGATGATGGCTACACTTATAGTGTGGGTGCTCCTAATCTGGTTGCGGTTAAAGCTCCAGAGGCTACCGAGGTGGGTGATGATGCTTTCTGGCGTTGTTATGGTTTGCGCTCTGTTTGGCTTCCAAATGTAGAAATTATTGGAGAGGATTCATTCTCGGAAACCGCAATTTACGAGGCAAATTTCCCTAAATTGACCTCTATTGGTGATAATGCGTTTAGAAGCTGTGAAAGTCTAAAAGTATTAAGATTCCCTGTGCTAAAGGAGCTTACAGGTGGTGAGTTTATTGATATTGCAATTGAGCACGTATCGGATGTTGAGTTCCCTGTGCTGGAGAAAATATCAGGATATTCTTTTTCATATTCACCTGCACTCAAGAGCGTGTCTCTAAGCAATGTTACTTATATCGAGAAAAGCGCATTCAAAGAATCAAGTAACTTGGAGAGTGTTGATTTTCCAAGTTTGAAAGAGATTGAAAATGGTGGAGACTATGATAGTGGAGCCTTCTATGGTTGCGACAATCTAACTGCCATAAATATGCCTAAGGTTGAGAAAATTGGTAGCTTTACATTTGCCTATTGTGCTAAACTTGAAGAGGCTAATCTCCCAGAGCTTACCTATCTGAGTCGAGCAGCCTTCCTTCGATGCACTAACCTGAAATCTATTTATATGCCTAAGCTAACTTATGCTGGATCTAGCAACTTCCTAGAGTGTAGCTCTTTGGTTGAGGTAAGCCTGCCTCTTTTGTCAATACTAGAAGCAGAAACGTTTGATGGATGTGATAGTATGGTCTCGGGATACTTCCCATCTGTTAACGAGATTAATCCTAGGGTATTTAGTGGATGTCTGTACCTATCAGAATTGACAATCTCTACGGCTGTTAATTTTATTGGAGCATCGGCAACTGCCTTTGAGGGAGTTGATACTAAGAATATCACTCTAACTACCAATGGTACTGGAGTTCACGCTGAGGTTAAGGGTAATATGTGGCACCTTTACTTTGAGAACTCTCCACCTCCAGTTGAATTTAAGCAGATTGTTGTAAAATCAGAAGTACTATAATTTTAAGATACAATACTCCTAAGCGGGCTGTCCAATAGGGCGGCCCCGCTTATTTTTAATGAGAGAAGATGTTTGTGGGCTTGTGAGGAGAGTGAATTTTCGCTACCTTTGCCCTGTATGAAAGAGATTAGTGTTGCCATCCTCAATTGGAATGGAGTAGAATTATTGCAAAAGTTTTTGGGCAGTGTGGTTGAACACACTCCAGCGGATCTGTGCGATGTGGTGGTAATCGACAATGGATCGACCGACTCGTCGACCGAATATATTGCCGCTACCTATCCCAGTGTGCGTATAGTCCAACTCGACCAAAACTATGGCTTTACGGGTGGCTACAATAGAGGGATTGAACAGCTCGATAGCAAGTATGTTATACTGCTGAACTCTGATGTAGAGGTTAAGGAGGATTGGGTGACACCACTCTACGATGTCATTCAGAGCGATAGTAATATTGCTGTGGTGACTCCAAAGATTTTGAGCCAGCGTGAACCTCATCTCTTCGAGTATGCAGGTGCTTCGGGTGGCTTTATCGATAAATATGGCCTGCCTTTCTGTCGTGGTAGGGTAATAAACACTATCGAGGAGGATAGGGGTCAGTATGACGACCAGTGCGAAATTTTTTGGGCTAGTGGGGCAGCGATGATGATTCGTCGAGAGCTCTACCTTAGTAGTAGAGGTCTCGATGAGGCGTTCTTTGCCCATCAAGAAGAGATTGATCTTTGCTGGAGGCTTAGAAATATGGGCTATAAGATAGTTGTTGTTCCCAAGAGCAGGGTATTTCATCTAGGAGGTGCTACTCTCGACTATAAATCGCCTCGAAAGCTAATGCTCAATCACCGCAATAGCCTATATATGATTCATAAAAATACGCATAGTCAAAAATATAAGCGTATAATTTTTCAAAGAATGGTGCTTGATGGCGTTTTGGCTATCGTTTATTTGATGATGTTTAATATCAAAGGCTTTTGGGCAGTTACTACTGCTCACAAGCAGTACAAAAATCATTGTTCGGTGCTAGATCTACAACGAGAGTACAACATCACCAAATCGTGCAATATCCAGCCAGACAAGTGCGTTTATAAAGGCTCAATTATTGATTCTTATATAATTGGGCGAAGAACATTCGATAAAATTTTTAGAAATGATAGATAGATTAAAACAGACGCTCTCAGAGAGCAAAAATATTGTGGTAACGGCACACCTTAACCCCGATGGCGATGCTGTGGGATCTGCTCTAGCTTTGAGTGGTGCACTCAAAAATAGCGGGAAGGCAGTGCAACTTATCTTGCCCAACAAACCATCTCCAAACCTGCGAGTGGTTCAAGGCTATGATACAATACTTTTCTACACTACGTCTGCCGAGCAGTGTGATGCAATAATTGAGCAGGCAGATGTGATTTTTTGTCTGGATTTCAATAATATAGAGGAACGTTTAGGGAATCTTCGTGAGCCTGTTTTGAAAAATAGCAGTGCAACAAAAGTACTTGTGGATCATCATAAAAGCCCTCCAGTGGAGAGCTACGATATTCTCTTCTCTGACGTTACAAAATCCTCTACTTCGCTTATGGTGGCAGAGCTTATCGAGCAGTTGGGGATGTGGCAATTTGTCGAAATAGGGCAAGCCGAGGCGCTATATCTTGGTATGATGACCGATACAGGTAACTTTACTTTTGGAAATCTCAATGCACAACTATTCGAGATGGTGGCTAAGGTGGTTGCCGTAGGCGTTCAGCCAAACGTATTCTACTCTAAGATATTTGACACGATGCGTGAGTCGCAAATCCGCCTCAGAGCTTATGCTCTTTCCGAGAAGATGATCATCAACCCTGAACTTAAGTGTGGATATATGACCCTTAGTCGTGAGGAACTAGAGAGGTTTGAGTTTGTGGAGGGTGATCTTGAGGGGCTTGTTAATGTGCCTCTTTCGATCGAAGGCATAGAGAACTCCGCAATATTTATAGAAAAACGTGATCTTGTGAAAATTTCTCTTCGATCACTACTTTCGGGTATCGATGTTGATCAATTTGCTAGAGCCCACTACATCGGAGGAGGTCACGTGAATGCTGCTGGAGGTAAGTTCTACGGAACAATTGAAGATGCGGCGGAGATATATGTTAAGGAGTTGACTAAAATGGCTAATTAGATGAACATTACGCTAGTTGTTGTTGGTAAGACCAACGTAGACTTCGTTGAGAGGGGGGTTGAGGTGTACAGAAAGAGACTTCTGAACTATAATCGATTTGAGATAGTGGTTTTGCCTGATATAAAAAATGCTAAAAACCTTAATGTTCAGCAAATAAAGGAGCAGGAA
>CAYJOF010000103.1:0-5475 GCA_964371765.1 uncultured Rikenellaceae bacterium
ATTATGAGTCAGGTGCTACTAACCAACTGAGCTATAGGCCCTCGATAAAGTCAAGCTTTATTCGATTTGACGTTGCAAAAGTAAATAAAAGTTCATACATTTGCAAATATTTTTAATAAAAAATGTTTTGTGCTATGGTGGTAAAGGATAAAGGAATTAAAAATATCATTTTTGACCTTGGTGGGGTTGTGCTTGATATAGACATTAATAGATCGGTTGAAGCCTTTAAGAATATTGGCGTTAATAATATTGCTCCGAGTCATATTCACCCTGAGACAAGAGGACTGTTTTGGCAGCTCGAAACGGGAGAAATTTCTGCTAGGGAGTTTTTCAAACACGTATTGGAAGAGTATCCTACCTCTAGCCCAGTGTCACAGAAAGAACTTTTTGAAGCTTGGTCAGCTCTCTTGCTGCCCTTCTCAAAGGAGCGTGTTGAGTTGATTCAGAGCCTGCGTGAGCAGGGTTATAACCTATTCTTGCTTAGTAATACAAACTTCCCACATAGAGTTAGATTTCTCAACAACTTTAATCGTCAGTTTGGATTTGATATGGAGTCGCTTTTCGACAAATGTTACTACTCGGATGTGTTGGGCACTCGTAAGCCGAATGCGGATATTTATCATACAGTGTTAAATGATGCTGACTTGGATCCTAAGCAAACAGTATTTATCGACGACAACGAACAGAATATCACTGCTGCGCAGCAGTGTGGACTTTATGGCTATCATCTAAGAGCAGACAAAGGCGAGACAATTTTAGATATTTTCTAGCCAATGCGTACTCTCATTCAGCGAGTTAGTAACTCTACTCTACGTATCGACAATGAAATCCACTCTTCGATCAAGAGAGGTCTTTTGGTGCTTGTAGGTGTAGAGGATGCCGACACACAAGAAGATATTGATTGGTTAGTGGGCAAAATATGCCAACTAAGAATTTTCGACGACCAGCAAGGCATTATGAATCTCTCGGTAGAGGATATTGATGCCGAGGTGATGGTAGTATCACAATTTACGCTCCATGCAGCTGTAAAGAAAGGCAATCGCCCCTCCTATATTCGTGCATCAAAGCCAGATATTGCAATTCCGCTCTACGAGGGTTTCAAAAGGGCTTTTGCTAGTAGGTTAGGCGACAACAAGCTTGCCTCGGGAGTCTTTGGTGCTGATATGAAGATTGAGTTGGTGAATGATGGCCCTGTAACTATTTTTATTGACTCTAAAAACAGAGAATAATGGAATTAAGCGAACTTCAACAACAAGTAGATGAGTGGATTAAAAAATATGGGGTAAGATACTTCTCGGAGTTGACAAATATGGCAATTCTTACGGAGGAGGTGGGCGAGTTGGCTCGTGTTATAGCTCGTAAATATGGCGATCAATCATTTAAGGAGGGGGAGAGAGAGAATATATCGGAGGAGTTGGCAGATATTTTGTGGGTTGTAGTCTGTCTAGCAAATCAAACTGGTGTAGACCTAGAGAAGGCTATTGGCGAGGGAATTGCAAAGCGAAGCCAACGAGATAGTCGCAGACATATTGAAAATAGTAAATTATGAGCAATAACGATTGGAAAAGCAGATTGGGAATGGTGTATTCAACCAATCCCGATGCTACATTTGATTTTGAAGAGGATTCTGAGGAGGAGAAAATAGATAAGCAGAAACAAAAAATACGTATTTCACTCGATCGTAAGCAGCGTAGAGGTAAGCAAGTGACCTTAGTTACCGATTTTTTGGGTAGCGATGATGACTTGAATGCCTTAGGTAAGATGCTTAAGAGCAAGTGCGGTGTGGGTGGTAGTGTAAAGGATGGCGAGATTATTATTCAGGGTGATCATCGCCAGAAGATACATAAATTATTGGTTGACGATGGTTATACAAAGAGCAGAATTATATAGGAAATTGATCTCTTGTGTCGTAGTGGCAGCTATTGTGCTGCTAACTATGGGACGAGTTCAGGCTCAGTATATCCTCTCGGAGGTTGACCCTATTAAGAAATGGTCGGAAATTGAATTGAAGAACCAGAGAGTAGTATTTCCACAGAACTCTCCCCATTTAGGAATCGTTGTAGCCTCATATCTTGATACGTTATCTCCTCATATTATGAGAGGATTTAGTAGTCAGTTACAGAACTTTCCAGTGCTGATACACACCCAAAATATTTTGTCTAATGGGATGGTTACTTATGTTCCTAAGCGTATGGAGTTATACTCTATCCCAAGTCGAAACACCTTTGCCACTCAATGGCTCAAGCAACTTACGGTTCACGAATACCGTCACGTTGCGCAACTAAGTTCCCTAAACGTCGGTTTTACCAAAGCTATGTCCTATGTGATAGGTGAGCTTGCTCCGGGGATTGTAACGGCGCTTGTTCCCTCTTATTTCCTTGAGGGAGACGCTGTATTGGCAGAGACCATCTTCACTACATTCGGACGTGGTCGTCAGCCAGAGTTCTCGGTAGAGATGAGAGCTCTTCTAAACGAAAATATTACAGTTTTTCGAGATGGTGATCCTCGTAAACTAAACTACAATAAGTTATCTTTGGGTTCAGAGAATCACTTTGTGCCCGACAAATATAAGAGTGGTTATATTATGGTAGGGGCAGCCACTAGATATTTTGGCTATGATTTTTGGGATAAAGTAATGGATTATACGGGACGTTACCCCTACACTATCCTGCCTACATCTTTTGCCTTCGATAAGTATGGTGAGGGTTATAGCTCAACAGATTTAGCAATGAGGGCATTCGACGATCTACGCACGCATTGGAATTCTCATGCAGAGGTAGATAACTCTACAACCATAATCCCTACAAAATTAAAATCTTACTCAACATATAGCGGACTTTTACCACTAAATGATACTCTGGTTGTTGCTCTAAAAGCAGATCTGGACAAGGCTAATAGATATGTAGTAATCAATACCCAAACAGCTCAAGAACAGGCGCTATTCTATGCAGGTTATGTGACAGCCCGACCAACAATCAAGGATAATACCCTATACTGGACAGAGTATGCTCCTTCTAGATCTTGGGGGCAAAAAAACAGCTCCATTGTGTGTCAATCCACCCTTTCGATCAATTCAAATGGAAGAGTTAGACACACAGAGGTTAAACGCCATAAAGTGACTGAACAGGGAGTTTTCTACATAACACCTATGGCTGAAGATAAGTTTGCGATGATAGGCTACGGAGACTTGGGTTTTAGTCATCTTTTTATTACAAATTCTGATTTCGAGATTGAGAAGAGTATTCGGTTTCCTTGGTTCGACGCCTCTTTCAACGGTCTCTCGTGGGATAATCTAAATAATAAAATTGTAGGAATAATCCTCAATAACGAAGGTATGTGGTTAGGGGAGTTTAATCCTAGTTTGCAGACTTTCGATAAGTTGACACAAGCCTCATACGTGACGCTCGACAACCTATCGGCAAACGACGGTAAGCTCTACTACACCTCTATTTATACAGGTAAAGATGAGGTTCATGAGTTTGATATGGCAAGTCGCACAGAGCGCACACTCACCGAATCAACATACGGCACAAAGGCTTCATCTTTGGCTAAACTCTGGTCGCAACCACAAACCACGAAGGCCTCAATACTTGCTACCACCTACACAAGTCAAGGCTACCTGCCTTCGTCTATGGAGTTGAGTGAGGCTAAAAACAAGAAAGTAGAGTATGTGCAGGTGCCAGTAGAGCTGTTCAATATTGGACTCGATACACTCATCTCACAAGCCCGATCTAGGGGGGAGATAATAAATATTGATAGTGTTAGGGTTGATGAAAGTTCGCTTGGTAACTATCCAATAAAGAGATACCGTAAGGGGCAGAATTTATTTAATATTCATAGCTGGGCTCCTATCTATGTAGGTATAGACAGAATCCTAAATGAGAGGGAGTTGGCTGCGGGTTTTGGAGCGAGCTTTCTGACTCAAAACCTACTGTCAACAATGAGCTCAGTTACCTCCTTAGGATACTACAAGAATAGCTTTGCGTTGAACTCAACGGCAACATATAGCGCATTGCCAGTAAAGATCTCTGCAAGTATAGATTATGGTGGAGGTTATCAGGGCTATCAAATTAATAATACCAATTCTGATGAACTTGAGATAAACGAGGACACAAAGAACTATCTTGCTGCTGGAGTCGCTTTCTCTCTGCCGTTTAATCTCTCAAGAGGTGCTGTTGGTCGCTACCTTACTATGGGTCTTAGCTACGATTACACAAATACCCTACTTCTTGAGGGGCCAAACACTTGGGAAGGTGTTCATAAGATTAGTCCATCTATCTCCTATCAAAGCTTTATTTCGGGAGGATCTAAAGATATTGCGCCCCCTATTGGTTGTGCTTTTGAGATATACTCTAGCGTAAACCCATTTTATGGAAATTTTGGCTACCTTTTTGGAGTTTATGCTAAAGGCTATTTCCCAGGTTTTGCCGAAAATCATTCATTCCAGCTATCTGCTTTGGGACAATATCAAATAGAGAGTAAATTTAACTTTTCGCAGAAAGGGCTTTTCGCAACAGGTGCTTATTCTGATTTTACAGCTCAGGAGGTATACTCCCTCAAAACAGAGTATGCTGCGCCAGTGCTATACCCTAACTGGGGTGCAGGACCAATAATCTATTTTAGAAGGATAGATCTAAAGCTGATGGGCGATTATAGTTACGCCGACCCTACTCGAGTGTATGAGTATCTGCCTTGGCGTCATTTCTACACCTATGGAGTAGGAATTGATCTATCTGTAAACCTATTTAAACTGAGCAATAAGGTGAAGTTAGGTTTCCTTTTGTATAAGACTAATACATACGATGATCTGGGGATTACCTTTAGTTTTGGAGTTGACATCTAGTTAGAACTTGTCTCAAAAACATTTTTGTCACTTCCTGCCTTGCTCAAATCCTCACGTACGCTAAGTATTCAAGTATACATGTACTCCACGCAGTGATTTGAGTCTAAAACTAATGCACATTTGTCCAATTTTGCCTAACGATGGGTTTTTTATCGGACAGTACTGGATTTTGATAAGAAGTCCAATAAAAAGAGAGAGGATTGAATAACATTCAATCCTCTCTCTTAGTCTATATAAAAACGACTACTCCTCGTCGTTTATTTCGGTGCGGTGAGTGAAGTTGAGGTATAGGTAACCCACTATTGCAGCAACAGCTGAGGCTGTAAGAATACCCAACTTAGCTTGGTTTAGTAGCTCAGTACCTACGCCCTCAATCGAAGCAAAAGAGAGGGTTCCGATGAAGATTGAGATTGTAAATCCAATACCTCCCAATATTGCAGCTCCTGCGATTCCTTTCAAATTTACACCTCTTGGCATATCCACTATGCGTGTTTTGATAGCCAAAGCACTAAATGCAAATATTCCAATAAATTTACCCAACAGTAGACCTGCAATAATAGCTAGAGTGGTCTGAGAAGTGAAAGTCTCCATTGTCATTCCCTCTAGTGATAGTCCTGCATTCATAAATGCAA
>CAYJOF010000104.1:0-5363 GCA_964371765.1 uncultured Rikenellaceae bacterium
ATAGTGTGTACGATCCCTACGTAACACCGGGGACAAGTTATGGATATTATGGTGTCGGGGTAGAGTACTTTCCTGTGAGAAATAGACGTCACAACTTACGACTTCACGCCTTTTGGTCGGCAGCACATCTCAACGATATGCCAATGAAAAACACCTATAACATAGGTATAAAATGGGAAATGAACATTTTAAAACGATAGTGGGTAATTTTTTTAATTCTATTGCATTCTGCCGCTCCAAAGATAATTCGATAAATCATCAATATAAGCATCCGAGAGTGAATCTAAGTTTGGTAGCCTTACCAGAATTGTCCTATCTTCTTCATTCATAGTCGGTACAAATCTCAACTCTGAAGTGGATACACTATGGGGAGTATGCAAATATGTGGAACCTTGATTCTCTACTAGGTGCTGGCGTCCAACACTATCATTCTCTAATATGTAAAAATCATACTTCAGAGCGTCACTCACCTGAGTATTGATAATTTGCGCTAACTTACCATATATCATTTGTTCTGTATTGATCTGAAGTGTCACATTTACCATACGCCACTGCGCAAACCTTATAAGCTCTATTAATTCATCTTGTGAGTAGATTTTTTGGGCAAGATTAATCCCCTTGGGATATTCATTAAGTTCTAAAGCCCAACTTTCATCTGCAACAACTAGGTGGATGCGATCTATTTTATAGGCAGAGAGTTTGTCAATCACTCTTTTTAGTTGCTCTACCTCCAAATCCCCTCTACTTGCATCTATCAAAAGAGCTCGTTTTGGAAAAGAAGCAGGGTAGTCGTCGATCTCTAGCGCAGGGATAGCCCAGCCTGAATCATCTGCAATCTCCGAATTATTGACTATCTGAAGTAGCGTACTAAGGGCATTATACAACCCCCTACTGCCATTTCCAACAATCTCGATACCCCTGTGGTTAACCTTTATGGTGTAGCCTTTATCGTAGACCCACGAAGATAAACCTGCTTTAATTCTAACACTAACATCGCCATCGTTTTCAACTAATCTTAGCTGAGTATTATGTGTGGAGTTAATTCTCTCTAAGATGTGGCTTGTCATAACTGCTGCTGCTGTGTTGTCTTGCCTACCACTTAATGGTGCCATAATTCTTGCTATCCCCTCAGAGAAACCCTTATCAGCATTTTTATCAATGAAAAAAGTAGCTGTTGGAGATAGCTTATACCCTAATAATCCACCCTCTTTTACTTCGTTGGGTGTGGGTGATATATTTAACTCTGCCTTAGAAATAACTATAGAGTCGCAAGAGCTTAATTGTGTTAGAGCCAAGATATATGATATGATACGAAAAATATTAATCATCATTTGTATGATTCTTATAAGGAATTTTTATAATATCCAACCAGTAGATTGGCTCTAAAACAGTCGGCTCATTGGTGGGTGTTTCACCATTTTCATCTTCAACCATCATGGTACGCAAGGCGGTTGAAGCTATAAATTTTATCATTGTTCTTATATGTGATATTCTACTCCTTGGCAGACAGTTCAACAAAGTTACCCTCAGGATCAAGAACTGCGCTCTCGAAGTAGCCATCACCCGTGAGGCGAGGCTCGCTTGCAATGGTGTCGCCATCGTTGCGCAACCTTTCGGTGAGTGTGAAAACCTCCTCTTGTGTGCCTACCTCAATGCAGAAGTGAGCGATGCCCATCACACTGTAACGCTGCTCAGCTGTGTTGGCTGCAATATCGGGACGTGTCATAATCTCAATCCTACAATCGCTCCCCTCAAACGAAAGGAAGTAGGAGCAAAACTGCTTTACTGGATTGTGGTACAACTCGTTGCTTATCGCTCCAAAATAGGTGCAGTAGAATGCACGCATACGCTCTAAATCTTCGCACCAAAGTGCTAAGTGGTCAATTTTCATATTGTATTGTTATTTTTTATTTGTGGATCCTGCATTACTCCTATCATCAATCTCTGTTATGATTATTTTGAGCTTTGGTAAAATTTTAGCGACGATAAGTAAGCTGCAACTCAGCACCAGCCATTGAAGAGGGATACTCATCATTCGGCCTTACAACATAGGAGTGTCTTTCTGTTGCCTCTATTGCACTGTCACTACTAAAATCACCCACAAATGAATCAATATAATATGTTATGCTAAAAGCTGGTTCATCTGTGATTGGATCGATATAATCTATTCGAACCGTATCCTTTACCTCAAAACTAATACTGTTACCAAGCACATTATACTTCAACCTATAATGTATTAAAGTATCTCTGTACGATGTGAGTTTCCATATTAGAGAATCTTGTGAAAGAAATTCTATCGTGTTATTAACGCTTGAAAATTTCTTGCCTATAACATCACTATATTTAAAGTTATAATTTGTGTCTTTTGAACAACTAACAAACACAAATGCACCTAAAATTATAAAAGCGAATCTCATATTCTCTATTTTTTATAGTATTAGTCAAAATTTCTACTTTCTTAAGATTTCTTTTTCTGTATATTCGAATTAACGGTGTTGATCAATAAGTATTATATTTCCATCGGGATCGGCAACCATAAAACTTGCTGCGCCCTGTGAGCTAGATTTGTCTGTTTCGTTTAGTAGTGTAACCCCCCTCTGTTTGAGTTCATTTTCTATCTTTCGAACATCTGTAAATGGGTTGACTTGCTCAGCATTACTATCCCATCCTGGATTAAAGGTTAAGATATTACCTTCAAACATTCCTTGAAAAAGCCCAATTGTGGTGGTGTCGTTCTTCATAATTAAATAGTTTTGCGACACATTGCCACCAAAAACTTCAAAACCTAAGGTTGAATAAAATTCTTTAGATTTCTCTAAATCTTTTACGGCTAAACTAAGCGAAAATGCTCCTAAATCCATATTACTATCA
The DNA here is from genome assembly GCA_964371765.1 of uncultured Rikenellaceae bacterium. Classification (GTDB taxonomy): domain Bacteria; phylum Bacteroidota; class Bacteroidia; order Bacteroidales; family Rikenellaceae; genus JADFUS01. Next base: position 2,872 of record CAYJOF010000104.1, read on the forward strand.
ATTTTATTTTACTAATTACTCACAATTATACCACTTTAGAGCTAACTTATCCATTAAAAGCAGGGTCATACTCCACAACTCCGCTAACACCAGATAGTCCCCCCTCAGTAAGTTCAATAGCCATACAGTACTCAGCAGGAACTTCAAATGGAAGTGAGATACCAAACTCACTACATAGCCTGTACCCAAACCTCGGATAATAATCCTTATGACCAAGTAGCACCACAGAACCATAACCCATAGAGCGAGCAATTTCGTGTGCTTGCTTGATTAATGCCCCTCCTATTCCTTTGCCTTGATAGGCAGGAAGAACAGAGACTGGTGCCAGGGCAAGCGATACAAAACTATCCGCGTTATTATTTATTTTGATTTTGGTTAATATTATATGTCCTACTATTTGTCCATCAAGTTCTGCTACTAATGAAAGTTCAGCAATAAATGATTCTGAATTTCTCAATCTACCCACAAGTTCATGCTCCTTGTGGTCGGTGTGTTCAGCATCCTTAAAAGCTTCTTCAACAACATTGCCAACTATCTCATAATCGCCAACTTTCTCTTGTCTAATTTTTAGATTCATCAAAATATTATGTTACTTATTATAGTGTGCAAAGTTAGTAAAAAAACACAAATTGCACTATCTTTGCAAACAAGAACATAAGTTAAACGCTTAAAAACCACAATAAAATGGATATTCTAAACATCGCCACAACTTGGGCAAAGGCTGAAATTTTTTCATCAAAATTTTTCGTTGCAGCATCACTGCTATTTATCGCTCTTTCTATAGGTTTTTGGCTTCTAGGCAAATCAGAGTTGGCACGAGCTTACATAATTCCAATAGCAGTGTGCGGAGTGTTACTTATGGTAATTGGTGTTGGGTTAATATATAATAACCACCAGAGATTAAAATCCTTTCCCATAGCTTATAAGTCAGATAAAGTCGAGTTTGTGCAAACAGAATTAGAGCGTACCGAGTCGACCATCAAGCAGACCGAAAACACTATATTTCGCTGGATACCTGCAATTATTATTGTGGCAGCTTTGCTTATAATTTTTATCGATAAACCTACGTGGCGAGCTGTCTTTATAAGCACCATTGCGATGATGATAGTACTCCTTGTGGTAGACAGCAACTCCCACTCTCGCATCGTGAGCTATAATAAAGCATTGAAATCTGTGACAATGGAGTAGGGTAGCACTAAACGCTACTTCTTAAAAAAAACACTTGCCTCGTCAATCCTATACCAACAACTACAAATCAGAAATATTAAAAATTTATAATACGATGAAAAACAAGATTATTCGAAGTTTATTTGCATTGTTATCAGTCGTAGCGACAACAACTTCGTGCACAAATGAGCAAAACGGCGGTTTGCAGAAAACTATTGAGAAACTTGTTAAGGGTAAAGATTTGACTATTGGAGTTGTTGTATATAACGAAAGTGGTGAGATGTTGGTTAGTATTAACGGCGACCAGCAGTTCCCTATGCAGAGCATCTATAAACTCCCAATTGCGATGACGTATCTTGGTAGCGATATTGTAGATTGCTTTTTTGATTCAGTAAAAATATCAAAGAGCGATCTTCTACCTGATACTTGGAGTCCATTTCGAGAGGCACACCCCAATGGCGCAGCAATAACAGCTATGGAGTTTGTGGAATATGTTGTAGCTAAGAGTGACAATAATCTATGTGATGTGATGATTGATCTCTCAGGTGGTATTGACAGTATTGATTCTTATGTGAAAAGAGTAGGCGTAAATAACATATCAATAAAGAATTACGAACGAGAAATTCAATCTTCTTGGGAGCTACAGTTTAAAAACTATGCTACCCCAAATGCAGCGGCCGAGTTATTAAAACGCTTTTGGAGTGACAAGCAAGCAGGTTCGCAGTCCTGTGAACTTTTATGGCAGGTTATGCGCAATACAAAAACAGGGAGTGCAAGAAACCTTATTTCAAAAAATACCGACATAGGTTACAAAACTGGGTTTTCGGGAAAATCCAATAAAGATTTAACCGCTGCAAATAACTGTATCGGCATTATTGATAACGATAGCAAAGAAGATATTTTCTTTGCTATCTTTATAACTGATTCAAGCGAAGATGAAGAGGTTAATTACTCAATCATTTCGCAAATTATAAAAGCTATTGAGTAGTTGGAAGGTAAACTAAAATACCTTCCAACATAGCATCATTCCTAAAAATATAGCTCCATATAATATTGGGATAAGATATAGCACGCAATTTTTAGAGTCAGTAAATTTACGACTATTCAGCCTTGAAACAACCCTAAAACTGAGCCATATTCCAACTAAGATAGCAGTAATTGTTATTAGCGAGACGGTTATATCTGCCCACTGCGGTAGCGCAGCAATGGTGATATTACCATCCAAAATCTTTTGAGCTGTATCCATTCCGTTTATGTCGGATGGTAGATGTTTGTAGTAGTCAAAACGAGTGCTTGATTTCAAAAAGGCTTTGGTAAAGTGTGCT
>CAYJOF010000105.1:0-3315 GCA_964371765.1 uncultured Rikenellaceae bacterium
ATGAGTGGTGGAGAGCAAGCCTTACAAGCATACCTAGTTCGATAGAGCTTAGGTACAATGGTGTAGCTAGTAGCCAATATATATATCAAGGTGGCAGTGGGGACACATTCTCTATATCTAGCACAGCTGCTAGCTTAAGTTCATCATACCTGTATCTCAATCTTGAGTATCTCACAAGCCAGCAGAGAGTCGGAAGATCTGTGTATATTATTGAGTATTGAGTCAATATTGATAAATTATCGACATAATATGTTGTATATACAAGAAAAATAACTATATTTGTTGTCAAACAACAAAATAGGCAAATAAGGTATGAATATAGACATCATTACGCTCCCTGTATACGAGGGCTGCAACATAGAGGGAGTAGATTCGGCTCCTCGGCGGCTTGTAGAGGCTGGAATTATTGATATATTTTCAAAAAAACACACAACAAACATCTACAACGATATTGCAAATGAGCAAAATGCTCCTCAAGCAGATCTCAAAGCTTCACAAAATATAAAATATCGTGACAAGATACTCTCTCTAAACAAAAAGATCTACGAAAGGGTATCAAATTCAATCTCAAAAGGAAATTTTCCTATATGTATAGGAGGCGATCATTCGATTGCAACTGGGTCAATATCAGGCTGCTCAAAACAATACGGAGGTAATATCTCTGTTATTTGGTTTGATGCTCATCCAGATTTGAATACTCCTGAGAGCTCCCCCTCGAAGAATTTTCACGGAATGAGCCTTGGAGCAGCTCTAGGATGGGGGGATAAACAGATTGCAGATATTGGGTTTCAGGGGGCAAAGGTAGGCCCTGAGATGTGTTATCTTCTAGGCATACGCTCGATAGATAAAGGCGAGGTAACTAATATTAAGGATAATAATATATATACCGCTGGATCAAACACCATTGAGCGTCTGGGAGCTAAGGCGACAATAGAGGCAATATTTGCTGACATTGAGGAGAAATCTCCACAGGGGATACATTTTAGTATAGATGTAGATGTAATCACTCCTGAAGAGTTTGCTGCGGTGAACGTACCGTCTGAAAATGGTGTTTCTTTCTCAAATGCGCGTAAGATAATAGAAATGGTACTAGCTCATCCAAAGGTTGTATCATTAGATTTTGTAGAGTATAATCCCCTAAAAGATAAGGATAATCAGAGCCTTGAGCGATGTAGGGAGCTTATTGAGACCATCAGCGATACGCTGTGGCGCAGAGATCAACAAACGGCAGAATAGTGCTAAATAGGCTAATACAAAAAAGAGGCGACCAAAGTGGGTCGCCTCTTTTTTATGCAGCCTAATTCAAGCTACAAAAAATAAATTACTTCTTGTTTGCGAAGAAATTTTTAATATCGTCGTTGTGTACGATCTCTTCTTTGAAGGTGTATGCGCCAGTCTTATCAGACTTAACCATCTTGATACACTTAGTGTACATTTTACCTGTACCTGTCTTCAGCGTTGCAACTACTTTCTTTGCCATTGTCTAAAATTATTTAATTTCTCTGTGAAGAGTTACCTTCTTAAGAATTGGATTATACTTCTTACGCTCCATTCTGTCTGGAGTGTTTTTCTTGTTTTTTGTAGTGATATAACGAGAAGTTCCCGGCATACCGCTATCCTTGTGCTCAGTGCACTCAAGAATAACCTGTACTCTGTTACCTTTTTTTGCCATTGTGATTAATAGATGTTAGTAAGGGCCTTAGCATCTTTAAGAGCTGCTGACAAGCCTTTCGCGTTAATAATTCTCATACCGTGTGCAGACACTTTTAGCGTCACCCAACGGTTCTCTTCAACCAAGAAGAATTTTTTAGTCTTTAGGTTTGGACTAAACACTCTTTTGGTCTTTTTGTTTGAGTGGGATACATTGTGCCCATTCAAAGCTCTTTTACCTGTGATTTGACAAATTTTCATCTTTTCGTGTTTTATTCATTATTTGAATTTCAGGTGGCAAAGATAGTGAATTAATCTCAACAAACCTAATATTCTCATATTTTTTGTATTACAAGTTTAATTATTGACCCAAAGTGATCTATTAGATACTGCTAGGATTATCGAAAATTAGTGGAAACAGATAGACGAAAAATCGACTTATTCGATTACAGTTTACACAAATTTGACTATTTTTGCACAACCAGACAAGGGGATTAACCTATCTAGGGAGCAATTTACGAAATAATTAACTAAACTAGTACCTATGAAAAGATTTTTTATTCTACTATCACTACTTACTCTTTGCTTGAGCACACTATCCGCTCAAACAATAGAGGATCTCTCTAAGCAGATTCAGCAACTTCAACAAACAATCGACAATCAACGCCACACTCACGACGAGTTGGAGAAGAAGATCGATGATATTCTTTGGTTTGAGAGGCTAGGCGATATTGCTCACATAGACAAAATATTTATGACAGGTCCTGCACGTTGGAACGAGCTGAATCCAACGGGTGAGGGAGCTGGAAACCCACTAAAAATTTGGTCGTATGTTTTTATCCCTAAGAGCGTTCAACAGGGACAAAAATATCCATTGATGGTTTATGTTCACGGTGGGGTTCACGGAGATATGAGCACCTACAACGCACATATGATTCGTGAGTTGATTTCTCAAGAGTACGTAGTTGTTGCAACCGACTACCGAGGCAGCATTGGCTACGGTCAATCACACTACAACAACATCGACTACGGCGGACTAGAGAATCAGGATTGCTGGGAGGCAAAAGAACGAGTATTGGAGAACTACTCTTCATTGCTAGATCGTAAGCGTGTAGGAATTATGGGTTGGAGCCACGGAGGTATGATTACCCTTATGAACTTGGCTACCTACCAGAACGACTATCTTTGTGGATATGCAGGTGTGCCAGTATCCGATGTTATTGCCCGTCTGGGGTATAAGAAAAACAGTTATGAGGATCTATTCTCTGACAAACACCACGTTGGCAAGACCGTAAACGAAGATATTATGGAGTATCGTCGTCGCTCACCAGTGTTCCACGCCGATAAGATCAATACACCACTTTTGATCTTCACAAACACAACAGACGAGGATGTGAACGTGTATGAGGTAGAGAATATGATTAACGCTCTAAGAGCTAGAGATAAGGATTTTGAGTGGAAAATTTGGGAAGCTATTCCAGGTGGGCACTCATACGACCGTATGGATCATAAGCAGGGTTACGAGATTCGTTATCAGGTCTATGAGTTTATGAACAGATACCTTAAACCAAGTAAGCCATTTAAGAAAATTAACGATCTTAAAAAAGCAGCTTATCGCTTTTATTAGTCTTAGGCTTAGGTTTTGTATCAAATTCACTGTTGTCA
>CAYJOF010000105.1:3325-5310 GCA_964371765.1 uncultured Rikenellaceae bacterium
AGGCAATAATATAATCTCAGCAGAAAAGTTCATCCTTTTCTGCTGAGATTTATTTTTATAGCATCGATACTATATTAAATAACGTCGCAAAAAATAAGTATTTGTACGTACTATTATAAAAATTACTGTTAGTAACTTTGCAGCAAAATTTATAGTCTAATATTTAAACCTACATATCGTGGATATTTTTGAAAGAATTGAGAGCCACTCAGGCGGGCCAATCGGCCAATATATGAAGCGTAGTCACGGCTACTTCACTTTCCCTAAATTAGAGGGACCTATCGCACCTCGTATGCAATTCAACGGCAAAGAGGTACTTACTTGGAGTTTGAACAACTACCTCGGCCTTGCATCTCACCCAGAGGTGATGAAGGCTGACGCAGATGGAGCTATCAAGTTTGGTATGGCCTACCCTATGGGCGCAAGAATGATGAGTGGACAGACTGTTTATCACGAGGAGCTAGAGCGCAAGCTTGCTGCTTTTGTTCGCAAACCAGACGCATTCCTACTTAACTTCGGCTATCAAGGTATGGTATCTATCATCGATACTCTAGTAACTTCTAAAGATGTAATCGTTTACGACTCAGAGGCTCACGCTTGTATTATCGATGGTATGCTACTTCACAAAGCAAAAGGAGGTAAGCGTTTTGTGTTCCCTCACAACAATATGGAGAACTGCAAGAAGCAACTTCAAAGAGCTTATGCTCTTGCAACTAAGCAGGGCGGTGGCGTTCTTCTGATTACTGAGGGCGTGTTTGGTATGAAGGGGGATCTTGGTAGACTTGACAAAATTGTTGAGATGAAAAAAGATATTCCTTTCAGAATCCTAGTAGACGACGCTCACGGCTTTGGTACTATGGGTAAGCGTGGTGCTGGTGTTGCTGAGCACTATGGTGTAGAGGATGGCATCGATATTCACTTCGCTACATTTGCTAAATCTATGGCAGGTATTGGAGGTTTCGTTGCAGCTAAGAAGGAGATTGTAGATTTCCTACGCTACAACCTACGCTCTCAAACTTACGCTAAATCTCTTCCAATGCCTATGGTTATTGGTTCATTGAAGCGTCTTGAGCTTATCGAAACTCAACCAGAACTAAAAGACCAACTTTGGACTGTTGTAAATGCACTTCAAACTGGACTTAAAGAGGCTGGTCTTGAGATTGGTGTTACAGAATCGCCTGTTACTCCTGTGTATATGAAAGGTGGTGCTGAGGAGGCAACTAACTTAGTAGTTGAGCTACGTGAGAAATTTAACCTATTCTGCTCAGTGGTGGTTTATCCTGTTATCCCTAAGGATGAAATTATTCTTCGCCTTATCCCAACTGCGGTACACACACTTGAGGATGTAGCTTACACTGTTGATTGTTTCAAGAAATGTAAATCAAAATTGGATTCTGGCGACTACAACAAACCAGTTCCAGATATGCACTTGTAAGCAATATTTCTTACTAAAGAGGGCTGTCACGACTATTTCGTGACAGCCCTCTTTAGTAAGAAAAATATTAAGGACAATAAATTATTTCACAAAACACTAATAATCAAGTTAATGAGTTTTAAACGCACGTCAAAGAAATTTGCTTGACAAAAAAAAATACTTATCTTTGTCTTTTAGTTTTAGAACTCAAAGAAGTGTAAAAACAATTTAACACTTGAAAGCACTTTTGCGAGTTCTTAGTGGTTATTAATTAGGATATATAGTAAGCGTTATTATGAAAAAAAATCTAATCAGGCTTTGTGCACTAGTTGTAATTTTGACTTCTTGTAGCACAGATAAAATACAAGTATTGCCTTTTGAGGAGCAAACTTCACCTGATGTAGTATTGTTGCCAGGTCAGCTTAAATTCGAAGGTGCCGAATCAAATGCTGCTTCGGCTACAAAAGGGTATTTCGAAGAGAGCGGTTCGAAAATAGTTTATAAATGGGAGAATATCTCATCTTATAATGCAGTTTCGGGAAAAGCAGCCCATATGGGTATGAGTATTATC
>CAYJOF010000106.1:0-5268 GCA_964371765.1 uncultured Rikenellaceae bacterium
GGATTGAAATCCAAAGCGTGCCCACTTATTCTTTTTTAGTTCATTAATTTTTTTTAACATTGTTACTTTTATAGTTTTATTAAATCGTCGATTGAAAATACTCCCTCTTTGCCCACTATGAACTCCGCAGCCAAAACAGCTCCCAAGGCAAAACCTTTACGAGATTTAGCTCTGTGAGTAATTGTTATCTCATCTATTGGGCTCTCCCAGCAGATAGAGTGTGTCCCTGGTATGTCGCTCCTGCGAATTACAGAGATTGGTAAGGATGATTTACAGTATGTAGGATCTGTCGAATGATTATCCAGTCGCTCAAGCTCATCTATTATATCCTCTGCAAGGGTGATCGCTGTTCCGCTAGGGTAGTCCAGTTTGTGGATATGATGTTTTTCGAGCATCGTTGGTTCGTACTCCTTTTGAAGATTCATATAGCGAGCCAATAGGGAGTTGATCTTGCGAAAGATATTTACCCCTATGCTGAAATTTGAAGCCACTAGCATCGTTCCCATTTTTTGTCTACAAAACTGCTCCGTTTGTTCAATATCATCGTTCCAACCAGTCGTACCACAAACCACGGGAACGCCAAATTCGATACATTTTCTTACATTTGAGGCAGCAGTCTGAGGATAGGTGAACTCAATAGCAACATCTATATTACTCATTGCTTGCTTAGTGAAATCCTGTTGACTATTCTTATCTATTACTAAATCAATACTATGACCCCTATGTATCAGAACCTTTTCGATCTGCTGACCCATTTTTCCGTACCCGATTAAAGCTACTCTCATTGAATTTCAAAAATTTATTATTAAATTTGCATCAAAAATTGACACTTCAATCTGCAAAGATAATAATAAATTTCTCCTATGGCAAGATATTTTATAGAGTTATCCTATAAAGGAACCAATTTCAATGGCTGGCAAATACAACCAGACTCTCCATCAATCCAACAAGAGCTACAAGAGGCTCTTTCGAAGCTCTTGCGTGAGGATGTTCTAGTTGTGGGTGCAGGGCGTACAGATACGGGGGTTCACGCATCGTTCTATATTGCCCACTTCGATACCCAAACTCAGGCTTTGCCCTCAGATCCGAAATTTGTTTACCACCTCAATGCCATCCTCGATAAAGATATAGCAGTGAGGAAAATTTATGAGGTAGAGGATACACTTCACGCTCGTTTTTCGGCCAAAAGTCGAGAATATAAATACTACATCTCTACTCAAAAAAATCCTTTTACAAGAGAGAGTACGTATACCTATACCCTGCCTTTAGATATTGAACGAATGCAGCAGGCGGCCAATCTTCTGCTACAAACTACGGACTTTACTAGTTTTGCAAAATTGCACGCCGATACCAAAACTAATATTTGTCACCTTACTGAGGCTCAATTCTCTGAGCAGGATAATATGATTGTGTTTACCATTGTGGCAGATAGATTCCTTCGAAATATGGTGAGAGCCATTGTAGGAACTTTGTTAGAGGTGGGGCGTTTAAAGATGACTGTCGAGGAGTTTAAAGAGGTAATTGAAACTAAAAATCGCTCTGCTGCTGGGAGTTCAGCTGCTGCACAGGGTCTTTTTCTAACCGATATAAAATATTAATAGCTATGAAAATAATTTGCATAGGACGTAACTACGCCGACCACGCTAAGGAGTTAGGCAATGAGCCTCCAAAGGTGCCAATCTACTTTATGAAACCAGACACAGCACTGCTGCGCAACAATGAGGATTTTTATATTCCTGAATTCTCAAAAGATTTACACTATGAGACCGAGCTAGTTGTTAAAATTAATAGAGTAGTCAAATCTATTGATCGCTCGTTTGCAGCTAGATGTTACACAGAGGTAGGTGTTGGTATTGATTTTACTGCTCGTGATCTTCAGAGAGCTTGTTCACAAGCTGGCTCTCCGTGGGAGATTGCCAAATCGTTTGATAAATCTGCCCCAGTGCCAAATGAATTTATTGCCCTTGAGGAGTTGGGAGGTGACATACGAAACCTAAATTTTAGAATGACAATTAATGGACAAGAGCGTCAGAGTGGTAATAGTAGAGATATGATCTTTGATGTTGATACAATAATTGAATATGTTTCTCAGTTTACAACTCTAAAGATTGGTGATCTGATCTTTACAGGTACTCCAGCTGGAGTAGGAGCTGTGAAAATAGGGGATCACCTTGAGGCATATCTTGAAGATAGAAAAATGCTTGATTTTTATATTAGGTAATAATAATTTTTTGTATCTTTGCATCGTTATTTGTTAGAGGTTTAACGGACTGCCCTCTATCTAATCAATAAACAACAGAATGAGTCCACTAGCTTTAAATATACTATGTACAACTTTGTAAATGTATCAGAGAGAGTCTATCGCCTTGGGGTGAATGACCGTATAACACACCTTTTTGAATCGATGTGGCCACTGCCAAACGGAGTGGCTTACAACTCTTACCTAATCAAAGACGAAAAAACAGCACTTTTGGATACTGTTAAAATAGGTTTTGAGTTTGATTTTGTTCAGAAGGTAGAGCAACTGCTAGACGGCAGAGAGCTCGACTACCTAATCATCAACCATATGGAGCTTGATCACGCGGGTGAGATCAAAAGTGTGATCAATCGCTATCCAAATGTGAAGATAATAGGTAATAAAAAAACTTTTAACATTCTAACATCTTATTGGGGTATTACTGAGAATCTTATGGAGATCCAAGATGGCCAGACCCTGAGTTTAGGCCACCATGAACTTAAGTTTGTTTTCACTCCTTTTGTTCACTGGCCTGAGTCGATGATGAGTTATGATATAACCGAAAAAATTCTCTTCTCAGCAGACGCTTTTGGTATGTTCGGTACTCTCGATGGAGGAATCTTCGATGATGAAGTAGATTTTGATTACTACCTAGACGATACTCGTAGATACTACTCAAATATAGTAGGAAAATGGAGCGGTATGGTGCAAAAAGCCTTTGCTAAACTTGCTGGTGTCGAAATTTCAATCATCTGCCCTCTGCACGGATTGATTTGGAGAAAGGATCCAATGAAAATTGTTGCTCTTTATGATAAATGGAGTAAGTATGAGCCTGAGGATGAGCAATCGGTGGTTGTTTTGTATGCCTCGATGTATGGCAATACAGCAGCTACTGCCGACTATCTAGCTCGCCAAATTGCAGAGCAGGGTATCCGTAATATTCGTGTTTACGATGTTACAAAAACTCACGTTTCTTACCTAATTAGCGAAATTTGGAGATGCAAGGGTGTTGTGTTGGGAAGTTGTGCGTATAATGGTGGTATGCACCCAGCAATGGAACTTCTTACAAGGGAGATGGAGCATATGGGTGTTAAGAATAAGAGCCTTGCTCTTTTTGGCACTTACAGCTGGAATGGTGGAGGAGTGCGCACTCTTAAAGAATTTGCTAAGAATATTGCTTGGGATATGGTTGCCGATCCTGCTGATATGCACGGTATGCCAACTGAGGCTAAACTAGTACAGATTAAAGAGGTGGCACACGCAATGGCCGCAAACTTAAAGAAACTTTAACAAATGAAAGATATAGTAATTGGTAGCCAGTTTACAGCACAATGTGAGGTGACTCTTGCCCTTACAGCTCAAAGTATGGGTTCGGGAGATATGGAGGTGTTTGCCACTCCATCGATGATAGCACTAATGGAGAGTGCTGCTATGCAGTGTTTGTCTCAATTTATCGATACAGAAGATAGTTCTGTCGGTATATCTGTGAATTCAACCCACATAAAAGCAACTCCACTTGGAGCAACAGTTCAAGCAATTGCCACAATTACAGCCGTAGATGGAAGGAAAGTTTCTTTTGAGATTGAGGCAAAAGATAACGAAGGTATGATTGGCAGAGCAACCCACGATAGATTTGTAGTAAACAGGGAAAAGTTTATTTCAAAATTGAAATAATTAATCTATAGTATTTAAATAAAGAGGCTATCGCGAAATGAACTGTCCTCCGAAAAGTTAGACAAAAATAACTTTTTGGGGGACAGTTCACCTTTGGAGGCAGTCTCTTTGTTTTTTTTACATGTTAATGCCTCTATTTTTCCTGTATAATTCTATATTCTTTATTATCGACAGTTAACTCTATCATCTGAGTTGTTCCGCTGGTGTTTGGTTTTATAGTAAGTATAACGTAGTCGTTTAAAGGATTATTCCCCTTATCCCTAACGATTTCAAATGATAGGTCTTTGGTGTCTTGCTTATTAGGAAAGTTTGAAAGTGTAAGACCTGTTGCTTCCCAATGAGCAATTTCTCCATTTAGCTGTTCAAATACGATAGTGCTATTGTGAACTATACCTTTTTCGGGTTCAAAAGATTCGAATGCTATTCTATAATCTTCCATTGGTATATCGTGTGGTTTTGTCCTATCTATATGAGGATTGTCCGTATACCACTTCTCTATTGCTTCGTTATCATAAATAACATATCCTATAATATCCCACAGGTAGAAGATTGAGCCACCGCAATTGTAGTGCTCTTTTGACAGTAATTGATAATTGAATGGATTATTCAATTTAACGGCAAGTTTATAAACTCCACCCTCTTTTGGGACAGGCAACTTAGCGTTCTGATCAAACTCAAGTGTGTAGTTAGGTTTAGGTATCATATCTTCCCTTTCATCATTCTCTTTCGAGCAGCTAAATATTGTTGTTAATATTAGCATAGAGATTGCTATTAATTTTATTGTTTTCATTTTCTTGGAATTTTAAATTTTAGTTTATTATCTAGGTGCTATGTTTGTGATGATTTGAATAGAATTCATATCATTAATGCTCAATGCATAATTACTGGTGCCAGTCTTGTAGCCGTTTTCGTCAGCATATTTCCCCCAGCCCCAATTTACATGGATATATGAGTGGGCATACGATCCACTGTATATCCAATCGTATCTCTGTTCTCTAACATTCCACAAAGGCTCGTAAGAGGTTGAGCGGTAATTTTTGTAGCCATCTGTAACCCAAACATGTCCTTCTCCAGTTGAAGTATTGTTGCCTCGGGTGTGTACGACTCTATTGGCATTAATCTCTGTCTCAATTTTTGCATATGAGTAACTTTGTAGATTGGAATGAGTAAATCCAAAATAGTCGTATGCATCGTATGCTGAAGTTGGCGTTGCACCAGTTTCAATAACTCCCCAATTGTTATCGAGTTCATCTCCGATTTTTCTAATGATTTTTGCAAGATAAAAGTGAGCATTATTCGCTGGATTGTATGTGGCATATCGAACAGCACGCATCTGATCCCAAGGTATATATGCTCCC